>CAKPDY010000008.1 GCA_934149165.1 uncultured Clostridia bacterium | reverse complement strand
AGCATACAAATTGTGAAAAAAATGTTGGAAGAAAAAATTAATATTGAATTAATTAGTAAAGTAACAGGATTATCAGTGGAAGAAATTCAAAAAATGTAAAAATAAAACGTTTGGCTAACATAGTTTATTATGTTAGCCAAACGTTTTTTATGGTGGGTCATCGGGGTCTCGAACCCCGGACCTTCAGATTAAGAGTCTGCTGCTCTACCAACTGAGCTAATAACCCATATAAATGTATTATACAACTTGGAACATCTAAAAGTCAATAGAAAAGTTTACATATAATTGAAATTATTAAAAAAACATGGTATAATAGTAACGTGAAAAAAGAAATGGAGGGGAAAAGTATGATAAAAATATACAATACAGATATTAAAACAAATATTACACAAGAGCAAAAAGAAATACAAAAAGGATGTTGGATAAATATGGTCTCCCCTTCGGAAAAAGAAATTAAGCAGGTATGTGAAAAAATACGGAATAGAAGATAATTTTATAAAATATGCATTAGATTATGAAGAAAAAGCCAGAATAGATATAGAAGATGATGGAACAATATTATTTATATTAGATGTTCCAGTATTAGAAAAAGAACAAGATGCGGAAATATATACAACAATGCCAGTTGGGCTTATTGTTGTTAGAGATGAATATTTTATAACTGTATCATTAAAGAAAAATAAAATTATATCAAATTTAGAACATTCAATAAATAAAAAAGTTGTAACTTATAAAAAAAGTAGATTTATATTTCAGTTTTTTTATGAGAATGCATCTGTTTTTTTAAGATTACTTAAACAAATAAATAAAGAAACAGAAGTAGCAGAAGGAATTTTGAAAAAAACATTGAAAAATAAAGAATTATTAAAATTATTAAATTCAGAAAAAAGTTTGGTTTATTTTACAACATCACTTAAATCAAATGAAGTAGTTATGGAAAAAACTTTAAGAGGTAAAATAATTAAGTTATATGAAGAAGATGAAGATTTATTAGAAGATGCTATTATTGAAAATAAACAGGCAATTGAAATGAGCAAAATATATAGTGATATTTTAAATGGCTCTATGGATGCATATGCTTCAATTATATCTAATAATTTAAATGGTGTAATGAAAATGTTAACATCTATAACAGTAATATTAGCAATACCAACACTTATTGCAAGCTTATGGGGAATGAATGTACCTGTTCCAATGCAAGATAATCCATTAGGTTTTGCAATTTTAGTTGTTAGCACAGTAGCACTTACAGCTATAACAATTATATGGTTAAAAATTAGAGATTTGTTATAAAAAAATATTAAAATTATGTAAATTTATTTATGAAAACTATTGATTTTTATGTAATTATGGTGTATAATAAAAAAATACACATTCAAATATGTGCAAATTTTTACTAAGGGGTGTACTATATTATGTATACAACGAAAAAGCTTAACTTGAAAGACGAAGAAAAAGATGAGCTCTATGAAATTTATAATAAAGGAGTTCGTTTTGTAGCAACAGAAGAAGATGGAGAGCTCAAATTTTATGATGAGTTTTCAAGACAAAAAACTGTTGTTAACACACCAGCAGAATTCACAGTAAAAATGCTTGTGCATTTTCTTCAGTCTGATAGTAAAACTAACTTCGATGAATTCTCTATTAAAGAACTTATCGAGAGATTTTGCTAAAATCTTAAAGGAGTTATATTGTAATATTAAACAATTTGTTTATATATACAATATAACTCCTGTTTTTTTATTTAATCATAATTTTATCAATTTTATTTTTGCAAGATTTTAAAGTATTATATAATTCGGTAGAAATTTCAGAATTTCCGCTTTCATAGTTAGAAATACATGAATTAATATCTAAAATTTTATATCTATCTTGTGAACCTGCACCATTATCAAGCATATAAATTGGAACATAATTATATGAATCTATAGTAATTTTATTATTTGCATGTTTAGTAATTTGTAGTTGCAAAATAATAGAATTTTTAGTGTCTTCAATAACTTGACCAGACATAAAATTACCTAATGAATAAATTACAAATCCATCTTTTGTTGTGCCATCTGCTAATGTAATAGTGCGTTTTTCCATAGGTTCTAAAACATGCGGGTGACTACCTAAAATAATATCTACACCATTTTCAAATAAAAAGTTTGCAAGTTTTTCCTGAGTAGAATTTTGTACCAATTTATATTCATCGCCCCAATGCATACTTACACAAATTACATCAGGGTTAAGTTGTTTTGCTTTAGAAATTTGGTCTAAAATTAATTGCTCATCAATAAGGTTTATACAATATTCTTTTCCGGTAGGAACAGGAATTCCATTTGTTCCGTAAGTAAATGATAAAAATGCAAAATTAATTCCATTAATATTTTTAGTTACAATTGTATCTTGTTCTTCTTTGCTTCTATAAGTTCCAGTATGACTTAAACCAACTTTATCTAATTCATTTAAAGTATTTTCTAAACCAGCATATCTTTTATCTAAGCTATGGTTGTTTGCTGTTGAAACAACGTCAAGCCCTAAGTCTACAAGGTTTTTTGCAAGTTGTTCAGGAGTGTTGAAAGTTGGGTAACCTGTGTAACCAACGTTTTTTCCTGCAAATGTAGTTTCCAAATTTCCAACAGATAAATCAGCATTTTGAGTATATGATTGTATTTGTGTAAATACTTTTGAAAAATCATATGAGTCAGTTTCACTGTTATAGGCATCATAAAAATTTGTTGTGTGGCACATTATATCTCCAATTACTGCCATATTTATTGTAATATCTTTTGGCTGTTCTGGTTGAATAGCTGTTGTTTCAGAATTATTTTTATTGTTTACAAATTTAATAATTCCTGAAATTGTTAGGTATAGTAGTAATGTTAAAATTAGTAAAGCTATAAATACTTTTTTATAATTTAGTTTTTTAGCTTGCCTTTTTCTGTAGTTTGATTGTGATTTTTTGTAATTTGCTTTAGTATTTGAATATTTTTTCTTCTTTTTTTTGTTATTTTGTAATGAGTAGTAATTGTTCTTCATTTTTTATCCCTTTCTTATTTCCTGTGTAAATTAGCATATTATTTAAATTCTTTAAAACCGTTGATTTCACCACGTTTAATTGCACCATATAAATTTGCCCTAATGTGTGGAATATCTATTTGTAATTTTTTTAATAGGTTTTTCATATCTTCTCTTTTAGAAACACCGTCCATTGGACATGCTTTAGGCATTACTTCAATATTGTTTCTTTTTACAAAATTATAAATGTATTTTTCAGGAGCATATATTAAAGGCCTAATAAGTGTCATTTTAGATCTATCCATATAGCTTACAGGTGCAAATGTATTAATACTGCCTGCGTAAAATAAATTCATTAAAAATGTTTCTAAAACATCATCTTCATTATGACCAACTGCAATTTTATTGCAACCTTCTCTAGTTGCAATGCTGTTTAACATACCTCTACGTATATTGGCACATAGTGAACATGGATTTTTTTCTTTTCTTATATCAAAAACTATTTCTTTGGCATGGCTGTCTTCAATTATTAATGGTACATTTATGTTGTTACATAATTTTTTTAAAAAATCTACATCAAAGCCTTCAAAGCCTGGGTTTATTGTTATTGCTAATATTTCAAATTTTTTTGGATAAAATCTTTGAAGGTTTTTAAAGCCCATTAGCATTGTGATTGAATCCTTTCCACCTGAAAGACCAATTGCTATTTTATCACCTTCTTCTATCATATTATAGTTGTCTATTGCTTTTCTCATATATGCTAATATTTTTTGCATAATATTGCTCCTTTCTTTTTTTGATATTATATCACAAAAAATATTGAAAAAAAAGAGAAAATAAGATATACTTTAAATGATAAATAAAAATGTGCTCATAGCTCAACAGGATAGAGCAGTCGCCTCCTAAGCGACCGATAGAGGTTCGAGTCCCCTTGGGCACACCAAAAAAGGAAACCCAATGGGACGGAGAATCTGGGTTGTTTAAACAACTTAGGTTCTCCGTCTCCTTGGATTATAATTAAAAGAAGGAATGAAATATGGAAACAATAAAACCGTTTATAAAATGGGCTGGTGGAAAGGAAAATGAGTTAGCCTATATAAAAGAAAACCTACCTTTATTTGCAAAAAACACTATTGCGTAAATAGCAAAAAAATGGTAAAATAATATGAAAATTTAGAATAAGGAGACAAAAAATGAATGTAGGGTTTATATCATTAGGATGTAGTAAAAATTTAGTAGATACAGAAATGACAATAGGACTATTCAAAAAAAACAATTATAAAATAGTAAACAATCCAGCAGAAAGTGACATTATTGTAATTAATACATGTGGTTTTATTGAATCAGCAAAACAAGAAGCAATAAACACAATATTAGAAATGGCACAATACAAACAAAAAAGATGCAAATATTTAATAGTTATGGGCTGTTTAGTACAAAGGTATAAAGAAGAGTTAATGAAAGAAATTCCAGAAGTTGATTTATTTATAAAATATAAAGAATATGATACAATATGGGAGCAAATTCAGAATTTAATAGAAAAAGAAGAAAATGTAAATAATAATGAATTAGAATTTTTGGAAAGAGAAATTACAACAGGAAATAATTATGCATATTTAAGAATAGCAGAAGGCTGTAGTAATAAATGTACATATTGTGCAATTCCATATATCAGAGGAGAATTTGTTAGTAGAAAAATAGAAGATGTTTTACAAGAGGCACAAAAATTAGCAAAAAGTGGTTATAGGGAAATTATAGTAATAGCACAAGATACAAGTAAATATGGAATAGATATATATGGAAAACCAATGCTTGCAGAATTATTAGATAAACTTTCAAAAATAGAAGAAATTAAGTGGATTAGATTTTTATATACATATCCAGAATCTATAACAGATGAACTAATTAAAGTTGTAAAAGAAAATGACAAAATATGTAAATATTTTGATATGCCAATTCAACATATATCAAATACAGTTTTAAAAAGAATGAATAGAAAAAGTAATTCAGATACAATAAAAAATATCATAACAAAAATTAGAAATGAAATACCTAATGTAATACTTAGAACTACAGTAATGGTGGGCTTTCCAGGGGAAACACAAGAAGATTTTGATGAATTATATAATTTTGTAGAAACAACAAAATTTGATAGATTAGGTGCATTTTCATATTCAAAAGAAGATGGAACACCAGCAGAAAGATTGAAAGAACAAATTCACCCAATGACTAAAAAATCAAGATATAATAAAATTATGAAATTGCAAGAAAAAATATCAGATGAAGTAATGAAAAAACAAATAGGAAAAAAAGTGGAGGCTATTATAGAAGAAGAAAGTTTTGATGGAAAATATTATATAGCAAGAAGTAAAAGCGAAGTTCCAGATATTGATGGTGTAATATATATAGAGAAAAGTAAAGATGAGTTATTAGATAATTATGTTATGGTGGAAATTATTGATAGTAATGAATATGATTTAATAGGAAAATTAATTTAAAATTGTTATATTTTTAATAAAAGTAATAGTAAATAATATAGGTTAGGTGTGTATGAAAGAAATTAGTGAAGAAAAAAGCAAAAATAGATTTATGAAAGAGGCTCTAAAGGAGGCAAAAAAAGCATATAATAAATTAGAGGTTCCAGTAGGAGCAGTTATAGTAAAAGATGGAAAAGTAATAGCTAGAGCATATAATAAAAAAGAGGAAAAATGTGATACAACAAATCATGCAGAAATTTTGGCAATAAAAAAGGCTAGTAAAAAACTTAATAGTTGGAGATTGCTAAATTGTGATATGTATGTTACACTTGAACCATGTAGTATGTGTGCAGGTGCTTTAATTCAATCACGTATTAGAAAGGTATATATTGGTGCATTAGATCCAAAAACTGGAGCGTGTGGCTCTGTACTAAATTTATTGAATGATTATGAATTTAATCATAATGTTGAAGTAGAAAATGGTGTTTTAAAAGAAGAATGTGAAACAATTTTAAAGCAATTTTTTAAAGAATTAAGAAATTTGAAAAAACAAAACAAAGTAAATGAATAAAAATTTAATTAAAAACAAGGCAATTCCTTGGAAAATAAAAAATATAAAGGAGTAAAGTGTGAATAAGGAAAAAATAATACAAAGAATTAAATTTTGTATAATAATAGTTGTTATTGTGAGTGCAATAGCATTTGCAGCATTTACTGTTTTAAAATATCAGGTTGAAGGCGAAAAAAATATGCCATTTAATTTAGGAAAAATAATTGTAATTAGTTCAGCTTGTACAGTTAATGATGATAATGTAAATGAAAATATTGAACGGACAAGAGGAAAATTACATATGGAATGAAAAGGTTATTCAAACAAATGATTTATATATTTATTTTGATAAAAATTTAAATTGTAAAAGTGAAGACATAATAAAAAATGTTAAAATTGAAAATATACAAATTTTAAAAAGTGAAAATGTTGGAAAAATTCAAGTATATATGCCAAATAGTCTTGATGATGGATTATATAAATATACAAATGATTTTTTGGTTAATTCTAGTTTAACATATAAAGGTGCAAGTGCAGATAATAAAAAAACATTGGAAATTGGGAATCAGGGAGGTTGCATATGTATAAGCTTTGCAAATGTTGAAGTTGGCAAATTTCAATCAAATGATGATACAGAAGTTAAGCAGGGAATATTTTTGTTAAAGAAAATGGGAGTTTCAGATGAAGATTTGAAATTTAAAGTTTGTTTTGATATTATTATTGAACTTCAAAATCAATCTTATAAAGCAAATATTGTGTTAGATTTACCAGTTGAAGGAATGGTTGAACAAGAAAAAAATACTATGGAAATTACAGATTTTAGCAATGTAATTTTTAAACGTTTTTAAAGAAAAAATTTTAAAAAAACTATTGATTAAAAATAAAAAACATTATATAATACAAATGGCATGAGATAACTCTAACCTTTGTATGGAGGATATTTTTCAATAAAAAGCCATGAACCTTGTCAGATCCGGAAGGAAGCAGCAATAAGTGGTAAATTTTATGTGAAAAATACTTCCATAGAGAGGTTAGAGAAAAAATATAGCTCGTGCTATTTTTTTTGAAAAATTTATGAAAAACACGAAAATATGTGAAAATTTATAAAAAATATAATAATTTGTTAAAATACAAAGGGGTGATATTTGTGGCATATACAGCTTTGTACAGAAAGTTTAGACCAACTAAATTTAGTGAAATAGTTGGACAAGAACATATAACAAGAACATTGAAAAATCAAATAATTGCAAACCGTGTAGGGCATGCATATTTACTAACAGGTGGTCGTGGTACAGGAAAAACATCAGCTGCTAAAATACTTGCACGAGCAATTAATTGTTTAAATCCACAAGATGGTGAACCATGTAATGAATGTGAAATTTGCAGGGCAGCCATGCAAGGTTCATTAACAGATATTGTTGAAATGGACGCTGCTTCAAATAACAGTGTTGAGGATATAAGAGCAATAAGAGAAGAAGTTAATTTTTTGCCTACAATTGCAAAATATAGGGTGTATATAATAGACGAGGTTCATATGTTATCTGTTGGTGCATTTAATGCATTATTAAAAACTTTGGAAGAACCACCTGAACACGTAAAATTTATACTTGCAACAACTGAACCACAAAAGTTGCCAGCAACAATTCTTTCAAGATGTCAAAGATTTGATTATAAAAAAATATCTCCAGAAAATATTAAACTTAGATTAAAATACATATGTAATGAAAGCAAAATTAACATTACAGATGAGGCTTTAACTACAATTTCTGTCCTAGCAGAAGGTGCTATGAGGGATGGATTAAGCATTTTAGAAAGATGTGTTCAAGAAGGAGAAGACCAAATTAATGATGATAAAGTTAAGGAATTAGTTGGTATACCAAAAACAGAATATATTAATAAAATAGTTACTTCTATAATACAATGCAATACAGATGAAACATTAAAAAATATAAGTATAACTATATCTGATGGGAAAGATTTAAATAATTTAATATGGGAAGTTATTAAATATTTAAAAGATATATTAGTATATAAATCTAGCGGAACATTAAATTTATATAATGAAAATGAACTAAAACAAATAGAAGAAATTTCTAAAAATGTATCAAAACAAAGGTTATTAAATATGATTTATAGTTTATCTGAACTTGCTAGTGATTTAAAAATGACTACACAAAAAACTATAATGCTTGAAGTTGGAGTTATGAAATTATGTTTAATTGGGGAAGAAAAAAATGAATCAAATATATTTAAAAAATATGAAATTAATAACCAAGTAAATGAAAGCTCACATATAGAAAACAATAGTAAATCAAATTTAGATAATTCAGATTTAGAAAGAAGAATAAAACAATTAGAATATAAAATTAATGAAATATCAGGTAAAGTTATCCACAATGTGGAACAAAATGTGGATAACTCACCTGAAAAAAATAATAATATTAGAAAAAACTTGGCAAGAACCACACATAAAGGTCCTTCAAATATTGTATCTAACTTTATTCCGACAGGAAAAAAAGCAGAAGGTTGGGATAATTTAGTTAAAGGACTTAAAGAAAATGGTAAAATAATGTTATATACAAATTTAGTAAATACTACTGCAACAGAGGTAGATGATATGACTGTTGGAATTGTTTTTCAAAATGGAATTACACCTTTTGGAAGAAGCATTTTAGATAAACCAGAAAGTGTAAATGAGCTTACAAAATTAGTTTCAATGGAATATGGAAAACCAATGCAAGTTAAGTATATAGATGCAAAACAACCAGTTAAGCAGGATAATAATTTTGAAAATATTGCAAATGAAATTGGAATGCCAATAAATATTATTGATGAGTAATTTAAGTAAGCTCTACAATAAAAAAAATAATCATATTTTATAAAAAGGAGGAATTTAAAAATGTCTAAAAGAGGAGGATTCCCAGGTATGGGAGGGTTCGGTGGAATGAACATCGGTCAATTAATGAAAGAAGCAAAAAAAATGCAAGCAGATATGGAAAAATCACAAGAGGAGTTAGCTTTAAAGGAATTTGATGCATCAGCTGGTGGCGGAGCTGTAGAAGTTAAAGTTACAGGTGCAAAATTAATAAAAGAAATAAAAATAAAAAAAGAAGCAGTTGATCCAGATGATGTTGAAATGTTAGAGGATTTAATTTTAACATGTGTTAATGAAGCACTAAAAAAAGTTGATTCAGCTCAAAGTGCGGAATTTAGCAAATATAATATTCCTGGAATGATGTAATTTATAATATTAATTACATTAACTAAAGAAAGGAAAATGTGGAAATATGGGTTATTATTCACCATCAATAGAAAAGTTAATTGAAGCATTTGAAAAACTGCCTAGTATAGGAAATAAAACAGCTGCAAGGTTGGCTTTTCATATTTTAAATGCAAGTGAAGAAGAAACAAATGAATTTATAGAAGCAATTACTAGTGCAAAGAAGAATTTGAAATATTGTTCACAATGTTATAATATAACAGATACAGACCCTTGCCCTATTTGTGCAAATAGTGGTAGAGATAAGTCTTTAATATGTGTTGTTGAAGATGTAAAAGATGTTGTGGCAATGGAAAGAACACATGAATTTAAAGGAGTTTACCATGTACTTCATGGGGTTGTTTCTCCTATGAATGGAGTTGGACCTGATGATATAAAAATAAAGGAATTATTGGCAAGACTTATGGACGGAAATGTTAAAGAAATTGTAATTGCTACAAACCCAAGAGTTGAAGGTGAGGCAACTGCTATGTATTTATCTAAATTAATTAAACCATTAGGTGTAAAGGTTACAAGAATTGCACATGGAATTCCTGTTGGTGGTGATTTAGAGTATACAGATGAAGTTACATTAAGTAAGGCTTTAGAAGGTAGACATGAAATTTAACAATGTATGTTAAAATGAACTTTAAGAATATGCTTAAAGTTCATTTGTTTTTATTATATTCAAATTAATATGAAATGGTTCTTTATACAAAAATTTAACAAAAATCTTGTTCACCTAAAATAGTAGTACAAATATTTTTAGTAGAATCTTTTTTACTAAGTTTTAAACAATTTTCCTTCATTTGTTCAAGTTTTTCTGGGTCTGATAATAGATTATTAACAACATCATCAATATTATCATTATTTCTTAACCAAATACCAGCTCCTGATTTTTCTAGGAATTCTGCATTTTGTTCTTCTTGACCTGGAATTGGATTTACAATAAGCATTGGTAAACCAGAGGCTAGGCTTTCAGAAGAAGTTAGTCCACCAGGTTTTGTAACAACAAGAGAGGAAATATGCATTAATTCTGGAACATATTTTGTATATATTAAAACATGTAAATCATCATTTTTTAATGATTTCGATAAACGCAAAAATTCATTACACATTTTTTGGTTTTTTCCAGAAATAGCAACTATTTGGTATTCATCAAGGTGTTTTACTAGGCTTCGTAAAACTTTAATTGTTCTTTTTTCTCCTAATCCAAACTCACCGCCACCAAAGAATATAATAACTTTTTTATTTTTATGTAATTGAAAAATTTTATAAGTTTTATCATCATCAAATTTGTCTAAAAATCTTTCAGATAAAGGAACTCCTGTTACAAATATTTTGCTGTCAGGAACATTATTTGCAAGTAAACCTTGTTTCATGTCTTCATTAGAAACAAAGAAGTAATCACAATAATCTTTTCCAACTAACCATTGTTCATGTAATGCAAAATCTGTTAATATTGTAGCTAGTGTGCATTCATAATTTTCATGTTCTTTTATATAACTTGTCATTTGACTTCCAAATGGATGTGTTGAAATTACTATATCTGGTAAAAATTGCTTAAATAAAGTATATAATTTATTAGCCATATGTTTTATGGCATATTCACTTAAGTTTTCAAGTAATCCGTTTTTCAGAACCATAATAAACCCTTTTCCATGCCCAAGGTACTTTTTTTGCCATATTTTTGTAAGCTCCTGTAGTTAAATTACTAATAAAGGGACTTATATATTCAACACAGTCAACACATTTTATATGTGTATTGAAAAAATAATTCTCCTCCAAATATGTATTTAATGCACTTGCAGCAGATAAATGACCACCACCATATTTTGCATACAATATTAAAACTCTTTTCATATATTATTACATTCCTTTCTTTATTTATAAATTTCAGTAAGTTTTGTTTTCAATTTCATTTTATCACAAAATTTTCAATGCTACAATTTTTTATGAATAAATTTTCCAAAACAGGTTATTTTAATATTAACTATAAACATAATGAAATGAGGTGTAAACATTGAAATTTAAATTTATAAAAAAATATATTTTAATAATAGCTTTATGTACTGTTATTGGTATATGCATTTTATGTATAAATAATTCAGAAAAAACAAATGCTGCAAATAGTAATTCAATTTCAGATGTACAATTGTTGGCAAGAGCAATAAATGGTGAAGCAAGAGGTGAAAGTTATGAAGGTCAGGTTGCAGTAGGTGCTGTTATTTTAAATAGAGTAAAACATTCTAGCTTTCCAAATACAATTGCAGGGGTAATATATCAGCCAGGTGCATTTACTGCTGTATCAGATGGTCAAATAAATGTGCCATTAGAAAATGGTTCCACAGTAGTTAAAGCTGCACAAGATGCCTTAAATGGATGGGACCCAACAAATGGTGCAATATATTATTTTAATCCAGATACAGCAACAAATTCATGGATATGGTCTAGACCATTGATAAAAACAATTGGAAAACATAGATTTTGTAAATAATAAAATTAAAAAATAGGCGTAATTAGCGTAAGGGGGAAAAGAAAAATGACAAGTGTAAAACAAAAGGTTTATGATTGGAAAAATAGATTAAAAGATAGACATATGTTAACTTTAGTAGTTGTGTTAGTAGCTATAATAGTAATATTGGGATTATACACATATAAAAAACAAAGAGATTATAGACAGGCTGCAGAAAATTCATATAATTTAGCATTTTATGAGTTGGTAGATTATGTAGATAGTGTAGAAGTATATTTAGCAAAATCATTGGTATCAAATACTCCAGAACATGGAGCAGAAACATTAACATATGTATGGAGGGAAGCAAATTTAGCACAAAGTTATTTATCACGTTTACCAATTAGTAGCTCAGAGTTAGAAAATACAGCTAAATTTTTAAATCAAGTTAGTGATTATAGTTATTCTTTATCAAGAAAAAATATTAATAATGTGGAATTAACACAAGAAGAATTAAATAATTTAACAGAGTTGCATAAATATAGTGTTGAACTAAAAAATACACTAAATCAATTATCTACAGATTTAAATGAAGGAAGAATAAAATGGGGTGAATTAACTAAAAAAGGAACTCCTGTTTTTGCACAGGAAGTTAGTAATATTTCTAAAGATAGTTTTACAAATTTAGAAGAAAATTTTCACGAATATGCTGGTTTAATATATGATGGTGCATTTTCTGAACATATGACAAATCCAGAAAGAAAAGGATTAGTAGGGGAAGAAATTGATGAAGAAACTGCTAAACAGAAAGCTATTGAATTTATTGGAAATGAGAACATAAAAGAAATAAATTCAAATGGATTAACACAAAATGCAAATATACAATCTTATGATTTTTCAATTATAAAAAATGATGGAGTAAATGCATGGGTATCAATATCACAAAAGGGTGGTCATGTGGTATTTTCAAATAGTACAAGAGAAGTAACAACAGAGGTTATATCACAAGAAGATGCAAATGAAATTGGGAAAAAATTCTTGGATTCCAGAGGAATATATAATATGAAACCAACTTATTATTTGAAACAAAATGGAATAGTGACAATAAATTATGCATATGAACAAGATAATGTAACTGTTTATTCAGATTTAGTAAAATTAAAAGTTGCATTAGATAATGGAGAAATATTGGGAATGGAAACAAGTGGATATTTAAATTCACATGAACGAAGAAATTTTGTAACACCTAAAATATCTAAAGAAAAGGCTAGAGAGAAAATTAATAAAAATTTGGAAATAACAAGTGAAGGATTAGCAATGATTCCAACTGAATATAAAACTGAAATTTTATGTTGGGAGTTTAAAGGAAAAGTTGAAGATAGGGAGTTTTTAATTTATATAAATGTTGAAACAGGTAAAGAAGAAGATGTGTTAGTTATTTTAGATACACCAAATGGAATTTTAACTATGTAATATAATTTCTAAATAATGGTAATTAATTAAGAAAAATACAGAATAAAATGTCGAAAAATGTTTATAATAATATTAACCTGGTAGAATAATTTCTATACTAGGTAGAGTTTCAAACTTACAGGAGGTATTTGTTATGTCTAATAGAAGAGGTAATTTGATGTCAGAAGAATTAAAGGTAGAGATAGCAAAAGAGCTTGGAGTATATGAACAGGTGAAACAAGATGGCGGATGGCAGAATGTTTCATCAAAGAATTGTGGTAATATTGTGAAAAAGGCTATTGAGATTGCAAATAGAAGTGTTTAACAAGGAAAATAATAAAAAAAGGAACCAAGGGAAAGAACCATTGGTTCCTTCCACTTGATTTATTATATTAAGTGATATAAAATAGCAAAAGTAAATATAATAAATCAAGGAGGCAGAAACAATGAATATAAAAATTAGAGATATAATAAAAATATGCAAAGGAAAATTACTATGGGGAAATGAAGAAACTGTTTGTGAAAATTTTTCAAAAGACACAAGAACAATACAACAAAATGATGTATATGTTGGAATAAAAGGCGAAAATTTTGATGGAAATATGTTGTTTGAAGATGCTTTTAAAAAAGGTGCTAAGGTATGTATATTGCAAGGTGTTACACCATCAGAAGATATAAAAAATAAGTATAAGGAAACTAGTTGTATTTTAGTTGAAAATACAATTAAAGCATTACAAGAAATGGCTTCTTATAAAAGAGATTTATATAATATACCAGTTATAGCAATAACAGGTAGTGTAGGAAAAACAAGTACAAAGGATATTGTTGCAAGTGTTGTTGGTACAGAGTTTAATGTATTAAAAACACAAGGAAATTTAAATAATCATATTGGTTTACCATTAACAATTTTGGGACTAAAAGAGCATAATGCACTTGTTGTTGAGATGGGAATGAATAATTTAGGCGAAATAAGTCTTCTTTCTAAAATTGCTAAACCTAATATTGCTATTATAACAAATGTTGGAACATCACATATAGGAAATTTGGGGTCAAGGGAAAATATTTTGAAGGCAAAATTAGAAATTTTGGATGGTTTAAAACAAGATGGTGTATTAATTGTAAATAATGATAATGATTTATTACATGATTGGGCAAGTAATGAAAAAAATATAAATTTATATACATATGGAATTCATAATTTAAGTAATACAATGGCAGAAAACATAGTATTAAAAGAAGATTCAAGTGAATTTATGGTTAATATTAATGAAAAGGAAAAAATAATAGTTCCAGTTGGTGGTGAGCATTTTGTTTATAATGCATTGTGTGCAGTAATGGTTGGAAAAATATTAAAAATATCTGCTAAAAATATTAAATATGGTATTCAAAAATTTGAACTTACAAAAAGCAGAATGGAACTTATTAATTTAAAAAATAATGTTTTGCTTATAAATGATTGCTATAATGCTAATTATGATTCAATGAAAGCAGGAATTGAGTATTTATCAAAAGCAAGTGCGAATAGAAAAATTGCTGTTTTAGGCGATATGCTAGAGCTTGGTGAATTTTCTTATGAATTGCATAAAAAAGTTGGAAAAGAAATTTTAGAAAATAAAATAGATATATTAGTAACTGTAGGTGAAATGGGGAAAGTAATATCTGATACTGTTATACAAAAAAATAAAAATGTTTTCCATTGTAATACTAATAAACAAGCAGTAGAGGTTATATTAAAAATAATACAACAGGATGATATTATTTTTGTTAAAGCATCAAATGGAATGAAATTTAAGGAAATAGTAGAAGGGATTTGTAAATTATATGAGTAAAATTAAATTAGGTGTTATATTTGGCGGAATGTCAACAGAGCACGATGTTTCAATTGTGTCTGGAAGTTCAGTTTTAAAAAACTTGAATAAAGAAAAATACGAAATTGTACCTATATATATAAATAAAAATGGTGAATGGTATTTATATACAAAAAATATAAATGAAATGGAAATTTTGGAAATAGGAAAAGAACCAGAAGAACTTGAAATAATTGAAAATCCAACAAAATTGTTAAAACAATTAGATGTTGCATTTCCAGTTTTGCACGGCTTGTATGGGGAAGATGGCGCAATTCAGGGTCTGTTTGAGTTATTAAATATTCCATATGTTGGTTGTAGAATCTTAGGGTCAAGTTTATGTATGGATAAAGTTTACACAAAAATTATTCTTGATAAAGCAAATATTAATCAGGTAAAATATATATACATAAGAAAATTTGAATATAAAAATTCGGAAAAATCAGCAAATTCACAATATGTGTACATAAATGAAAATTTTGATGAAGAAATATTTAACATAGAAGAAATATGTAAATTAATTATAGAAAAATTAGGATTACCAGTATTTGTAAAACCATCAAATTCAGGTTCTTCAGTAGGTATAAACAAGGCAAATAATTTAAGTGAATTAAAAGATGCAATAAAATATGCAACACAGTTTGATAAAAAGATTTTAATTGAAGAAAGTATTAATGCACGTGAACTTGAATGTGCAGTAATAGGAAATGAAATAGTACAAACTTCATGTGTTGGGGAAATATTGCCAGCTGAAAATTTTTATAGTTTTAATGCAAAATACAATAATAGTGAATCAAAAGTTGAAATTCCAGCAAATATAAGTAATGAATTATCAGAAAAAATAAGAAAAATTGCTGAAAAAGCATATAAAGCAGTTGATGCAAAAGGTGTTTCAAGAGTTGACTTTTTCATAGATAAAGATACTCAAGAAATTTATTTAAATGAAATTAATACAATGCCTGGATTCACAACTATAAGTATGTATCCACAATTATGGAATAAATGTGGAAAAACGTACACAGATTTGCTAGATGAGATGATATTTAATGCGTTTTAAAAAAAATTATAAAAATAATTACAAAACAAAAAAAATATGTTATAATGATGCCAAAAGAAAAAGCAGTAGGGGGATGTAAAATGATTTTCAAAGATTATTATAAAATTTTAGGTTTAGAAACAAATAAAGTAACAGCTGAACAAATAAAAATGGCATATAGAGAACAAGCAAAAAAATACCACCCTGATGTGAATATTGGAAATAAAAATGCTGAAGAAAGGTTTAAAGATATAAATGAAGCTTACAGAGTTTTAACAGAAACAAGTGCAAAAAGAAAATATGATAGAATGTGGAATAATTATGTAGGTAGAAAAAAAGGAAAAGATGAAAATGAAGTATACTCTAGGGTATCAAAATTTGGTGAATTTTTTAATATGTTTTTCGGAACAGGTGATAATAAAAAAATGGAAGCAGGCAATTTTAAAGATTTACAAGAACCAAATGGAAAAATACCAAAAAAGGGTGATAATATAAATGCACAAATTAATATATCAATAAATGAGGCTTTTTATGGTTCACAAAAGAAAATTGCATTAAAAACTATTGATGGAAAAATAAAAAATTACGATGTTAAAATACCTGCTGGAATTCAAAATAATGAAAAAATAAGATTAGCAGGTCAAGGTAAAAGTGGCGAAAATGGTGGAAGTAATGGAGATTTGTTTATAAAGATTAATATACAAGATAGTCAAAAGTTTAGACTAATAGGAAATGATATGTATTCTAATTTATTAATTACACCATGGGAGGCTGTGTTAGGCACAAAAGCAACAGTTTCTGCTATTGATGATAATGTTACAGTAATTATTCCTAAAGGAACACAAAGTGGAGAATTATTAAGAATTCCGGGAAAAGGATATAAAAACGAAAATGGTGGACGTGGAGATTTAGTTGCAGAAGTTAAAATTGTTGTTCCAACAGATATAACTGATAAAGAAACACAATTATTTAGGGATTTAAGTAATGTTTCAAAATTTAAACCTAGAACAGTATAAAGTGGTTAGTTGCAATTCAAACCACTATATTTATTAAATTTGCTTTAGTAGTATGAACTTTAATAAATATTAAAATATAAACATAGAAGTTTACGTAAAAACATTGACATTAAAGTCAAAAAAAGGTATAATTAATAATGTGAATTACTAAAGACTAACTATGATTAGGGTTCATAGGAGAGGGGTGTATGGTATATGGAAAGCTTACAAGGTAAGCACTTTAGTATTACAGATCCAAAAGATGTTAATACAGTAATATATCAATTAAATAAAACGGATAAAGAAGAAGTTTTAAAGGGTTCACCAAAATTTACTATTGAAAGATTAGAATTTTCAGAGGAATTAAGAGAGAATGCAACCAGAAAAACATTTTTTGTTGATAATCCAAAAGAAGAAGGAAATCAATTAATTATTTTATCCTTTGCAAATAATAGAGTTGTTGTAAATATGGGAATATTACAAAATGACAAGGTAAAAATATCAAAAAAACCTATGCCAGTTAAGTTTGATACACTATATTCTGAAAATGAAACATCATTTAAAGAATTTAAATATACACCAAATTTGAAAAGACCAATTTCTATTATTGACCCAGTAACAACTGAAGAAATTAAACCAACATTATATTTTGATAAAGAAACAAATGAAGTCAAAGGTAAGTGTATGTTACAACCAAATAAACCATATTTTGCTTTTGAAATTAGGGAAGATAAAAAATAAAAAAAATTAAAAAGAGGAGAGTGGAAAAAGGATGAGTGATGCAAATGCAAAATCATCAAAAAAAGTAACTTCATTTGAAAAGGAAGTTGAAAAAATTAAATTAGTAATGGGACCATTTAGTGCAGTTTTAAATGATAAGGAATATACATTAAAAATGGATCCAGAATATGCAAGAACATATACTGAACAAATGACTGAATTAGCTATACCAGTAGGTACATATACAAAAACTGTAGACAAAAAGGGAAATATTATAAAAAGAATTGATGATAAAACTGGTAAAGTATATGTAAAAGATGAAAATGGAAAAATAAAAAAACAATCAAAAACACAAACACAAACAAGATAATATAAATTATTATAAAAAATAATAAAAATAAAACATATGAGAAAAGAGGGAACTTTGTATGAGTAAATTTAAAAGTTTCATGGAGAAGTTAAAAAAGAATATTTTTATATATCTGGTAGTATGGCTAATTATAGCCATACTACTTGTTGCACCTATTACATATACATTTACTAATGCTAGAAATGCAGGAATTACGTGGCTTGAGGGGTGCACACTACATTTAGTAGATAATATTCTTAAATTTCCAATTACTGAAATTTTTGAGCAAAATTATATAAATGATTTTATAAAAGGAATGGAATACTATTCAATATTTTATTTTGCATTAGTAATATATGCAATATATAAAACATTACCTAAAAGTGATTATGATAAAATTGAACATGGTTCAAGTGATTGGTGTAAACCAGGGGAACAGTATAGTGTTCTTAGCAAAAAAGAAGGGTTACTTTTAGCAAAAGAAAATTACTTACCACTTAATAAATCACGGAAACATAAATGTACTTATAGTTGGACGGTTCTGGTTGTGGTAAATCAACTACATATTCAAAACCAAATGCATATTCAATGCTAGGGTCATACATTTTTACAGACCCAAAAGGAGAGCTATATGATGATACAGCAGGTTATTTAAAATCACATGGATATAATATAAAAGTTTTAAACTTAGTAACTCCTGCTAATAGTGATGGTTATAATCCACTAGCACATATAAATAGTGAATTAGATGTAGATGTTATAGCAAGTACAGTAGTAAAAGGTCAGAAATCAGAAAGTGGTTCATCAGATCCATACTGGGATGACATGGCAGAAATGTTATTAAAGGCATTAATATATTACTTAATGGCAAAAAGACCACCTGAAGAACAAAACTTAGCAAGCTGTGCAGAACTTGTAAGGGCAGCAAGTAATAATGGTGGAAGTAATATGTTATCAGATTTAATAAGAGAATTGCCATATGATCACCCAGCTAGAATGTATTATAAATCTGTTGAACTTGCATCAGATAAAACATATAGTTCTATATTAAGTTCTTTGCAATCAAAGCTAGGTAAGTTTGATTCAAAAGATATTGCAGCTGTTACATCAACAGATACTATAAATTTTGAACAAATAGCTACTGAAAAAACAGCATTGTATGTTATTTCTTCAGACACTCATACAGCATATGACTTCTTATTAACAATTTTCTTTTCACAATTAATACAACAATTATATGATTATGCAGATAAACATGGTGGAAAATTAAAGGAAAGATGTTTCTTTATATTAGACGAGTTTGCTAATATAGGTAAAATTCCAGATTTTGATAAAAAAATATCAACAAGTAGAAGTAGAGGAATTTCATTTAGTGTTATATTGCAAAACTTAGACCAATTGGAAGCAATTTATGAAAAATCACACGAAACAATTTTAGGTAACTGTGATACACACGTATTTTTAGGAAGTAACTCATTTAAAACAGTTGAATATTTTTCAAAAGAGCTTGGTGAAAAAACAATTTCAAGAAAAAGTGATTCTATAAATAGAGATTCAAAAGGAAAGAAAACAGGAACTGGTGAATCTGACCAAATTATGGCAAGAGCATTAATGACACCAGATGAATTAAGAAGAATGGATAATAACAATTGTATTATATTTGAAAAAGGTTTAAAACCAATTAAAGCAGAAAAATTATGGTATTTTAAACACCCAATGTATAAAGAAATGAACAAGGTAAAATTAGACCATAATGATTTTGATGTTGGAGATAGAGGTGTATGGAGAAAATTTAACCCAAATAATCCATATAAAGAAAATAAATTTAATGGTGGAAGTGATTTGAAAGTTGAATCATTAGATGATTTATTTGATGATGAAATTGATAATAACGAATTTGATATGCCAGTTATTGAAGAAAGTGGACCCTCTGAATTAGATGTTCAAAAAGAATTAGAAGCAAAATTTGACGAATTATTTGGACCATTAGTTGATGAAGATGAAGATGAAAAAAAATAATAAAAAAGAACTGTGTTTAGTAAAATAAAAACAGTTCTTTTTTTTTGTTCGACAGGCATGATGTTTAATATTCTATATAATAAAAAATTAGAATTTTTAGTATAAAAGAAAAATTTTATTGTAAAGAATTACTATAAAAAATATTATTTAAATAAATATATTTTAGTAGAAAAAATATATTTAAAAATGTATTTTGCAGTATAAATTGGGGATTCTCTATTAAAACCAATTATAGTTAATAATAAAATAGGAAAAGATAATGTAGAAAATATAAATATTCGGGTAGAAATATTTATACTAATATTTTTTAAAAAAAGATAAATTATAAGATTCCAAATAATATTAAAAACCGCAGTTGGATAGTCAATTAAACCAAGAATTTTATTTTTAAATTTATAATTTTGTGGAATTATAAAATTCATTTTTAATGTTACTCCTTTCAAATTTTTTAGTGAAATACTAATATAAAATTATTTTATTAGGTATTTTAGTGAACTAATATTAGTAGATATATCTGTGGAAATTCCACCAATTAATTCACGAATATACGAATTAGCTTTACTTAAGGCATATATAGAACCTATACAAATAACCTTTGAGAAAATATCTGTTGCTGAAAAATTTGTGGAAAATATTACAAGTAATATTAAAGAAACAAAACATTGTAAAAGTAATAAAGAAAGTACAGCTTTAAACCAAGATTTAAAAAACCAAGATGTAGAAGAATTAATTAATGTTAGTATTGCAAATGGTGTAATTAAAATAAAAACCTTTAATATAACATATCTTAATGAATATGTAAAAAGTAAATTTAGTAAATTAATGGAAATAAAACTTTTTAGTAAACCATCAAGTGAAAAAACATTTAAGCTTGAATTATCTACTGTAACAATATTATTTAATTTAATAATTAGTTGAGAAAAGCTTATATTGCAACCAAATATGTGCTCACCAACTTCACGAATTGAAAGTGAAATTAGTGAATTAATATTTATAATTTGTTCAAAAATAAAATATGATGAATTTGATAATATTGCAAATATAAATAATTTAAATAAAAATTGAAAAGGTTGCTCTGTTTGTGTTGATGAATAATGTGAATATGCATATCTAATTATATAAAAAATTGCAAACCCAATTATTAAAGAATTAGAAATTAATATTAATCCGGTTGTTGTTGAAGTACCTAGAAGAGATGATATGAAATTATCTTTTAATATGTCTTCATTTATAAAAATAATATCATCTAAAATAGAATAAATATTGTTATCTATTGATGAAAAAAGTGAAGAAAATAGGGTATTTATTGTATTTATTATTGTTTGAGTTATATTGCTTTGAGATTCTTGCATTTATATATCCTTTCATAAATTTATTTTATTATAATTTAGTTAAGTAAAAACTGTGAATATTGTAATATGGTTAAGTTTTAATTTGATAGTAAGTTTTGAATTGTTGATAAAACTAAATCTAACACTAAAATTAAAACATAGGAAAATAATGCAGTACGAATTAATTTTTTACCAGTACGCATACGTTCGTCATCACCAAAACTAAATTTTTTCATAAATATTCCAGTTGCTACAGCTACTGCAGCTGCTGGTGTTGAAAGGCTTACAAGCCAAGATTTAATTTTGTTAAATGCACCATTTAACTTTGTAACTAATTGTGGATATGCACCAAAAGAAATTGTTGAAAATGCAAAAATAAAAATAATTGTAAATGTTAAAATTAAATATGTTCTTTTTTTCATTAAAAATATCAGTCCTTATAAAATTGTATTTAGGTTTTTATGGTAAAAACCTATAAACCAGTATTATACATATTTATAAAAAAATTATAATAATAAATTATTATCATAAAAATTAGTATCTTTAAAATATGGTATTAATTGTAATTTTTGTGGGGGAATTATTGAATTACCAGTAGATAAAAAAGCTAGGCAATTAAAGGTTTCAAGGTTTTGAGTAAAAAAATTACTGTCAAAAATAAAGTCATGTTGTATAACAGAATTTATACTTTCTGTTATACTAGAATTTTTAGAATTGAGTGAATTTGTAAAATAATTATAAACAGTTTCTTTTGCATTTTCAGAAATTGTTGTAGAAAGTTTTTCTTTATCTTCTTTACCAATTTGTTTTTGGGCTTCTTCAATTGTAAAAGAGTCATCTGTACGTAACCAGATTTTGTTTATTAAATTTTGAAGAATAACTTTAACACTTGATTCATTGTTAATTGTTTTCAATAATGAGGTATAGCTTTGTGTAGCAACTATATTAATACATTTAGCTTCTCTGCTTTGTGCAAAAAAATCTGCATCTGTTTGTGTTACATATTCATGATATTCATCTGAAATAAATGCAACAGTTCTTGAATATTTATTTGTTGCAAGATTAGATAATACTTCTGTTTGAAAATCTAATTTTAAATAAGCAGCAATTATTTTTGATAAATTTTTATATTCAGAAATATTCATATTTAAAACAACTATTTTACCATTTTGCAAAATTTCAGATAATCCATAAAAATTTTCTTCTTCTTGTGTTGGATTAAATGTGTGTAATACTTGATAGTCTGATATAAAACAGTTGGTAATTCTTGTTATTTCGGATTTTAATATACACATGGTTCTATTGTCTAATTTTAAAAATTCGTTTTCAAAAAATGTTATAGATGTTAATAGATTGTAACATTCTTCTTCAGAAAATTCATTTTTCAAAAATTTGCTTTTTAAAAATTCAATTTTTTTATAGTAATAGTCTTTGTCTGTTATTAAATTGTGTAATTCGCTAAAATTAACATAGTTTTTATTATACAGTCTACAAAGTTTTATTGAATGTTCTATAATTTGTTCAGCTTTATCAAGCCAATAAGATTCTGAGTTGTTTTCTGAAAAAAGTAAAAGAATTGTTTTTAATCTGTTTGCTAAAATTGATGGCTTTAAATTTGGTTTATTTAAGGGATTATATTTATATTTTCCGCCTAATTCTATTATTATAAGGTCATTTGTTCTATTAAATTTTTCGCAGAATTCTTTAACTTGAACTTGATAATTTCCTTTTACATCTAATATTAACATTCCTATTTTGTCATTGGGAATATTGTTTTTATAATATATTAATTGTTTTGTAAATGGGTACATTGCACTGCTTGTTTTTCCAGAGCCAATGGTTCCTGTTATTAAAATATTTTGGTATAGGCCTTTTTCTGGAATAAATATGTTATTATTTTCTGCATTTGTTCCAATTAAAAGTTGTAGGGTATGGTTATTTATTTTTTGTGGGGGGATTGTTTTGCTTTGTGTTGCAAATATGGAGAATATTTTTGGATAAATTATGTTTGAAATAATTATTATTGTTGTAAAGTTTGAAACAATGAATGCAATTTTTATAAAAGACCAAAGTTGGGGCTGTTTTTGGCAAATATCGTAAGGTGTTAGCCCATAGCTTATATATACAGAATTTAGTTTGTAAATTGGTGAAAAAATTATGTAACCAATTGCAAAGAATATGAGTAAGAGTGTGGTGTTAAATATTAGTTTTTTTTTCATAATGCTCCTTTTGTGTTTTATTGATTAATTTTTGGGATTTTTTTGATTATTTTTTGTGTTTTAGTTTTAGTTTTGAACCTTGTTCATTGTGAAGAATTTTTATGTCTATGAGTGTGTAGAGTGTATAAAAATTTAGAATTAAATTAATAATAAGAATTGTAAAGAATAAATCTATTATTTTTATGGTGTCCTCCTTTCTATAATTGCTGCTTGCAGTTATGATACTATATATTTTTTTAATTGTCTATACTTTTTTGAAAATTTATGGTAAAATTGTTATGAAAAATGGGGGGTGAAAGTATAATGGAAATAACAAAAAATACAAAAATAGGTGAATTATTGGAAAATGCACCTGAAAAGGCAGAGGTTTTAATACAAGCTGGAATGCATTGTTTGGGTTGTCCAGCTTCACAAGCTGAAACTTTAGAAGAGGCTTGTGATGTTCATGGAATTGATGTTAATGAATTAGTTGAAAAGCTAAACGCTTAGGGAAATAAGGAAAGTAGATGTTTTTTAGTGTGAAAAGCATCTATTTTTTTGTTTATATAATAGATTTATATAATAAGAAAAAATTAGAATATTTACCTAAAAATTGGAAATAATAAAATTGAGGTGAAATATGTATGTATATATATAAGAAGAAAAAAAGAAAAAGAAAAACAAAAAAAATAGTTATTATTGCTGTAATAGCAATATGTGTGGGGTTTATATCATACAGATTATTTCAAATGTATACTGGAATTGAGGTTAAAGATTTTAATAGTGTTGAAGCAGAAAAATTGTCTGTAACAGTGGGGGAAAAGGTACAAGAAGATGAAAGTATAAGTCAAATGTTAGGTGTAGCAACTAATAGTGTTGTTGGAATATCGAAATTAAAAAATAATGGAAATATTGTTTTTTCCAATAATGGAGTATCTGAAATGGGAATTGGTAGTGGAGTTATTGTTTCAGAAAAGGGTTATATATTAACAAATGAGCATGTATCAGGTGCTAGAAGTAGTGGATGTTATGTAACTATGGGGGACGGTAAAAGTTATAATTCAACTGTTGTATGGTCAGATTCAAACTTGGATTTGTCAATTATAAAAATTAATATGAAATGTTTAGATTATGCTAAGCTAGGGGATTCTGATGCAATAAAAGTTGGGCAAGGTGTATATGCTATTGGAAATCCAATAGGTTTTGAGTTTCAAAAAACTGTTACATCAGGTATAGTGAGTGCGTTAAATAGAACAATAAATTTTAAGGAGGGGAATGAAGAAATATATATGTCTAATTTAATTCAAACAGATGCAACAATTAACCCAGGAAATAGTGGAGGACCATTAATAAATAATAAAGGTGAAGTTATTGGAATTAATACAGTAAAAATTACATCTGCTGAAGGAATAGGGTTTGCTGTTCCAATAAATGTTGTGAAACCAATTATTCAAAAACTTGAAAATGATGGGAAGTTTGAAGAGGCTAGTATAGGTGTTTTTGCATATGATAAAAATGTTATACCATATTTGAATTCAAATATAAGTTTTGATACAGGTATTTATGTTGCTCAAATATCAATGGATTCACCTGCTTTTAGAAGTGGATTGCAAATAGGTGATGTAATTACAAAAATTGATGATACTGCATTGGAGAAGATGTGTGATTTAAGGGAGTATATATATAGTAAAAATGCTGGGGATATGGTGAATTTGAGTGTTTTAAGAAATAATAAAAAGATGGAAATTCAGATTAGGTTGTCGAAGAAATAGCTCAATGTGGTTCATATCTTTTAATTTCCAATTCCCTTACTTCCCTAAGCAAATTTAAATTTATCATAAACTTTTTTTAAAATGTAACAAAAACTTAATAAAAATGTAATATAAGAAAAATAAATTTTAGAAAATGTATTTCCGTAAATAAACAAAGAAATATGTAGAAAAATAGTAAAATTTAAGGTATTGAAAAATATTTTGTTATGTATGTAAAATATAAATATAAAATATAGAAAAAAGGAGAAAAGGGTTATGAAGGCTAAAGTTAAATTTATTTATGGAGGAATAATTATAGCAATTATAGCTATGATTATATGCAGTATTGCATTTAAAGTTAATGAGAAAAAATCTATAACTGAATTAAGTCCTGAAGATAAAAGGATGATGCAATATGAGCAATTAACAGAAGATAAAGAGTATGCTGAAAATTGTCAATATGTAAGATTTGCGGCATATTTCCCAAAGGATCTTGATGGAGACGGTTACGCGGAACATATGTTGGGAACATGTAGACAGGCAAATAGCACAGCAGAACTATGGATATCTGTTAATGTGGGGGCAAATGGTTATTTAAAAGATGGTGTAATAAACATTGATGGTCAAAACTTTAAATATAAAACAAATATTTATAAGGGAGATATAATAAAGAACAATTATTTTTCTGATAATACCAGAAAAATTGAATTAAATAAAATAAATTCAGGAATAGAACAATTAATTAATGGAGATATTAAATCATCTATAACTCAAACAGATGCATTTAGTAAAGTAAGTAAAGTAACATTAACAGGTACACATGTTGCAGATGATGGAACAGAAACACCAATTGAAAAAACTATAAATTTAACAGTAGATTGGTATGGCGAAGCAAGTTTAGAAATAAAAGATAGATATGTAACTAAAAGTATTGTTGATTATAATTTTGGAGAAGATGAAGAAGGTGAGGAAAAACTTACTTTTAATTTTGAAATGGAAGAAACAAAAAGACAATTAATTGTACAAGAAAATGTGGCAGAAGTAACAATTCCAAAATTATTTGATTATGAACCTATAAGTGTAACTGGGGATAATATAGTAGAATATAATGAAGAAACTCATATAGCAAAAATAAGTAAAAGTATAACATCAAGCAGAAATAGTTATAATATAACAGTTTCATACCCTAAAAAAGCATTTAAACAAATATATATGAACTATACATTAGAAATGCCTGTAAAAGGTTATATAAAATGTTATAATAATCCAAATGAAGAATTTCAAAATCCATATATAACAAAAGAAGATACTGCAACTGCTACAATAAGATTTATAGCAGGAGCAACAGTAAATGCAGATTATGAATTTAGCCAAGATATATTAAACAAATTATATGTAGATAAAATAAGTGGTTATGCTATTTCAAAACAAAAATTAATAGATGCATATAATAGTAATTCAGAAGTTGTAAGTAATATAAACTATACAGTATGCTGGTCAATAAGAAGAACAACTAAAATAAATAATGATTTACCAGATACTAAAGTAAAAATGAGTGAAATAAAAAAAGAAGAAGTTTATGGTGATGAATTTGATGGAAATAGTATGAGTGAATATATATACAATAAAGGTATTTATTTTTCAAATGAGCATTTTATAGATGAAAATGGTACAGTAAGTGTATATGATAATGACACAAATGAATTAATAAAAAAATTTACGTATGATGAACTTTGCAAATATGTATCTGGAAATACATATAATTTTGAAAAACCTGTTAAACATATAAGAATAGAAACAAGTAATGTAAGCAAAAAAATAGGTGATAGCTTACATGTATATAGTATAAAAGAACTAGATGTTAAAAAAGTTACTGAAAACTTTGAATACAAAGAAGTAGAAAATATGAAAACTATAACATCAACATTAAGTGGAACACTAAATGATGGAAAAGCAATAGATGGTTTTGTAACATATACATTAATTGCACAAAAATCAGATATGAATATAGGATTATCAGAAAAAACAATGGAAGCAACAGAAGTTTTAAAAAATGAAGTAATAACATTATCAGCAATTAATACTAACAATTTTGAATATGCAGGTTGGAAAGATGGAACATTTTTGGTAGTAATACCAGATAATATTGCAAAAGTAAAAGTAAACAGTGTTTCAATAAGTAAACCAGAGGTAGAATTATTAGGATATGATTTATACGAAAAAAACGGTGAAACTTATATAAAAATAATAACAAAAAATGATCAACCGACTGGATATAATATACAAATAAATTGTGATTTAACACCAGATCCAAGAACAGAAAAAAGTTCAATAACAATAAAAGCTTACGGATGTAATGAATACAAAAAAACATATTATACAGCACAGGCAGATAAATATGATATAAACGGAAATGATAATACAGTAGAAATGGTTGCATATAAATCTGTAGATATAGGAATAAATTCACCAAGAGCATTTGTTACAGGACAAACTATTTCAGAATACAATAGTGATAATGACATAACAATATCTCCAAAAATAGCAGAAATTACAAAACAAGCACGTACAGCAAAAATAGGTATATTTGCTATAAATAGATATGCATCAGATGTAAGTGAAGTAAAAATATTAGGAAAAATACCATTTGAAGGAAATACATATGTAAATGGTGATAGTTTAAATTCAGAATATACTACAAAAATGAGTTCAGAAGGAATACAAATACCAGATGAATTACAAGATAAAGTTACTGTATATTATTCAGAAAATACAGACCCTACAAATGATATTACAGATGCAAGTAATAATTGGAAAACTAAGGAACAAGTGGACAATTTTGATAATGTAAAAACATATTTAATAATAATTAACAATGTTATGACAACAGGAAAATCATATGATTTTTCTTATGAAATAAAAATACCAGAGGGTATTGATTCTAACAAAGTTGCATATAGTTGCCATAAAGTTGATTATTGTGTAAATTCAGAAGACGGAAAAATAAAAACAAGTGTACAACCAACTAAATTAGGAATGAGAATTGTTAGATTTTATAATTTTGATATGATGAAATATAAAAAAGGTACAACTTTAGGTATACAAGGTGCAATATTTACATTAAAAGAAAAACAAGAATTAGAAGAAGATGAAGTTACAAGAATAATAACATCAAATTCACAAGGAAAATTATTCTTAGAAAACTTAAGAGCAAACCAAATATATGAATTAAAAGAAATAAAAGCAGCTAAAGGATATGAATTAGATTCAAAAGTAGTACAATTTAAAGTACAAGAAAAAGAAAACGGAGAATTAGAATTAGTAACACTATCTAATGAAGGGTTTGCAATAGCTCCAGAAATAAAGAATGGTGAAAATGGAAGCGATGAATTATGTGGAACAATAGAAAATGAACCACAATATAAAATAAACATAAAAAAAGTAGATAAACAAACAGAAGCTGGAATAGCAGGTGTAACATTTTCTATAAACGGAAAAAATTATATAACAAATGCAAATGGAGAATTAGCTATAGAAGAATTATCTATAGGAAAAGAATATGAAATAACAGAAAAATCTGCAACAGGTTATTATAAATTAGGAAAAGTAACATTTAAATTACAAAAAAATGCACAAAATGGACTTGAATTTGTAAGCAATTCAGAAGAAAGCTTCCAAGTTCAAGAAATAAAAAATACAGAAGAAGAATCATTTATAAATGTAAATTTAAAAGTAATAAATGAAAAAATACCAACATATAATTTGCAAATATTAAAAGTTGATGAAAATAATGAAGAAATAAAATTAAAAGGAGCAAAATTCCAATTAACAAAACATGACCAAGAAAATTCAGAATTTGTAACAACAGATAATGAAGGAAAAATAAACATAAGTGGATTATACCAATATGTTGAAGGAAAAGATATTACAGGTAAATATACATTAGAAGAAAAAGTAGAACCAAATGGATATTGTTTATCAAGTGAAAAAATCAACTTTGTAGTTTCAAAAAATGAAAAAGGTGAATTTGTAGTAACAGTTGAAAATGAAAATACACTTGAAACATATAAATCATCAAAAAAATTAGATGAAAATACAATACAGATGGTAATTCAAAATAAAGCATTATTTAAAATAGTGAAAAAAGACTCAGAAACAGGTGAACCACTAAAAAATGCACAATTTGCAATATATGAATTAAATAAGGAAACAGGTTCAATACTAGACTTTGCAAAAGGAACAAACAATAATTATGTAGGAACATTAAACAATAATGGAATATATGTAGTAACAACAGATGAAACAGGAACAATAACAGCACCATTGAAAAATGGTATATATAAAATGATAGAAGTTGGTTACCCAGAAGGATATAAACAAACTCCAAATGAAGAAGTCTTTGAAATAACAGGTAATAAACAAACAGAAGAAGAAACTGGTAGTGAAGAAGAAATAACAATAGAAGTAACTGAAAAACAAACAACAGAAACTTTAGAAATTAATTATATAGAGGATTTAATAGATTTAGCAAATAGTGTAAATAATGGAAATACTTATAGTAACACAACTGTAAAATTAAAAAGAACTTTAGATTTCCAAGATGATGGTTCATACAAAGATGCAACTTCAACAAGTTATGGTGATTTAAATGAAGATGGAAATACAACAGGTATAAAAGATGAGTTAACAAGCCAAAATGGAATTGGATTTTTGGGAATAGGAACATCTCATAGTGTTTATGACAGTAATAATAAATTTGTAGAAACTATAGAAAAACCATTTTCAGGAGTGTTTGATGGACAAAATAATATGTTGAAGAATATATATATGACAGATAAAGATAAAACAGCACGTGGATTGTTTAATTATACTAAAGATGCAGAGATAAAGAATATTGGTATTACTGGAAAAATAGATGTTAAAGGATATGGTAATATTGGTGCTTTATGTGGTAGAGCAGGAGATAATATTAATTTGATTAATTGTTATAATGAGTGCAGTATAAACTGTATAAGTAACAAAGAAAATTTTGCTGCAAATATGATAGGAGGTTTGATAGGTAGCGTAATAATAAATAAACAATTAGATGGACAATATACAGTTAATATAGTAAATTGCCATAATAGTGGTGAAGTAGTTTCAACTGCAAAAGGTGACTTTAATTATATAGCAGGTTTAATAGGGTATGTAGAAGGAAAGAATTTTAACGTAAATGTTAATATGAAAAATTCTTATAATACTGCAAATATAAATGGAACAGAAGATAGCGCGTATGTTGGAGCATTAATAGGAGAAGTAATATCAGGTAATAATGTACAAGTACAAAATTGTTATAATACTGGAAATATTTCAGGAGCATTCGAAGTTGGATTGCTTGGACAAATAATTGCTAATGATAGTAAATTTATAAAATGTTATAATACAGGAACTGTGATTGTACAACATAATTATGTTGGCGGAATAATAGGATTAATATGTGGTTCAAGTTGTTCATTTGCTGATTGCTATAATACAGGAGAAATAAAAGGAAGAAGTTCTAGTTGTGGTGAGATAGGTGGATTAATAGGTCAGTATCAGGGGGGAAGTGGTAGTGATTGTTTAATTAAAATAAAAAATTGTTATAACAAAGGTAATATTGAAGCAAATGGATTTTATGTAGGAGGTATTATAGGTAGCATAGAAGGTAAATTTCAAATAGAAAAATCTTATAATACAGGTAATATTAAATCAAGTGATAATGTAGGAGGAATTGTTGGAGATAGTCATAACGGAAACGGAAATATAATCAACTGTTATAACACTGGAAAAATTGAGGGAAATTTAGATTATGATAATTATAGGTATGTTGGCGGAATAATTGGATATGGTAGCTCAAATATAGCTATTTCAGAATGTGATAATTTTGGAACAGTAAATGTAAAAAATGATACAGATGGTGATATATATGCATATGTAGGAGGAATAGCTGGACAGTATGCTGAAATTACAAAATGCAATAATTATGGAAACATTGATGTAGAAAAAGTAAAAACGGCACGTGTAGGAGGAATAGCTGGAGGATACGCAAAGGTTGATAAATGTACTAATAATGGTGATATCAATTCATATACTACAGATAGGATATTTGTAGGAGGAATAGTAGGAACTAATGGTAACATATCAGACAGTATTAATAATGGAAGAATTATAGCAAAAGTTGGAGGTAATACCGATTATGTAGGAGGAATAACAGGGAACTCTAATAATGTAACCAACTGTTCAAATAATGGTACAATAGATGTTCAAGGAAATTTACGGATGGATTGTTATAGGAGGAATATCAGGTCAGGGTTCAGTAAAATATAGTTATAACACAGCTGGTATTAAGTGTATAAACAAAAATGAATCAAAAGAAGAAGAACGAAGTAAATATATATATATAGGAGGAATTTCAGGTTATGGAACCATAGGTAATGGCTTTAATAGCGGAAATGTTACTTATGTAAATAGTGAAGATAATATGGAACAATCTGAAAATATTAGTTTGGGTGGAATAACTGGACAAGGCAGTGTAAATGATTCATATAATACAGGAGATATTTCAAATACAACTAAAAATTCAAGTCAAGTCTATGTAGCAGGAATTGCCATAGAGGGACCTGTTACTAACAGTTATAACACAGGTAATATTTACAACAATGTTGAGTCATCTCCTAAGATATACACTAATGCAATTAATGCATATAGCGAATATTATGGAAATAAATGTACTAACACCTACTACCCATCAAACATAAACATCATAGGAAAAAATACATACAAACAAACAACACCACCAACAGTGTTATCAGAAGACAAAATGAAAACAGAAGAATTTTATAACACACTACACCAAAACTCACCAGAAGCACCATGGAAATATATACCAGGAACATATCCAATTTTAGATATAGCAACAATAGTAGAATTACAAAAACCAACAGAAATTGAAGTAAAAAATGAAAAAGCAGAATTTGATATTACAGCAGAAGTAATTGAAAATCTTTCTGGTGAAAAAACAGGTGGAACAATAACAACAAAAAATAAAGTAGAAGATGACAGATTTAAATACTCAGATACAATATTTGTTGAAAAATTAGCATATAAAGGAACAAGTACAAATAGTGTAACAATAACACCTTCAGAAGGTTACCAAATAAGTAAAGTAATAATCAATGGAAATTTAGTTGAGCTAGATTATGATAGTGAAGGAAAAGCTGTTATTAGTGAAGGATATTTTAAAAATGTTACACAAAATTACAATATTCAAGTAAGTTTTGATGAAATTAGTAAAATAGTAACTGTAAAAAAAGTAGATGAAAACAATACTCCTTTAGCAGGTGCTGAATTTAGTATAGAGGAAATAGATGAAAGGGAAGAAGTAACAAATGCAATTGGAGAATTGGTAAATAAAGATGTAGAATCATACATAATAGATAAAACTAAACCAGTAGAAAATACTTTAGGTGATATTAAAAATGTAGATTCAACTTACTATTTTGTAAAACAAGAAGATGGTTCATATGTTTCAAATAATACTAGAAGAGGTACAACATCACACTCATCAATAAAAATAGATTTAAGTGATAAAAGTGAAGATACATATTATAAAATAATAACAAATGCAGAAGTAAAAAGTAGTGGTAAAAACGATAATGCAAATGTATTTATTAATAAAAATGAAACTGATACTGGGGCAACTATGAGTATTATGCAAGAACATACAAATACAAATTTATCTGCAAAAGATTACACAACATTTAGTGCATTAAAAGGTGGAGAAGTATATTATTTACATTTCCAATATAGAGTTTCTAGCCTTATAGATAGTGATGATTATGAATGTAATTTAAAAATTAACAATATTAAAGTATATGAAGCAACTAAACAAATATACAATTTTGAAAAAATAAATAATACATATAAACCACAAAACTTAGCTACAAATATGAGTGGAGCAACTTCTGTAATACCAATTGATTTAACAAATGCTACAGGAAAATGTGATATATCATTTAATGTAAATTTGGAATGTGATGAACAAGACTCTACATATGTAGGAATAAGCACATCAGAAACAAGTGTTGGTACAGGAATATTTACAGAAAAAGGAAGTATAAGTAATAAACCATACAAAACAACAGTTGTTGGTGGAAAAGTTTATTATTTAATAATGAGATATGGTAATGGAACAAATTCAAATTATGCAGAAGATAACACAATAGATAACTTTACAATAGAAGATTTAAAAGTATCATTAAATAAAGATGATTATTTATCAAAAACAATAATAACAACAAATAATGATGGTATAGCAGTTTTCCCTTGTAAATATGGTAAATACAATATTATAGAGGAAAGTGCACCAGAAGGTTATAGTAAAAGTAATGAAGTATATACAATAGAAGTAGGTGATAATACAAATAATACACTTACAGTAACAAACAAAAAACAAAGAAAAGTTATAGCACATTATTATAGAAATGGAACAGGACCTGAATTTGGTAATGATCCAGTTGTAATAAAAGATGATGAAGTTTTATACGGAAATGAAGGAACTGAATATAAAACAGTACCATATATTACAATTGGTGGTTATGAGTTAATAAAAGACAAAGAAGGTAACTATATAGTACCAGAAAATGCATCAGGAAAATATACAGAAGATGAAATAAATGTATATTACTATTATGAAGGAAGTTACAGAATTAAAACATCTGTATTAAAACATACAGAAAAACATAAAGATGGTTCAGTTACACAAGAGGTAACAGGAGGACACATTTCAGGTGAAGGTATGGAATTCTATGAAGAAGTACAATTAAATGGTTCAAATAAATTGGAAATAAAAATGACTCCAGATGAAGGGTATAAAATAGTAGCTATTAAAATAAATGGAAAAAGAATTAACTATAGAAATGTGTTTAATGAAGATGGAAGTGTAACATTGCATCCAGGATATTTTGAAAATGTTACAGAAAATAAAAATATTCAAGTAGAATATAGAAAAATTTCATCAGTTACATCAAAATATTATGACAAAGAAACAAGACAACCTATTGTAGAAGATGTAAAAACTAATGGACATGAAAGTAAAGCTTTTGAAACAGAACAAAAGATTTTAGAACATTATGAATTTGACAGTATAACAGATGAAAATGGAAATGAAATAACAATACCGGAAGAAATGTATGCAGAAGATTTAGTTGTTATTTATTGGTATAATAAAGTAAAAACAGGTGTTATAGAAAGACATATTGGAATAGATAAAGATGGAAAAACAGAAGAACTTGAAACTAAAACAACAACATCAACACATGGAAAAGAAGTAACAATACCAAGAAAACAATTTACAGGTTATGAACCAGCAGATGGTCCAGAAAGTACAAAAGACGAAGTTATAGTAATGAAAAAAGATGAAAACAGTAAAACTATAACAGTTGAAGATAATAAAAATGTTGAAGTATGGTATTATTATACAAAGAAGAAATCAACAGTTACAGTCAAATACATAGATATAAGAACAGAAAAGGAAATAATGCAATCTGAAACTTTACAAGGTGCATTTGGGGAAGAGTATGAAACACAAAGAAAAGAAATAGAAGGTTACACATTAAATACAAGTAAATTACCAAACAATGAAAAAGGTACATATACAGAAAATGAAATTGTAGTTACATACTACTATGATAAAAATATTAAGGAACAAACATATAAAATTGAAGTTATATATATGGCAAATAATGAACCAAAAGATGGAGCAAAAATTAAAGTACAAGATGCAGACGGTGTAATAAAATCAGATTATGTAAAAGATGGAAGATTATATGTAGGTGAATTTAAAGCAAATGAAGAAGGCACAGTTCAATATGTAATTACAGAAGAAGAAACACCAAAATTCTGTACAACTATATTAAGTAATAAAAAACCAGGAATATTAGATGTTAGTAAAAAAATTAATTATGATAATGCAGTATATGATATTTCAATAAAAAATAATAATATTAATGGATTTACAGCAGAATTAAATAATAATACTAATACAATAACAGTATATATAAAAACAGACTGCTTAGAAAAATACGATTTATCAATGAAAAAATTCATATCTTCAATTGATGGAAATAAAACAACAAACAGAGAACCAGTAGCAACAATAAAAGAAGATGGAAAAATTGAATATACAGTAAATGATAAAATAGAGGAAGCAGCAAACAATCAAAAAGTAACATACACATTGCGTATGTATAATGAAAGTGCAGAAGTTAATGCAAAAGGTAAACGTATAATTGAATATATACCAGATGGATTAGTATTTGTGCCAGATGATGATGCAAATGCTGAATATAAATGGAGAATGTACAGTGTTGATGAAAAGGGAAAACCTACTAGAACACAAAATGCAGAAGAAGCAGATATTATAGTAACAGATTACTTAAGAGATAAAGAAATTCAAAAAGTTGATACAGAAAATGCAAAAGTTTACTATTCAGAAGTTAAGGCATTATTCAGAGTAGATGAAACAAAAATAACATCAAAAGATAGAATAATTGAAAACAAAGTCCAAATTGTACCAAATGAAAATGATGACAATACTGATAATGATATATCAACAGAAAAACTATATGTTAAATATTTTGATTTAGATATAACAAAATATATAAAAACAGTTGTTATAAAAGACAATAAAGACCAAAAAGTTATTGATGTTGGTGAATCAAGAAAAGGCGAAATTGTAAAAATAGATGTTAATAAAAACACAGCTAAAAATACAAAAATAATTGTAACATATGGACTAAAGGTTAAAAATATAGGTGAAATACCAGGTTATGCAACAAAAATTGTTGATTATATACCAGAAAACTTTGAATTGGTAGATGAAAATTGGAAGGTTGAAGGTAAAAATGCAATTACAACATCAATTGAAGATGTGTTAATTCAACCAGGTGAAAGCAAAGATATTGAAGTAACATTTGAATGGGATTTATCTAGGGGAACAGTAGGTTCAAGAATAAATGAAGCAAAAATATTGGAATATAAAAATGATTATGATGCAAAAGATCCAACAGATGATAATAATGATTCTGAAGAGATGATAGTTGCAATAAGAACAGGTAGAAAAATTTACGCAGTTGTTATATATCTATTTATAGCTTTCGCAAGCTTTACAGGCTTATGTATTTATATAAAGGATTAGAATAATGTGTATTATTAAGAAATGTAAAAATCGCTCATTTATGGGTAAGAAAAAAGAATAGCGCAAGCTATTCTTTTTTTGGTGCAACTGGAGGGATTCGAACCCCCGACCTTCCGGTTCGTAGCCGAACGCTCTATCCAGCTAAGCTACAGTTGCAAAACTATTCTTATTATAATACTTTTTTATTTATATTTCAAGAGAAAAATTAAAATTTTTTGTGAGGAAAAAATAGGAAAAGGTGGGGAACCAAGGCGGAAAAACCAAGGGGGAAAAAACTATTCCAAATCCCCCTTTTCCTACGGAAATAAGCAAAACCAAAAATTACAGCAACTATGTTACACTAAATATTACAAAAATGTTAACAAAATGTAAAGAAAATATAATAAAACACCCAAAACCCATTTCCGTAAATACACACGAAAAATGTTGAAAAATGGCAATTTTTGGAGTATTGTATTATATTTATTAGAATTATAAAATGTGTTTAGATAAAAATTATATAAAAGGAGTCTAAGCACATGAAAGGTAAATTTTTTAGTAATCAAAAATTGAAAATTAGCATAGCTATAATAACAATTGCATTAATCATAGGCAGTGTAATTGTTAGTTTAGTGTCTAACAAAAAGATTAGCGAAGAAATGAACAATTTAGCAGAAAGTGTAAAATTATCTGCTGCAACTTTTAATAGTTACAGTGAAAAAATTGAAGCATTATCTTCAGAACAAACAAAGGCATATTTGTATACTTTGAAAGGCTGGAAAACTAACGGTAGAAAAAGAAGTTATATGTCTAACTATGGTAGAACTAAAACAAGCTATAATTCAGACGGAACCATAAAAGAGGAATTAGAACCAAAGTGGTTATTCATGGACAGGTTCAAGGAATTAAATGACTTATACTGTGTTAGATCTGGTACAGACCAAGATGATAATTATTTAGTATTAGATTTATATAATTTATCAAGTGATGAAAATGGTTTAGCTCTTATAAAGGAAATGTTTGAAACTGATGGAGATTCAACAGGTGAAAAAGGCTATAAGCATTTTATGTGGATTTTAGAGAATATGTATTCAATTGCAGATGATACAAGTGAAATACAAGTAAATTCAGAAGAATGGCAAGCTCGTTTTGAAGAGCTTTTATATAAAATTGCTAAATATCGTGTTGATAATAACAAAGTTGCATTAATTGAGGGAAAAACAACAGATGAATTAATTGAAATTGAATATACAAATTTAAGTGAAATGTATAAAAAGGTAACAAATGAATTAATAGAATATTCAAATCCTTCAGATGAAATGAAAGCAACAGCTAACACTAATGGAACAACTATACTTCCAATGGCAACACAAACAACTGAAACAACTGAAAGTAAATATACAGGAAATACAATTCTTTCAATGGTTTATAATTTATATAATTCATGGAGCAATAAAATAACAGATGAAAAACCTGAAATTAATCATTATAAAACAGCTACAATAGAAGCAAGACAAGCATTAGTAAGAACAATGCAAAACTATGTATTATTAGCAATGGTTAATCAAACAGATGGAGAACCAAGACAAAAATATAACATAACAGATAATGGTGTAATAGATGGAAAAATAAGCACAATTTTTACTGAGGAATATACTTATAGAAGTACAGAAGGGGTAACAAAAACTGGATATAGATTTATAAATAGAGAAATAGATGACACATCAGATACTAAAAAATTTGTATCATATTTATATGACTACTTAATTTATGGATATGAAACAGAAGGAACAAATTATGATGTAAACAAATATAAAGACTTTACATTAGACGGTGGATATGATGGAAAAGTAACAATAGAAAAATACAATTTAGAAAGAAATAGAACATCATATAATAGCGAGCAAAATAAAATTGGACCATTTCATATTAATAATAAATACAATTATGATGTAGAATTAAAAATATTAAAAGGAGAAGAAGAATTATCATACACAATACAAGATACAAATGGAAATACAGTTACAAACATATCTAATCTAGGAACAGCTGAATTTAATATAATTTTAAATCAAGATTATGAATTTACAGATGAATCAGAAATAAAAGTAAAATATAATGTAAATTACGGAAAAGTACCACAAGCAGTATTATTATACCCAATAACTGAAAATAATGAAGAATGCCGTTACCAAAGTATGATTAACTTAAAAAAATCACCTAAAACAGACAGTGGTGAATTAACTGTAAATATAACAATACAAAATATAGATTTAGCATTAAAAAAAGTAATAACAAAAGTAAATGGTGTTGAATTAAAAGATTCAATTCCAGAATATGAAGCAGGGGTAAGATTTAAACAAGTAAATACAGACAATTTAGCCAATAAAACAGACACAAATGCACAATACACAATGAACAAAACACCTGTAAAAGTAAGAGTTGGTGATATTGTAACATATGAAATAAAAATATATAATGAAGGAAATACAGCAGCAACAGCAAGTGAAATTCAAGATTATATACCAACAGGTTTACAAGCAAAAAGCGTAAAATATGGGGAAACTGTATTATGGGAAAATAATGTGGATTCTACATTAAGTTCAGATGCAAATGGATATGTAACATTTGATAATCTAAACAATAATGTAATAATAAGATATTTATCACAACTTAATTTAATAGAACCATATAATAAAGACACAAAAACTATAGATTCAGAAACAGTAATAGTAGAGTGTGAAGTATTACCAGAATCAACAGGAGTGTTAACAAATATAGCACAAATAAGTGAATACACAACAGAAGATGAAAATAATACAAGAAAAGTAATAGAAAAAGACATAGATTCTGAAAGTAATAACTGGACAATATTAACATCAGACAGAAATAGTCACACATGGAAAAATTACTCAAATTCACAATCAAATTGGTTAGACAATAACGACCATGAGTTTAAAGGTCAACAAGATGATGATGATTTTGAAAAAGTTATTGTAGAAAAATTTGACTTAAGTTTAACAAAAGAAATTGAAAATGTTGAAAGAGAAGAACAAAATGTTTACTCAAATTTAAATAGACTAAGAAGTATAAATACAACATATTTAGAAAACGGAACTAATCATACAGCAAATTACTATATGAACAAACAACCAGTAGAAGTAATGCCAAATGATATAGTAACATATAAATTAAGAATATATAATGAAGGCAAAATAGATGGTGTAGTAAAGGAAGTAACAGATTATCTACCAACAGGATTAACATTTGTAGATTTAGTAGATGAATATAAAACAACATTTTCTGTAGATACAGAAAAAACTACACAAGATAAAGTAGTAATAAAAATAGGTGCAAATGGAGAAGGAAAAACAATTCCTGCATATACAAATGGCACTGAAATGCTTAAAACAAGTATTACTGTAGAATTAAAATGTAAAGTAGAAAATCAAGAAAATTATGATATCGAATTATTCAATGTTGCAGAAATAACTAATTATGGCTATATAGATAATAATGGAAATTATAAAGAAACATCAACCCAAAATGTAGATATAGACTCAATGGAAGATACAATTTTAACAGATACAAGTTCAACTACATCACAAGAAATAATTAATGCATATAAAACAAAAATAACAGATAAAATAAACAATTATGAAGAAAATGGAATTGTAGATAAAACAAATTTACATTATGAAGATGATGATGATTTTGAAAGATTAATTGTAAGAAATTCAATTAACCCAATATTTGATTTATCATTAAGAAAATTTATAACAAAAGTAGTAACAAAAAACTCAAAAGGAGAGGAAATTGTAATTGAAACTCCAAATAGATACCCATATGTTGATTCATACAGTTTATTAAAATTAAATCAAAAAGAAACAGCAGAATATTATCATGATAAACTAAAAGTACAAGTAAATGAAGGGGATTTAGTAACTTATAAAATTAGAATATATAATGAAGGTGGAAAATTAGATTATGCAGGATATGCAAAAGAAATAACAGATTATTTACCAACAGGATTAACATTTGTAGATTTAGTAGATGAATATAAAACAGAAAATGGCGGAAAATACACACTTACACAGTATAATGAAGAAGAAAACAAAGTAATAATTACATATGATGGTTCTGAAATTATACAACCAGAATCTATAAATAAAATTATAAGTTCACAAACAGGAGCATATCAAGAGGTTGGTTTAGTATGTAGTGTTAATACAGGAACAAAAGGAAAATTATTAACAAACAGAGCAGAAATTACAAAAGATGTTGCAGGTGAATATAATAGTGAAAATAATTTTGTAATAGTAAATAATGAAACAGAAGAATCAATAGATAGAGATTCAAGACCAAATACAATAAAAACAGACCCAGACTTGGATAATTGGTACTGGAATGAAATAGGAAGTGAAGATTTACCAAAATCATATTACCCAGGTGTACAAGATGATGATGATTTTGAAACTGTTTATGTTAGAAATAGAAAATTTGATTTAAGTTTAAGAAAATTTATTACAAAAGTAAATGGAGTAGATGTAGAAGAAAGCAGAGAACCAGGAATAGATACAAGGTCAAAAACATTATTAATACAAAAAGGAAATGCATCATATTACCATAAAAAGGGAAAAGTTGAAGTTGAAGTTGGAGATGAAGTTGAATATACAATTCGTGTATATAATGAAGGTACAGTAAATGATAAAACAGGTCAAAAAGATTATGCAGGTTATGCAGGTGAAATAACAGATTATTTACCAAATGGTTTAAAATTTGTAAAAATAGCAGATGAATATGATAAATCAAATGGTGGAAAATATGAATTAACAAAATATGATGAAACACAAAATAAAGTAGTAATTTCATATGATGGAACACAAGAAATATTACCAAATTCAATAAGTAGAATAATTTTGAACTATACAAATGAATCATTAAATGAAAACTATGCAAATGAAGGTACTGTAGGAAAAGAAAAAGTATTATATCAAGAAGTAGCAGTAATATGTAAAGTAGAAGAATCAGAAAGTACAGTATTAACAAATAGAGCAGAAATTACAAAATACATGTGTGAATCAAATGGATATTCAAGCAGTGTAAAAGGAGATATAGACTCTGAACCAAGTATAGAACAAACTGGGCTAAATTTAACAAACTGGTATTATTTAAATGTAGATGAACAAACAGATAATTCAGACAAATTTTATCCAGGTGTACAAGATGATGATGACTTTGACACTGTATATGTATCAAACCTATACACAGGAACACAACTAGAATTAAACAAAATAGGAACAAGCACAGAAAGTAATATAGAAGGTGCAATATTCAACATACAAAATAACACAGAAACAAAAATGGTATTAAAAACATGCAATAAAACAACAATGCAAGAATTAGAAAAAAATGAAAGTGGATATGTAACAATACCAAAAGACGGGGCAATATTAGATATGCAAAACCTAAAATATGGTGGAACATATGAAATACTAATCCAAGAAATACAAGCTCCAGAAGGATATGAAAAAATATTTGAAAGTATAGTATTACAAATAAGTGTAAGTAAAGAAGGAACAATAACAGCAAAAATAAAAACAGTAAATGGTGAAGAATACACAAAAAATTCAAATAAAATAGTAGAACTTGTAAATGCAAATGAACAAGGTGAAGTAACATTATCTGCTAAACAAAAAGACTATACTATACAATATAGAAAAGGTGAAAATGGAGAATGGGAAGAATATAATGCACAAACAAAAGCAATAATAGAAAAAAATACAACTGTATATGGTATTTCCGTAGATGAAAACGGAAATTACAGTAAAATGGGAATAAAAGAAATAACAAACATAGATAAAATAAAACCAACCATAGAAAAAGCAGAAGAAAAATCAAGTGGAGATATAGAAACAGCAATTTCCCTAACAATAAAAGACACACAAACAGAAGAATATGGGGCTTCTGGAATACAATGGTATGGTTTAAGCAAAACACAAAATGATGAACCAACACAAAAAATAAGTGGAAATGGTGAAACTGTAATAGAAAATGTAGAAATAAGCGAAATTTCAGAAAATGGAATATATTATATATGGGTTAAAGATGTTGCAGGAAATATAACAAAACAAGAAATAGAAATAACAGGAGTTGCTACAGACGTAATGGTTGCACGTATTGTTTCAGCATCAAATACAAGTTTAGTTGGAACAGAATATGGAACATTAGCAGCAGCTTTACAAGCAGTTGAAGCAAATGGCACAGCAACAATAGAAATAATTCATGATATTTATAATGAGGCTAATAGTATAACAGAAAATAAAAATATAACAATAGATTTAAAAGGATTTACAGTGCAAAGTAGAAGTAGTAGTAAAGCAGTGTTAACAGTTGAAAGTGGAAGTAACTTAAATATAGTAAATCCAAGTGCAAATTCTGGAGGAATAAGAAGTGTAAATAACAATGGCGTAATTGTAAATGAAGGAGGAATATTTACATTAGGAACAGATGATAATTCAGTAATACTTGCACAACCACGTATATATGCTAAAGAAATTGGTGTTTTAAATAATAATGGAACATTTAATTTTTATGATGGTCAAATAGAAGCAATAACAGCAATTAAAGGAAATGTAACAGAAACACCAGTATTATATTCGGTAGCAGTATCACAAGGTGAAACAACACAAGTAGCAACATTAAATATTATATCTAATGTAGAAGCTCGTATTGGTAAAAAAACATATACAACATTAGAAGCAGCAATTGAAGATGCAAACACAGCAATTGGAACAGATGGAAGTCAAGTTGAAATTGTAGTTGTTACAGATTTAGCTAAATCAAACACTGTTGTTATTGATGAAAGTAAGAATATTAAATTAAATTTAGACGGACATAGTGTTACTACAACAAGTAGTGGTTATGTATTTGATAATTATGGTAAGTTGGAAATTGTAGATACTAGTGAAGAAAAAACTGGCAAAATATACAGCACAACAAATGATGTAATAAGAAATAATGAAACAACATATAAAGGAACAGAAAAAATATCATGGAACAATATAAAAAATAGAAGTGCAGAACTAGGTTTTGTAGAACAAGATGGAAAACTAGTACCAACAAACATAGGAGTTAGTAACTCAGAAGCAGAAGGAGTTATAGAAATAAACTTAATAGGAAAAACAGGAAAATACCTATTAGCAGTAAATGCACAAGTTTCAAGTCAATCAAATTGTGATTTTGGATATGCAACAATTACAAAAAGTTTAACAGATGTTCCACATTCACAAACAGAAGGAAGATTTATGCATATTTCTGGAACAGTAAGTGCAAGGGATTATATAACATATTTAGAAGGTGGAAGTAAATACTATTTACATTTAGGATATTACAAAGATAGAAGTGCAAATGCTGGTGATGATAAAGTTACAATAAATAATATATATATGATAAATACAGATGAAAATGGATATAAACTAGATTTATCAACAGTTGAAAACACACGGAGAATATGGCTTTGATTATGATGGAATAACACAATCTCTAAAATCTAACAACAAAAATGTACCAAATTCAACTGCATATGGAACATTAAAATTAGACTTAACAAATAAACAAGGAATTTGTAATGTTATAGTTAATGCAGAAATAAGTAGTAATAGTTATAATTATGGATATGCAATAGTTAGAAATACAAGTGACCCTGTATCATATGATAATGGTGTACAAGATGGTCAAATATTAAAAATAAATAGCACTGTTACAGATGGATATTATAGTTTAAGTTTAGCAGGAGGACAGGTTTATTACTTACAATTAGGATACTATAAAAATGGTGATAGAAATACAGGTACAGATACATTTACAGTAAAAAATGTTTGGGTTCAAGAAAAAAATGCAGGGGAATTAACTTTAACAAGTGGTACTATAGATATAGTAAAAAATGCAAGTAACAGTTCTAGGTACAATTGTGGAATATTAAATACTGGTATATTAAATATAAATGGTGCAACAATAACAAGTACATCAACTGGATATTATAAAAATGGTGTTTTAAATGATAAAGCTGGTATTACTGTTATGAATAGTGGTAATATAACAGGCAATTTACAAGGTATTGGTAATGTTTCATTTAATAATAGCAAGGAAATTGGAAAAGTTGTTGTTAATGGAGGTACTATATCAACTAATTATGATGGAATAGATAGTAATGCATTTATAGGAAATGTAATTATAAATGATGGTATTTTTAATTCAAGTAGCTGTCAAGTATATACTACAAATAGAAGTAATGTAGTAATAAATGGAGGAACATTTGGAAGCGATAGCAATAATAATAGATTGATATATATTAACAGTAGTAATTCAGTAGTAGAAGTAAATGGAGGAACATTTAATTCTACATCATATTGTTTTTATTATGATAGAGTAGCAGGAAAGGTTGTAATAAATAATGGAACTATTCAGTCAAATGGAGCTTCTACTATATATTTAGGTGGTTCAAGTAATGGAATTGTAGAAATAAATGGAGGTAATATTAAGTCAATTAATAGAAATGTAATTGAGAATAATTTTTATACTAATAATACTCAAACTAAAGGAGCACAAATAAAAATAACAGGAGGAACATTAATATCTGAAAGTACTAATTCAAATTATTATGCAGTAATTTGGAGTTATGCAGAACCAAATAATATAAAAATAACAGGAGGTAATTTACAATCATTTGGTTCAACAGTATATATGGTTGATTATGGTGAGTCATACTCTACAAAGGGAACTTTAGAAATAACTGGTGGAAATATTGAATCAGTATATAGTTCAGCAGTACGTATTGCTGCCAAAAATATTGAACTAATAACTATAGGAACAAAAGATGGAAATATTAACAAAGATGAACCAAAATTAAAAGGTGCAGTAAATGCAATATATAGTCCAAGAGCTAATGTTAACTTTTATGATGGGCAATTAATTGCACCACAAAACCAAGTAATTAGTGGCCAAGTAAATGAAATAGAAGAAAATACTGAATTAGTTTCAGAAATAATGGAAGATAACCTAGAAAAAATTACATTAGGTGAACCAGAACCAGTTGCGAAAATAGGGGAAAATACATATTCAACATTACAACAAGCAATTAATAGTTGTAGTACTGAAGCAGGTGATAATGTAACAACAATTGAAATTTTAAGAGATTTTAATATGGCAAATCAAGCAGTTATAAGTGAAGGTCAAAATATTAAAATAGATTTAAATAATAAAAATATGTATGTATATTCTGCTAATTCTGCAATATTAAATAATGGAAAATTGGAAATAACAGACACACCAAATATATATAATAATACATATAATAGTTTAGTAAATAATGGAACATATTATTTTGAAAATATAGAAAATATTTTTACAAGTAATAATAATGGTATAGCAAATAGTACTGCAAGTAGTTATGTAGAAATAGATTTAACAAATAAACCAGTGGCAGAATATACATTAACAGTAAATGCAGAAATTTCAAGTGAAACTAATTGTGATATTGGATTTGCTACTGTTAAAGAAAAATTAGAAACACCAAATTATAGTGATACAACAGGAAGATTTATATATATATCTGGAGAAATTGTTGCAAAAGATTATACTACAGTATTACAAGGTGGTAAAAAGTATTATTTATATTTAGGGTATAGAAAAGATGGAAATAGAGACACTGGAAATGATGTGTTTAAAATAAATAGTATAAATATAAATGGTGGTATAACTGGTGTAATAAACTCAACAGGAGCTACTATATTATCAAATAATAGTAATGCAACAATATCAGATATAAACATGAAGTTTAGTGCTACAGGTTCATATTATAAGTGGTTAAATAATATTGTAAATAGTGGAAATTTAGTAATAAATAGTGGAAAAATTGTAACAAATGGCAAGTATACTAGGGGAATTTATAATACAGGAGTATTGAATATTAATGGTGGATTAATAGATAATGGAAACAATAGTAATACAAGATGTATACAAAATAATGATGAAGGAAGTGTAAACATTGCAAATGGTGTGCTAAAAAGTAATTATAATTCAACTACTGGCAGTTATATTTACAATATTTACAATGACTCTACAAATGATATTGTAATAGGAGATACTAATCAACAAAATAATCCTGAGATTACGTTGAATTATGGAACTGGCATATATAATAATAATTCTGGAAATATTATAATTAATTCTGGAAAAATAGTAAGTGCTAATGGGTATGGTATACAAAATAAAAGTACAGGAAATATAAATGTAAAAAATGCAACAATTGATACATCTTTCTATTCTATACAGGAAGATGGAGATAGTAATATAATAGTTGAAAATTCAAATATTACTTCAAGATATGGTAACTCAGCTGGAACAGCAATATACTTAAGTAAAGGAAACCTAGAAATTAAATCTGGAAGCATAAATGGTTATTATGGAATATTTGTTAATTCTTCAGATGATAGTGAAGTTACTATAAATGAAGGAACAGTAACTGGAAGTAATTGTGGAATTTATGCTAATTATGGAAAGGTTACTATATATAATGGTAATATATCTGGAACAAATGGAACAGGTATATATCTTGGATATTCATCAATAGTTCAATTAGGTGAAAAAGATGGAACTGTAAATACAACAATACCAAGCGTGTATGGAAAAGAAAAAGGCGTAAACATAGCAAGTTCAACTGCTTCATTTAACTTTTATGATGGTATTATAGAAGGTAAAGAAGGCAATTCTATTACAGGAACTGTAAATGATAAGGAAACAGGTTATGAAGTAAAGAAAACAGTTGAAAATTCAAGAGAAACTGCAATATTAGAAGAGCAATTTATAGCTGAAGTAGAATCTACAGGAACAACATATAAAAACATACAAGATGCTGTAGATAATACACAAAATACAGATAAAATTACAATTATAAATAGTACATCATTAGGAAATACAGTAGAATCAATAAAAATACCTGCTGAAAAAGAAATTACATTAGATTTAGCTGGGTTTACTATAGAAGCTATAAATAATACAACATTTGAAAATAAAGGAAAATTTACAATAATAGATTCAAGTGAACAAAAAACAGGAAATATTTATGGTTCAGGTGCAAATGGAATAATTTTAAATACTGAAAATGGTAATTTAAATTTAGAAAGTGGTACATTGAAAATAAAATCTTCAGGAAAAGCTGTTTATAATACTGGTAGTGGAACAGTTACAGTAAATGGAGGAAATATAAGTTCAACTGAAAGTGGATATGGTATATTTAACGAATCTACAGGTGATGTAAATATTCAAAGTGGAAATATTGTTTTGAAAAGAAGCAACAATGTTACAAGGGCTGTGTATAATAATGGTAGCGGAAAAGTTAATGTAACAGGTGGATACATATATGTAAGCACCAACAGTGGTGATTATACTAAAGCAATTGAAAATATAAATGGAACAATTGATGTATCTGGTGGAGAAATAAAAGGTGAAGATACTATTACAAATAGTTCAAATGGAATTGTAAAAGTTTCAAATGGTACAATTACTTCTACAGGCTGGAATGCAGATGCTATTAAAAATAATGGAGGAAATGTTGAAGTAACAGGAGGAACATTAATAAATACAAATCAGGGAACAAGTTATACAGGTTCTGTAATACGTACAGATGGAGGAACTTTAAATATAACAGGAGGAACACTAACAGGTGGAGAAGGAATAGAAACTTGGGATGATGCTTTTGTAAATATAACAGGAGGAGAAATATATGCTAAAGGTGGAGCAGGAATACACGGATATAGAAACGGAAATATCACATTTGAAAATGCTAAAATTGAATCATATGGTAATGGAATTTTAAGTGACCAAAAATCTGGTACAAATGTAATAGTAAAATCTGGAACTATTACAAGCAGCAATAATAGTGCAATTACATTAAATGAATATTATAGTGGTGTAAATTTAATTATAGGTGAAGAAAATTTGGAAAATTCTCCAAATATTATAGGTGCTTCAGAGAAATATGCAATATGGAACCCAAGTGGAAGTATAAGTTTTTATAATGGAACCATAACAGGTGGAACTATAGTATGTGGGGCATTTGATAATATTCCTAGTGAAAAAGAGGTTATATTAACTCAAAATGAAAATACAGAAACAGCAGTTCTTGGTGATATACAAGATGTGGTAAAAATAGGTGAAAAAACATATAAAACATTACAATCTGCAATAGATGAATGTGAAGAAAATACAGAAACTACTATTATAGTAAATAAAAACTTTGTTATTTCAAGAAGTGTAGAAATTCCAAGTAATAAAAAAGTAATATTAGATTTAAATGGAAATACAATTAGAACATATGCACGAAATTACAGTATATTAAATAATGGAACTTTAAATATAGTGGATAATACAGAAAACAAAATTGGTGCAATTATAGATAGAGGTGCAAAATGTATAATTAAAAATACTGGAATTTTAAATATACAAGAAGGAAACTTCAAAATGCATCAAGGATTTTCTCAAAAAATGATTTATAATACTGAAAATGGTTCTGTTAATATAAATGGTGGAGATTATTATATATATGAATCATCAGGAAATTATAGAAACATGTGTTATTCATATGTTATTTATTCAGATGGTACAGGAAATATTAATGTTCAAGGTGGAACTATAAGATTAAATAAATATGATGGTAATATATATATGTATGGTATTTATAATGTATCATCTCAAGTTAATACTGTAACATTTAATAATGCAACTATACAAAATGAAAAATCTAGTTTTGGATATACATATGGAATTTGCAATAAAAATGATGCTAATGTAAACATATTAGGCGGAAAAATTAGTATGTATAATGGTAATAGTGGTGAGAATAATAGTGATAACTATTGTGTATATATGGAAAAAGGAACATTAAGTGCAACAGGTGGAACAATTTCAGGTGGTACAGGTGTATATAATAGAGGAACTGCAACATTGGAAAATGTTTCAATCAGTTCAATAACAGGTGTAGGAGCTAATACTGGAACAATCAATATAAATAATGGAACAACAATAAGTTGTGGAAGTCGAGCAATAGATTTTAACAGTGGAACTATAAATATATATGGAGGTATTATAGAATCATCTGGCGATATAGCAATATTCAATAATAGTTCAAATGGTATAGTAAATATATATGATGGTACAATAAAATCAGATTCTACAAGTTATAGAGCAATATTTAATAGTGGAACAGTAAACATAACAGGAGGAACTGTAGAATCTACATCACAATCTGCAATAACAAACAATAGTGTTGCTACTCTAACAATAGGTGATAACCAATACCCAGTAAGTAAAGAATCACCAGTTATAACAGGGGCAACATATGGTGTTGAAAACAGTGGTGGAACATTTAATTACTATGATGGTATAATAACAGGTAAAACTAAAGCAATATCAGGTTCTGTAACAAACATACCACAATTATACAAAGTAGTATACTCAGAAAATGACACAGTAGCAACATTAGACATAGATGCACAATTTGAGCAAGTAGCATCTGTAAATGGAATATATTATGATACTTTGCAATCAGCAATTAATGCAGCAAGTTCAAATGGGAAAATAATATTACATAAAAATATAGTATTAACTTCACAAGCAACAATTGAACAATCTGCAAATGTAACAATAAATTTAGCAACATATTCAATATCATATACAGGCGAAAATTCTGCTATAGTAAATAATGGAAATTTAACTATTATAAACTATAATGAAGAAGAACAAAAAGAAATAGAAGATGCAGATATTACAATCCCAGCAGAAGTTAAAAACTTAAATGGTGTTGCAATAACAAATAATGGAACATTAACAATAGGTATGAACAATGAAACAGTAAGCAAATTAAGCCCAGCAATAACAGGAACACCAACAGCAATAACAAATAATGGTACATTAAACTTATATGATGGAACCCTAAATGGTGAAGAAATAACACCAGGAACACAAACAGCAGAAGCAAATTTATATAAATTAGCAAAAGCAGAAATAATGAAAGCACCAGCACAAGTGTTAGCAGGAAAAGAAGTAAACTATATATCTGTACCATCAATAACACAAAACCCAACAGAATGGACAAACCAAGATGTTACAGTAACAATAGAAAATACAAATAGATTAATATTAAATATAAAAAACAGAGAAAAAGGTTTTGACTTAGCATTACGTAAATATATAACATCTGTAGATGGAAAAGAACCAACAACATCAAGAAACCCTGTAATAGACGAGTATGCATTACAAGGTATAAAAGAAACAGGAACAGCATATTACAAACATACAAAAGAAGCCTTAATAGTACAAACAGGAAATATAGTAATATATAGAATGAGTATATACAATGAAGGTGAAATAAGTGGATATGCACAAGAAATTACAGATTATTTACCAGCAGGACTAGAATATATAGCAGATAATGAATTAAACCAAAGATATGGATGGCAAGTAGCAACAGTAGATGAAACAACAGGAAAAGCAACATCTATAAAAACAAATTATTTACAAAATACATCAATACAAGCAGATGAAAATTCAAATACAATAACAAAAATTATAAACAATGAATTAACAGAAGCACCATATGTAGAAGTAGCTTGTAAAGTTACGGCGGTAGGAAATACAACAAGTACAACAAAAGATTATATAACAAACAGAGCAGAAATAACTAGGTATGGTTATAATAATGAATCAAATGAATGGATTGAAGCAAGCTCAGAATTTAATGCAGAAACAAATAATAAAGTTGATAAAGATTCAGTAGAAAAAACAATAGAAACAAATGATTTACGTTTATCAACATGGTATGTAAATAATGTAGTAAATTATAAACCACAAATAGAAAACTATTACCCAGGTGAACAAGATGATGATGACTTTGAAACTGTATATGTGGAAGAATGTGTGGAAAAAACAGTAACAAAACAATGGGAAAACAGTATTTATGATGAAGAAAAATTACAAGTAATTCTAGGTTTATATAAAAATGATGACTTATATAAACAATACACATTAACTAAAGAAGATAACTGGACGTATACATTTGGAAACTTACCAAAATACAATGAAAATCATGAAGAAAATCAATATAGTATAAAAGAGTTACAAGTTTTATATAATGGCGAGGATATTACAAGTAAATTTACTACTACATATAATGGAGATGTTATTAAAAACATTGAAAAAGTTGACATACCAGTAACAAAAACATGGAATGTAGATGATCCAAATAATTATAGTGTTATATTTGAATTATTAAAAGATGGAGCAGAAACACAAATATATTCAACAGAAATTATAGGAAATGGCAATTATACATTCAGTAATTTAGAAAAATATAGTAATGGTAAACAAGTTGTGTATACAGTAAAAGAATATAAGGTAAAACATTATAATGGTACAGAATGGAAAGATGTAAGTTTGGATAAATTTACTACAGAAAATACAAATAACAACTTTGTAAATACACCAAAATTAACAATAAGTATTTCAAAATCAAAACAATGGTCTAATTTGCCAGATGGAGATGCAAATTTATATAAAGCTGTAGTTGGATTATACAAAGAAGAAAATGGAGCTGATGTTGAAGTTTTAGATGAAAATGGAAACCATATAACAGCTGAAATTATAGGAAATGGAACAGCAACATTTGAAAATTTACCAAAATACGAAAATGGAGATGAAATTGTTTACAAAGTAAAAGAAAAATCAGTATATATAAGACAATCAGAAAATGATGAGAATTGGATTGAATTTAATGAATATTATAGTACTGAAGAAGATGGGGTTTTAATAAATAGATTAAAAACTACTATAGAACAAAGTAAAATTTGGTCTGGAGTAGGAAATCCAGAATTATATAAATCAACATTTACATTATTTAAAGTTGTTGATAATAGCCAAACAGGTGAAAATGTTTACACTGTTGAAGAAGACAAAATGTTAACAATAGGTGAAACTAAATATAAATTAGTTGGAAATTTAGCACAAAATGTAAATGTGGGTGATAAATTAGTTTATGCAACAGATGTTAATGGAAATGTTGTTCAAAGTGTTGAAATACAAGGAAATAAAACAGCAAAATTTGAAAATATTGCTAAATATAATAATAATTCTGAAATTAAATATGTTGTAGCAGAAAGCAATATTAAAGTAAAAGAAAGTACTACTTCTGCAGAGTTTGTAGATTTAGATATAAAAGAATTTGAAATTAGTGTAGATGAATCTGGAAATGTAGTAAATTCAAGATATATTAAAGAAATATCAACTGTAAAAACATGGAATTTAGTAAATGAAAATTCAGATGATTATATAGTTACTGTTGGATTATATAAATTGGTAGGTGATTATACACAAGGTTCACAATTAGCAGAAAATCAAATTCAAGTAAATGGAAAAGTGTATGAAGAAGTTTTAGATGAAAATGGTGAACATAAAGTACAAGAATTAACAAAAAATAATGAATGGAAATGCAAATTCTCTGAATTAAGTAAATATGATATTGCAGGAACAGAAATAACATACTTTGTTCATGAAAAATCTGTAAAAAAATCAGATGGAACACAAGTAGATATGAGCATTTTCAATACAGAAGAAACTGTAGATAATAATGGAAATGTTTCTATTATAAATACAGAATTAACAACAAAAACAGTAGAAAAAGTATGGGAAAACTTGGATAAGCAAAGTGTAACAGTAAAATTAATTGCTAAAAATGAAAATGGAAGAGAATTAACAATTCCTTCAAACATAACAACAGAACATACATTAACAGAAGAAGAAAATTGGACATATACATGGAATAATTTACCAACATATATAAATGGTGAAAAAGCAACATATTCAGTAATTGAAACAAATATTCCAGTTGGAGTAAAAGTTTCATATAGTGAAAATGAAGGTAAACAAATAATTAAAAACACACAAGAAACAACAAAAGTAACAGCACATAAAAAATGGCAAAATGTAACAAGTGCAGAATTATATAAATCAACATTTGATGTATATATGGTAGATAATACAGCAACACAAGGATATGTTACAGTTGGTAAAGGAAATACAGTAAGTAGTAACGGAAACAACTGGAAAACAACAACAGATGTGGCAGAAGGAACAAAACTTGTACATGCAAAACATATAGACAAAACAGAAGTTACAACAAAAGAAGTTACAGGAAATGAAACAGCAGAATTTGATAATTTACCAAAATATAATGGTGAAAATTTAATTAAATATGTTCTAGTTGAAGGAAACATCAAAGTAAAAGAAAATGCAGAAGCAACAGAATATACAGATATAAATGTAGCAAACTTCAAAATAGAAACAGATAATGAAGGAAATGTAACAAACACATTAAAAACAATTATTGAAGGAACAAAAACTTGGGAAAACAGCAAATATGAAGAAGAAAAATTAACAGTAACAATAGAACTTATAAAAGTAGTACATGCAGACCAAGAAACAGAAATAGCAACAGGAATAACACAACAAATAACAAAAGCACAAAACTGGAAATATGAATTTTCAGGATTAGATACAGAAGATGAAAATGGAAATGAACTAACATACAAAGTAAAAGAAACAAAAGTTACATATACAGATGAAACAGGAAATGAAGTAGATGTAACAGACGAATTCAACACAGAATATGATGGAAACAATATTAAAAATACAGAAAAAGTAACATATACACCAGAGAAAAAATGGCAAGGAGTTGAGGCAAGCTCAGCATACAAGGTAGAATTTGTATTACAAAAATCTGTAAATGGAAGTACACCAGAAGATGTAATGGTAACAGACCCAGAAACAAATGAAAAAGTTCCTTATACATTAACAGTACAAGGAAATGGAAGTTGTACATTTGAAAAATTAGACAAATATGAAAATGGAAAATTAATAACATATTCAGCAAGAGAAAACAAAATCTACAAATCAACAGCATCAGCAGAACAACCATGGGCAGAATTTAATAGCCAAACAGATTACTTTGTAACAGACATACAAGGAAATGTTGTTACAAACACATTAGCAACAAAAGTAATTGCACAAAAAGATTGGAAAAATGTTAAAGATGGTACACAATACAAAGTTCAAATAAGCTTATGGACAAAATCTGATAATGGTTTAGTTCGTGCTAAAGATATTGATGGTGCAGATGTTGCCGTAAAATCAATTGAAGGTAGTGGTGTAAGTGTAACATTTGATAGATTGCCTAAATATGACAGTAACGGAAATGTTATTAAATATGTTGTACAAGAAGACAAAGCATGGATTAAATCAAATACTTCAGGCAGTGATTGGGATGAATTAGCTAGTGATAAATATGTTAAAGTTTATAGTAGTGCAGATGGTGTTGTTGGTAGTGATGGTAAGGTTGTGGTTACTAATACTGAAAAAACAACAAGAAAAGTAGAAAAAGTATGGGAAGATAGCAACAACCAAGATGGAAAACGTCCAGCAAGTATTAAAGTACAATTATTGGCAAATGGAAAAGCATCAGGAGAAGGCA
>CAKPDY010000007.1 GCA_934149165.1 uncultured Clostridia bacterium | reverse complement strand
TGGATATGGAGCAGAAAGTGCAAGAAGTATAACAGTAGAAGATGTAGACCAATATACAAGTTATGACAAAACAACATGTTCAAATAGCAATAGTAGCACAGGAAAATATGGAGGAACAAAAATATATGAATTCTCATCAAATTTAACATATCCATTTACAGTAGAAGGAGCGAAAAGTGGAGCAACAAGTGATGTAACAATAAATTCATCAGGAACATATACAGTGCCACAAACATATTATAGGTACACAATATCAGACTATAAAAAGTCAGGAATATCAGATAGTGTATATAGTATGTTAACAGCAAAAAACTACTGGTTGGCTTCGCGTTGTTGCGTCTTGGGCTCTAGCAATTGCATCTTGGGCGTGCGTTATGTTAGCTCTAGTGATGTCTATGGTAACGGTATGTTCGCTTCAGGTGGTAACACCTACAACAATAGTTGGTCGGCTTGTTCTGTAGTTTCTCTAAAATCTAATATCCGAACAAGCGGACAAGATGGAAGCGGAGTGTGGCAGTTAAAATAGTAGAGAAGAATAGGCGTAGAAAATAGGAAGAACCCTGGAAAGGGTACTTCCAATTTGCCCGTAGGATTTAAGTCCTGCCGTAGGCGGACTAAAAGCCTGCGTAGGGCGCAAAAAATCTGTGGATCTTGTCAAGTTTAGTGGTAAATTTTTTTGATGGTGAATTTTTAATAAGGTATGGTAAATTTGGAATAAATATGCTAAACTAGTAATATAAGAAGTGGAGGAAGAGATTATGAAAATATCAGTTGAAGTAATACAAAAATTATCAAAGATTAAGAATTCAGTATATGATGCCATAAAAATAGAATATTTATACCATTCTAATAAACTAGAGGGAAGTACTTTTAGTAAAGAGAATTTAATAGATTTATTAGAACAAAAACAAGTTATAGGAGAACATTTTTTTGATGATGTTATAGAAACAAAAAATTCATTAGAATTATTTGATAAAGTTATAGACACATTAAACGAGCCTTTTGACAAATACTTATTATGGGATTGGCATAGAACATTAAAAAAAGGTAGTGTTGATGATGAAATAGACAACATTGGAAAATGGAAAAAATACGAAAATAGGTTATCTAAAACAGACCTAAAACTATGTGAGCCTCATATGGTTGAAAATAGCATATTTAACTTATTAGAAGATTGGAAAGAAAGTAAAAAAGATATATATGCAATAGCAGATTTTCATCAAAAATTTGAACATATACATCCTTTCCAAGATGGTAATGGTAGAATAGGCAGATTTATTATACTAAGACAATGTTTGGAAAATAATGTTGACTTAATTGCTATTGATGATGAATACAACAAAGAATATAGAGATGCTTTATATAAAGCACAAACGACAGGAGAAATAGAGGAATTAGTTGAAGTATTCAAAAAGTGTCAAGCTAGACTTAACGAAAAGTTAAAAGATTATGAACAAATAATAACTCAAGTTTCAAATGAAGTAAATTAAAATTTAATTGAGTATGAGCATAAAAAAATAATTCATTTTATAATGGATTATTTTTTTATGCCAAAAATAAGAAAAGAGGGAAACACATATGAAAATTAAAGTATTGGTTATCTGCATATAAAATGCAAAATTTCTATACACCCTTTTAGAGATGGAAATGGAAGAATGTCAAGATTATTAACAATTCTTTAACTTCAACCTTGACATTATCATAACAACTATGCTAAAATATAAAACAAATCAATAAAAAATATGTGTAATGATAAAGAAAAAGTACAATAATTAATTTATAGAGAGCTAATATATGGTGGAAATTAGCAATTAATATGTATGGTGGAACTTTTGAACACAAGGTAAAATAAAGTGGATAATATTATAAAAATATTATTATCAAATAGGGTGGAACCGCGGAAAATTAACTTTCGTCCCTAGCTACTAAGTTAGCTAGTGTTGGCGAAAGTTTTTTTGTTTATTTAAGTTTATATTGTAAAAATTGCGAAAAATCCACATAAAATTTGTTACATATATAAGTAAAAAGGAGGAGTTTTTATGTTAGAAAACATGGAAAAATTAGTAAGTTTATGTAAAGGAAGAGGATTTATATATCCAGGTTCAGAAATTTATGGAGGTTTAGCAAATACTTGGGATTATGGACCTTTAGGAGTAGAATTAAAAAATAATGTAAAAAAAGCATGGATGAAAAAATTTATTCAAGAAAATAAATATAATGTAGGCTTAGATGCAGCAATTTTAATGAATCCACAAACATGGGTTGCAACAGGTCATGTAGGAGGTTTTAGTGATCCACTTATAGATTGTAAAGAATGTAAAACAAGACATAGAGCAGATAAATTAATAGAAGAATGGATGCATGAAAATAATTGTGAAGAAATAGTTGATGGTTGGCCAGATGAGGACATGATTAATTATATAAAAGAACATAATATTGTTTGTCCAAATTGTGGTAAACAAAATTTTACAGATATTAGAAAATTTAACCTTATGTTCAAAACATTCCAAGGTGTAACAGAAGATTCAACATCACAAGTATATTTAAGACCAGAAACAGCTCAAGGTATTTTTGTTAATTTTAAAAATGTTGTTCGTACAACTAGAAAAAAAATGCCTATGGGAATTGGGCAAATTGGTAAAGCTTTTAGAAATGAAATTACACCAGGTAACTTCACTTTTAGAACTCGTGAATTTGAACAAATGGAACTTGAATTTTTCTGTAAACCAGGAACAGATTTAGAATGGTTTGACTACTGGAGAGCATATTGCGAAAACTGGCTATTAAGCTTAGGAATTAAAAAAGAAAATATTCGTTTACGTGACCATAGTAAAGAAGAATTAGTATTTTATAGTAAAGCAACAACAGATATTGAATTTGCTTTCCCATTTGGATGGGGTGAATTATGGGGAATTGCAGACAGAACAGATTACGATTTAACAAGACATATGGAACATTCAAAACAAGATTTAACATATTTAGACCAAGAAACAGGAGAAAAATATATACCATATGTTATAGAACCATCACTTGGTTGTGATAGAGTTGCACTTGCATTTTTATGTAATTCATATGATGAAGAAGAAATTGCTGAAGGTGATGTTCGTACAGTATTACATCTACACCCAGCATTAGCACCATTTAAAGTTGCAGTATTACCTTTATCTAAAAAATTAAGTGATAAAGCAAACGAAGTTTATGAAATGCTTTCTAAAAAATTTATGTGTGATTATGATGAAGCAGGAAGTATTGGTAAACGTTATAGAAGAGAAGATGAAATAGGAACACCATATTGTGTAACTATAGATTTTGATACATTAGAAGATAATCAAGTAACTGTAAGAGATAGGGATACAATGGAACAAGTTAGAATTTCAATTAATGAATTAGATAAATGGCTTGAAGAAAAAATTGAATTTTAAAATTTTGTGTTATAATAAATTTAAAATTTGAAATAATAATACAAAGGAGGAAGCATATTATGGAAAAGAAATATGTATATTTATTTACTGAAGGAAATAGTGAAATGCGTGAATTATTAGGAGGAAAAGGAGCAAATTTGGCAGAAATGACTAATTTAGGACTTCCAGTCCCACAAGGTTTTACTATTACAACAGAAGCTTGTAATAATTATTATGATAATAATGAGCAAATATCAGATGAAATAATAGAGCAAATTTACGAAGGATTAGAAAAATTAGAAAAAAGCACTAATAAAAAATTAGGAAGTAAGGAAAATCCATTATTAATATCTGTACGTTCAGGTGCAAGGGCATCAATGCCAGGTATGATGGATACTATTTTAAATTTAGGTATAAATGATGATGTTGTAAATACATTAGCACAAAAGAATAGAAGGTTTGCATTTGATAGTTATAGAAGATTTATTCAAATGTATAGTGATGTTGTAAAAGAAATTCCTAAAAAATTATTTGAACAAGCAATAGACACTAAAAAAGAACAAAGAGGCTTAAAATTAGATACTGATATGGATGCAAATGATTTAGAAGATTTAGTAAAAGTATTTAAAGGAATATATAAACAACAAACTGGTGAAGATTTTCCACAAGATTCAAGAAAACAATTATTAGATTCAGTTAAAGCAGTTTTTAAGTCTTGGAATAATCCAAGAGCAATAACATATAGAAGATTAAATGACATACCATCAAATTGGGGAACTGCCGTAAATGTTCAAGAAATGGTTTTTGGAAATATGGGTGAAGATTGTGGTACAGGTGTAGCTTTTTCAAGAAATCCTGCAACTGGTGAAAATAAAGTGTTTGGTGAGTTTTTAATGAACGCACAAGGTGAAGATGTTGTTGCAGGTGTTAGAACACCTAATGAAATTGAAACATTAAAACAGATTAATGAAAATGCATATAATGAATTTATTAAATATGCAAAAAAATTAGAAAATCATTATAAAGATATGCAAGATATGGAATTTACAATTGAACATGGAAAATTGTATATTCTTCAAACAAGAAATGGTAAAAGAACAGCACATTCTGCTTTGAAAATTGCAGTTGATATGGAAAAAGAAGGTTTAATTACAAAAAAAGAGGCTATATTAAAAATTCAGCCACAACAATTAGAACAATTACTTCATCCTAATTTTAATATTGAAAAATTGAAAAAAGCAAAAGTAATAGCAAAAGGTTTACCAGCATCACCTGGAGCTGGTACAGGAAAAATTGTGTTTAATTCTGTAAAAGCACAAGAGTTATACAAAAATGGTGAAAAAAATTTAATATTAGTACGTTTAGAAACATCTCCTGAAGATATAGAAGGAATGGTTGTATGTAATGGTGTTTTAACTGTAAGAGGTGGAATGACATCACATGCAGCAGTTGTAGCACGTGGAATGGGAACTTGTTGTGTTGCTGGTTGTGGAGATTTAATAATAAATGAAAATGAAAATTATATTATAACACCTGATGGAGAAAAATTTAAAGAAGGTGATTATATTTCACTTGATGGTTCAACAGGAATTGTATATGGTGAGGAAATAGAAACAGTAGATGCTACAATGTCTGGAGATTTTGCAAAATTTATGGGATGGGCAGATGCGTTTAGAAAGCTTGAAGTTAGAGCAAATGCAGATAATGCCAAAGATGCAAAACAAGCATATGATTTTGGGGCACAAGGTATAGGCTTATGTAGAACAGAGCATATGTTTTTTGAATCAGATAGAATTTCAGCAATTCGTGAAATGATAGTTTCAAAAACATCTGAGCAACGTGCAAAAGCATTAGAAAAAATACTTCCAATGCAAATGGGAGATTTTGAAGAATTATATAAAACAATGAAAGGGTACCCAGTTACAATAAGATTACTTGACCCACCATTACACGAATTTTTACCACATGAAGATTGGGAAATAGAGAATTTAGCTAAAGATATGAATATGACATTTGATGAATTAAAAGAAATAGTAGTTGATTTGCATGAGTTTAACCCAATGATGGGACATAGAGGTTGCAGGTTAGATGTAACCTATCCAGAAATTGCTGTAATGCAAACAAAAGCTATAATACAAGCTGCTATAAATGTAAAAAAATCAGGAACAACAGATGTTCATACAGAAATAATGATTCCACTTATTGGAGATGTTAAAGAATTAATTTATGTTAAAGATATTGTTGTAAATACTGCAAATGAGGTTATAAAAAATGCAGGACTTTCACCTGAAGATTTACAGTATAAAGTAGGAACCATGATAGAAATTCCTAGAGCATGTTTACTTGCAGACGAAATTGCAAAAGAAGCAGAATTCTTTTCTTTTGGAACAAATGATTTAACACAATTAACATATGGTTTTAGCCGTGATGATGCTGGAAAATTTTTAAAATCATATTATGATAAAAAAATATTTGAAAGTGACCCATTCCAAAGAATTGATGAAAAAGGTGTTGGAAAGTTAGTTGATTTAGGTGTTAAATTAGGAAAGAAAACAAGACCAGATATTGAATTGCGGAATTTGTGGTGAACATGGTGGAGAACCAAAATCTGTTGAATTTTGCCATAGAGTAGGTTTAGATTATGTTTCATGTTCTCCTTTTAGAGTGCCAATTGCAAGATTAGCAGCTGCACAAGCAGCAGTTAGATAGGATTAAAAAAATAAATACAAACTTGTAAAAGTTTGTATTTATTTTTTTTGTTGAAAATTGATTGACATTATTCAAATATTACAAAAATATTACATTTATTTTGGTATTTTTTTAGTGTAGACAATACGTCTAATTTATAGTAAAATAATATAAATAGTGGTGTAAATGAAGAAAAACTAGAAGAAACATACCAAAAACTAATTACGAAAAATATGTATGAGAATTTAATTATGAAAGGAAAAATAAATCCACAAATTGATAATTTAATTGTAAAATATAATTAATAAAAGGAGAAACATAAAATGCAAGATAAATATATAAAAAATTTTTATAATGAAATATGCGAAAATTTAGAGGGAGATTATAAAATAATTTTAGAGCCACAAAGAGTACTTAAAGAAGATTGGATTGAATATGATACTGTGAAATGGGAATTGGAGGAGCAAATAAAAAAGTTGGTTGATAATTTATTAAAAGATAAAACAGTTAGTCTAGAAGATAAAATTATCAAAGTATATGAGTTTATATGTATGAATTATGTATATGATGCAAATGTTTTATATTTCTTTAAAAAAGATACAAGTGATCCTTCAAACATAAAATACATTGCTGTAGATTGGTATGGTCGTGTTGTTGGAAAAGATTGGATAGAAAAAAGAAAAAATCATAATAGAAGAATTTGTTATGAATTTTCAAGATTTTATGCAAAAGCCATAAATACTTTAATTGATGGAAAATTTGAATTAGAAGCATGTATGATTGGTGATAAAGAAAATACTCACTATGTTGTTGGATTAACCGGAAAGGATTATAGTATAATATTAGATCAAGATGATTTTAACAGTATAAAAGATCTTACAAGATTAAAAATGGGATTAACAATAAAAGGAATACATATTTTAAGGGATGAAACAGGAAAATTTACAAAAGCAGTTGACAAATTTAATAAAGATAAATTAGTGAAATTAAAAGAAATTGAAGAAGCAAAGGAAAACTTGAAATATAAGGATTTTATTGCATATATTAATAAATCTATTGAAGCAATAAATAGGTATAATATTGATTCACAAGGATTATTTGAATGTATAAGATTTTTAATTGAAGAATCTGGTATCAAAATTGAAAAAATATGGAAAGAAGATAAAAACGCAAATGAAAAAAGATATGAGAGATGTTTGTATTTTGAATTTAATGACAAAACATATTTACTAGACAGTATTGATAAAACTTTATCAGTCATAAATATAGAAGATTTAGATAAAAATTTATTTGTATTTAATTCGGCAGAAAATCAATATGCGTATTATGGTGGATAATTAAGGAGGTTATATGAATTTTAATAGAATTGGTAAATTAAATAATTTAGTAAGTTAAAATTTGAAAGAGCTTATTCCATTTAAAGATATGGAGCGTAATTGGAAAGAAGATCCATATGATGGAAGATAGCAATCATAATTTCACCAATTAGCAGTTAGATAGGATTAAAAAAATAAATACAAACTTGTAAAAGTTTGTATTTATTTTTTTTGTTGAAAATTGATTGACATTATTCAAATATTACAAAAATATTACATTTTTGTAAAATCTTGTAATATGATTGACTCAAAAATGTAAGAATGATATACTATATTTGTTAAAAAATGTTGCAAAAGAGGAGGAGGAAAAAAGGTGTTGAAAAATAGCTTTTTACCAGTAAAAAACGTAAGAAAATTAGCAAAAATGGTAATAATTTTAATTATAATAACATATATATTCATTGGTGTAGTAATGCCAAAAAGCATATTAGCAGCACAAATAAAGTCAACATATACACAAGGAAAATTAGCCAACTATCCAGGATATGAGGAACTTATAAAAAAATTAAAAACAGAACACCCAAATTGGAACTTTACAATTTTAGAAACAGGGTTAGATTGGAATGAGGTTATAAAAAATGAAACAGTTGCTTCACATGGAAGAAACCTAATTTGGAAAACATTTGAAGGAAATTGGGTATGTTCTACATGTGGAAATGCTAAATATGATAATGGTAATTGGAAATGTGCATCAGAAATGGCAGTTTCATATTATATGGACCCACGTAATTGGTTAAATGATAACAACATTTTCCAATTTGAAGATTTATCATATAATGGAAATGTACAAAATATAGAGGGTGTAAATAAAATATTAAACAGTGTATCATGGGCTAATGGAAATACAGTAACATATACAAAAACAGATGGCTCTAAAGGTGTTATAAATAAATCATATGCACAAATAATTATGGAATCTGCTAAAGAAGCAGGAATTAGTCCATATCATTTAGCAGCTAGAATAAAACAAGAACAAGGAACAGAAAGATTAAGTGGAACTGGTACTGGAAATATTTCTGGATATATAGGATATTATAATTTTTGTAATATAGGTGCTACTGGAAGCGGAAATTCAGCTGTATTAGCAAATGGATTAAATTATGCAAAAAATAAAGGATGGGATGATCCAGAAAAATCAATAAAAGCAGGAGCAATTTTTATTGCATCAAATTATATTTCAAGAGGACAAAGTACATTATATTTGCAAAAATTTGATGTAGATAATTCAGAAGGAAGCTTATATTATCATCAATACATGCAAAATGTTTCAGCAGCTACAACAGAAGGAAATACAGTTAAAAGTTCATATGAAAGTATGGGACTATTAGAAGGCAGTATAAATTTTGTAATACCAGTATACAATAATATGCCACAAGAAACATCACCATCACCAGATGGAGTTTCAATTGTTACACAAAATGTTAAAGTTACAGGAAATGAAGTAGCAGTAAGAAGTGATAAATCAACATCATCAGCAGAAATAACAAAAGTTAATTCAAATGATATTTTATTAAGAATAGAAATAGCAGTTAAAAAAGAAAATGGATATTATTGGGATAAAGTAGTACTACCAAATGGACAAAAGGGCTATATTGCTAGAGATTTTATTCAAAAAATAGAAGATGTAACAAATGCAAATATATCAGCTGTTGCAAATACAGGTGTTAATTTAAGAAATGGACCAGGAACAAGTAATACAAAAGTTATTGTTACATTAACTTCAGGACAACCAGTTACTATAATTGAAAATGGAAAATATAATGGATTAGATGGATTTAATTGGTCAAGAGTAAAACTTAGCAATGGAATACAAGGTTATATTGCTACAGAATTCTTGAATGAAGTTGCTACAAGTACATATTCAATTGCATATATAAATGGAGTTGGAGTTCGTATAAGAGAAGGTGCAGGAACTAATTATAATATAGTTACATGTAAACCAAAAGGTGAGAAGGTAACTGTACTACAAAAAAATGTTGCTAATGCAGATGGATGTAATTGGGATAAAATTGTTACATCTGATGGATTAGAGGGATATATTGCTAATAATTATTTAACATATGAAGCAGCTTGTGCAACTACAGAAGCATGTGATGTAGACAATAACGGTAAAGTTAACTCAACAGATTTATTTTATATAATAAAATTTTTAAAAGATAATCCAGATGGATATGATAAAACTTATGATGTTAATAAAGATGGTAAAATCAACTCAGGTGATTTATATCAAATTATATTATATTTAAAACAACATTAAATTATAAATTGGAGGGAAAAGAAAAATGAAAAAATATAAATATAAGATAGCTATAATATTTTTTGCCACATTAATTTTATTGTTTTTTAATGGAATGGTTTGTGATGCAGCAACAGCAGGAATATCTGCAAGTAAAACAGAGGCTACTGTAGGTGAAAATGTAAATATTAATGTATCAATAAATGCTATAACATGGAATATTAAAGTAAATGGTGCAGGAATTTCAGACACAGTTCCAGGAGCAAATACAGAAGAATTCACAAACAAAACAACAAATAAATCTTACAAATTAGATACTTCTAAACCAGGAACATATACTGTTAATTTAACTGGAGATGTAACAGATGCAGATGGAACATCAGCAGATATTTCAAAATCTGTTACTGTAACAGTTAAAGAAAAGGTGGAAACTCCAAAGGAAGAAGAACCAAAAAAACCAGTAGAACCAACATTCACAGATAAAAATGAAACAGTATATGTAACAAACACATCAGTAAATGTAAGAGCAAGCTATTCATCATCAAGTAAATTACTTGGTTCTCTAAAAAAGGGAGAAAGTGTTACAAGAACAGGAATAAGCACTAATGGTTGGAGTAAAGTTTCATATAATGGTTCAACAGCATATATAATAAGTACAGCATTATCAACTACAGAGCCACAAAAAGAAGAAGAAAAATCATCAAATAAAGCTTTGAAAGAGCTAACCGTGGAAAATTACACTTTAACACCAGAATTTAATCCACAAACAACAAAATATAGTGTAGATTTAACATCAGGAGAAGAAAAGTTAACAATTAAAGCAATTCCAGAAGATGAAAAAGCAAATGTTGATATTACAGGAAATGAAAATTTTAAAGTAGGCAATAATATAGTAAAAATAACAGTAACTGCAGAAGATGGAACAACAAGAATATACTCAATAACAGTTTCTAAATCTAATGAAGATAGTGTTGTTGATTCATTAAAATTAAGTTCTTTAAAAGTTTCAAAAGGAACATTAGAGCCTAATTTTGATCCAAGTATAACAAGTTATGTAATTACAATAGAAGACCCATCAACAATAAAAATTGAAGACATAGTTGCAACTGCTGCAGATGAAAATGTTGATGTTACAGTTGCAGAAAATGAACAAACTGAAAGTGGAGAAAAAATAATTACAATAATGCTTGAAAGCAAAAATGGTTCAAAAACTGGCGTATACCAAATTTCAGTAAAAAAACCAGTACAAAACCAAATGGTAACAACACAAAGTGATAATAAAGATAATTCTATATATTATATTTTAGGTGGAATAATAGGTATATTATTATTATTGATTATTATAATAATTATTATATTAAAAAGAACATCAAAATCTGATGAAGATTATGATGAAGATGATATGAGAAAACAAAAAAATAAAAATGCTAATGAAGACGAAGCAGATAATAATTATGATTATTCTTTAAAAAATGCTATAGATGAAGCTAATTCAGAATATGATGAAATGGTTGAAGATAGTAAATATAAAACTCAAGTTGTGGATAATTCAAATTTTATAGAAAATACAAATATATATAATAATGAAAATGTTACAGATGACAAAAATGAAGATGATAATGAAGATTTTAAACCAAATATAACACCAAAGAAAAAAGGAAAACATTTTTAAAATAAAAAACCTAGCTATTATAAGCTAGGTTTTTTATTTTATTTAATGTAATTTTTTGCTGTGTCAGGTGAAGCTGGCATATAATACCATTTTCCGTCTATTTTGTAGATATACATTTTTTGTGTATCTGTATCTTCATCGTCTTTTCCTTTTATAGTTGCTTTAACTTTTACTTCATAACCTGCAGAAACTTTTACATCTTCTTCATATTTCTTTTCAATATATTTTTGTACATTTTCTAAATCAGATTTTTTAATTTTTTCTTTTTTTGTTATTTTGTAAGTGATTTTAATTTTTTCACCATATTCATCTTCAAAAGAATCCATCATTTTTTCCATTGAATCATCATCAATATCTTCATCCATATTCATAAATTCTGGATATGCTTTTAAATATGTTTTAGCACTAGATTTTTCCATTCCTTTGAAATAATTTTTAATAGGTTTTTTCCAACCTCCTCCAAAAATTGAACAAATAATTGTTATTACTACTATAACAGCAGCTACTATACCACCGATTATAGCAATATTTTTAGTATTATTTGAATTTGAATTAGAAGTAGATGAATTATTTTCAACAGTTGTATTAGTGTTTTCAGTTGTTTCTTCTACTGAAGCTGTTGTATTTGTTTCTTCAGATTGAGGTCCACAGTATTTGCAAACTGTTTCATTATCATCCATTTCTGCACCGCAGTTTTCACAAAACTTACTCATAAAAATTCCTCCTTTTTTTAGTTTACAATTATATAATAATATAAGTGTATTTTAAAGTCAATAATAATATTACAAATTTGTCGAAAAATTGTTAGAATGTTTTAAAATATATATCTTATTAGTATTTTTCTACTTTTCAAATTTATTCCTCCTTAGTTTTTTATGATTTTAATATTATAATTCTTTATAAAATTTTTTTCAATATTTATTTTTGATTTGGTCTTTAAAATTACTATTGACTTTATAATAAATAAAGTATAGAATTACAACTATACTTTAGATTATAAATACAATAAATTAAAGTACTAAGGAGGACATATGCAAATACAGTATAATAATAACATTATTAATGTAAAAGAGGGAACAAAAATAAAAGATGTTTTATTAGATGAAATAGCTAAAACAAATGCTATTGCTGCTAGATTTAACAATGAAATAAAAAGCTTAAATTACGAATTAAAGGAAAGTGGAGTATTAACTTTAATAGATATAAGTGATAAAGATGGAATTAGAATTTACAGAAAAGGATTACTTTTTGTAATAGATAAAGCAATAAGCCAATTATATCCAGAAGCAAAAATGATAGTAAATTATCAGCTTTCAAATTCTTTATTGTGTGAATTTGAAAATATGGAAGTAACAGATGAATTTATAGAAAAAGTAAATAAGAAAGTTGCTGAAATTATAAAAAAAGATTTACCAATAGAGAAAAGGTCAATGAGTAAAGAAGAAGCACAAGAATTTTATAAAAATAAAAACACAAATAAAGGAAAACTACAATTAGAATTAAAAACCAAAAAAAGAGTAAGTTTATATTGGTGTGAAAATTATTTTAATTATTTTTATGGAATACTACCAATTCGCACAGGAGAATTAAAAATTTATGAAATAATAAAATATCATAGAGGTTTTTTAATAAGGTATCCAAATAGGAAAGAAATAAATAAATTACCAGAATTTCAGGAACATAAAAAATTACTAACAACACTAGATGAATATGATATTTTACATAGAGTACTTAATGTTCCAAATGTAAAAGAATTAAATGAAATAGTAAGACAAGGAAAAATAAAAGACTATATTTTATTAGATGAAGCATTACATGAAAAGAAAATTGCAAATATTGCAGATGATATTGTGAAAAAAGACAAAGTAAAAATGATATTAATTGCAGGACCATCTTCATCTGGAAAAACAACATTTGCACAACGATTAGGAATACAATTACGTTTAAATGGATTAAAACCAGTTACTATATCTGTTGATAATTATTTTGTTGAAAGGCAAGATAATCCAGTAGATGAAAATGGAAATTATAATTTTGAATGTTTAGAAGCTATAGATATAAAATTATTTAATGAACATGTATTAAAATTACTTAATGGTGAAGAAGTAGAAATTCCTAAATTTGACTTTGAAGTTGGAACCAAAAGATATAATGGCAATAAATTAAAACTTTCAGATGATGAAGTATTGGTTGTTGAAGGAATTCATTGTTTAAATGATAAATTAACTCCATTAATTCCAAAAGAACAAAAATATAAAATTTATATAAGCTGTTTAACTGTTCTAAATATAGATGAACATAACAGAATTTCCACCACAGATACAAGACTTATAAGAAGAATAGTAAGAGATAGTCAATTTAGAGGATATAAAGCAATACATACACTTCAAATGTGGGATTCAGTTGTACGTGGTGAGGAAAAAAATATATTTCCATATCAAGAAGAAGCAGATACTATGTTTAATTCATCATTAATTTATGAACTTGCAGTATTAAAAGATTATGCAATGCCATTATTAGCTGAAATTGATAAAACAAATGTAGAATATGCAGAAGCCAAAAGGTTACATAGAATGCTTGGATATTTTGAATCTATACCAGCAGACTATTTACCAAGCAATTCTTTATTAAGAGAATTTGTTGGGGGAAGTATATTTAATGTACATTAATTTTAGCTTAAAAAATGAAATGAAAGGAAAATTAAATTGAATAATAGTTTGTTTACAGAAATTGATGAAAGTTTTATTTGTGAAAATTGTGGAAAAAAAGTTGAAAAATTAGGATATTCTTGCAGAAATCACTGCCCATATTGTTTACATTCTAAACATATTGATGTAAATCCAGGAGATAGGCTAGAAACATGTCATGGAACATTAGAACCTATTGGACTTGAAATTGATAGTAAAAAAGGATATGTAATAATATTTAAATGTAAAAAGTGTGGTAAAATAAGAAAAAATAAAGCTGCGAAAGATGATAATATGGATTTAATAATTTCGCTTAGTGCTAAACATTAAAAATATAATAAAAAAAATATATAAGGAGGAACAAAATGTTAAAAAACAACAAAATTTTAAAAATTTTTACAGTGCTTGCTGTAATGATTGTAAGTATATGTATGCTTACAGGATGTGAGAAAAAAGAAAGTGGAAAAGAAAATAAGGTTGAACAAGAAGCTTTTGAAGAACCAATTAAAAATTTAGTTGAAGGGTTAGGTGAAGCAAATTCACAAAAATTATTAAGTGCATTTCCTTCATTTATATCAGATATTATGAAAGATATATTTACAGATGAACAATTAAAAGGTGTAATAGATGAAACTAAAACAGAATATGGTGACAATATGAAAATGACATATTCTATTACTAATAAAGAAGAAATTTCAGAAGAAGATTTAAAAACTATGCAAGATGATGTAAAAACAACATATAGTCAAGAAATTACTATTACAAAAGGATATAGTGTAGAGGCTAAAATTACAACTAAAGGTGATAATAAAGAAGATGTGGATGATGAAAATTTTAAAGTTTATGAAATAGATGGTAAGTGGTATTTGCTTGAATTATAAATATAGTATATGATTTTATTAAAATCCTTAATTATTGATTTGAATTTCAATAATTAGGGATTTTTGTATTGCTTATTTAATATTTTGGCAATAATTCGGTCTACTTTCTGGTAAAAAGTGTAAAAGTGTAGTTACCAGTTAACCTACTCTACAATTTAGAAGTAAATAGTAACAAAAAAATAATAAAAAATTTTACTGTGTTATTGAAATAAAAAAGCAGATATGATAATATGTAGAAAAATGTCGAAAACGAAAGAAAAGGGAGTAATTATGATAAGAAATAATGCCAATGAAATTCTTAACTTAATTAAGAAAAATGAAGGTTTTGAAAAAAGTGAAATATACACTAATCCAAACATAGAAATCCAAAAAATTATAGATATAATTCTAAGTGAATGCAGATGCTCTATATTAGACTCAGACGGAAATTATTCACGTTTTGGAAGCAGTACAGACATTAGAATTATAAAAAGTTTAATTCAAATATTTATGTCTAATTTAAAACAAATTCCACCAGAAATAGTTTCAACTGCACTTATAAAAGAAGAAATTTTAGGACCATTTATTAAAGTTAATATAGAGAAAAAATACAATGAAGAAAATAACTTTTATGAAATTGAAATAGAAGAAATTTTCCCAAATGAGTTCAATATAAACATTTTTAAAGATAATTTAGAAATAAGAAGCAAATTTATAGAAGAAATATTAAAACCATATGTAAAAAACATTATTTTTGAAAATGATGAACTAATGGACAAAAGCCCAATAGGAGCACGTATAAGTAAAAAATTTGGAAATATCAAAACAGAAGAAGAATTGCTAGAAAATTTAATAGAAATTTTAAAAAGTGTATTAAAAACAGAAGAAAAATTAATAAATAATATTGCAAATTACATATTAGTAAACATTATGAACAATAAGTATTTTAAAAAAGAACTTATAAACAGAACAAAATACACAACCGAATTACAGAAATTAGGAAAAGTATATACAGGGTTTAACAGTTTATTAGAAAGCATGGCAAGTGAAGCAATGCAAATGATTGAACTAAGAAGTTTCCCATATGGAGAAATAATATGTATAAAAGACACATTTTACACACTAGCAGCAGTTTTAATTGCATTATCAACAAATTTAGAAAAATTAGACGAAAATAAAATTTTAGAGAAAATTGAAGAAACAAACAGAAACTATAATATAACAAATAGAACCAAAAACTTAAAAAAAGCAAAATATAGAACAAATAATATAACAACAGATAAATATGGAAATAAAGCAGAATTTGTAGAATACAATAAAATTCCAAATGCAATGAATAATATATGCAAAATGATAAAAATTTTACTAGAGCAAAAGGAAAATATGGAAAATGAAACATATATAAAAGAAGTAATTAGAATACATTACAGATTTCTAAGAATAAGCCCATTTGAAAGTGGAAATGGAAAAACAGCAAGAGCATTAGTTAACATGTTATTACAGTCAAAAGGAATGATTGGAATTTTTAGAAAAGAAAAAAGAAAAGAATATATAGAATATATAGTTAAAGCAAATAAAATAATAAAACCTAATGAATGCAAATATATAGAAGCATTAATAAAAAATCCAATGGAATGTATTGAAACAGAAAATGAATTTTTAGAAGAAAATATACCATTTTTATTGGCAAAAGGGTGAAATTTTTAGAATTTATGAACTTTTTGAAAAATATAAAAGTCTAATATAATATATAAATAATAAAAAAATTGATATAATTTGATGAAACATATATTTTATTTTAATTTATATAAGTTACATAAGCACAAAAAACAGGAAATATGTAAATTCAAACTAAAAAAAGTATAAAAAAAATGGTGAAATGTGTTGCAATAAAGACAGGGTTGTAATAAAATTAAAATAGAGTATAAAAATGAAAATAGTGGGAGGCTTTTTTATGAACTCATTAGAGAAAACAATGGATAAACAATTATTGGTAGTAGACAAGATTGATGAATGTGTAGAGAAAAGTAAGGTTAAGGCTTATGATTTTATTAAAAGGGGGATAGATATAGTTATAGGGTTAATAGGTTGTATAGCATTACTTCCATTAATTATTATGGTAAAAATAATAAATATTATAAATAAAGAAGATGGAAGTGTTTTTTATGTACAAAAAAGAATTGGAAAAAATGGAAAACCTTTTAAATTATATAAATTTAGAACAATGGTAGTTGACGCTGACAAAAAGTTAAAAAAAATTTTGGCGGAAGATGAAGATTTAAGAAATGAATATGCCATAAACAAAAAAATGAAAAACGATCCAAGAGTAACAAAAACAGGCAGATTTCTGAGAAAAACTAGTATTGATGAAACTCCTCAATTTATTAATATTTTAAAAGGCGATATGAGTTTAGTTGGAAATAGACCATATTTATTAAGAGAGAAAAAATATATGGGAAGATATTATAAAGACATTATAAAAACTAAACCAGGTTTAACAGGTTTGTGGCAAACTAGTGGGAGAAGTGCAATTTCTTTTAATAAAAGATTAGAAATTGAAAAAACATATAGTGATAATTATTCATTAAAAACAGATATTAAAATAATATTTAAAACTATTTTGGACGTTTTTAAATGTAGGGGAGCTATATAGAAACAAAGGAAGATAAAAAGTAGGAGGAGTTTTACTTGAAAAATATAAAAATAATAGTAGCAACACATAAAAAATACAAAATTCCTAAAGATGAGATTTATTTACCAGTACAAGTTGGAAAATCATTAAGAAAGCCAGAAGAATATTTAGAATATCAAGGTGACAATGAAGGTGAAAATTTATCATCAAAAAATTTATATTATTGTGAATTAACTGCTTTATATTGGGCATGGAAAAATTTAAATTCAGATTATATAGGACTATCACATTACAGAAGGCATTTTTCTAATGCAAAAAAGTTACCTAAAAATATTCAAGGAAGAATTGATTTAGTATTAAGCAAAGAAGAAACTGAAAAGATATTAGAATGTACAGATGTAATATTACCTAAAAAAAGAAAATATTATATTGAAAATTTATATTCACATTATAAAAACACTATGTATGTAGAACCATTGGATGAAACTAAAAAAATTATAGAAGAAAAATATCCAGAATATGTTAAAGAGTTTAACATGTTGCATAAAAGAACTTCAGCACACATGTTTAATATGTTTATAATGAAAAAAAATCTTCTTAATCAATATTGTACGTGGCTATTTGATATTTTATTTGAATTAGAAAAAAGAATTCCACCAGAAAAATATGATAAATTTCATGCTAGATATTTAGGAAGAGTTAGCGAACTTTTATTAGATGTATGGATAAATACTAATGATATAAAATATAAGGAAGTTAGAGTTATTGATATAGAAAAGGTAAATTGGTTAAAAAAGGGATGGGCTTTTTTTAAGGCTAAGTTTATTGGAAAGAAATATGAAAGGAGCTTTTAAAAAAGAATATGAAATTAGCTACAACTGATATATTTAAAAATCTTTTTTCAGATTCATCAAAAAAATTAATAGAATTAAATGATGAACAATTAAAGTTATTACAAAAAACAGTATTATCAATTGCTGATGATATTATTGGAATATGTGAAGAAAATTCAATTAATTATCATCTTACAGGTGGAACAGCTTTAGGTGCAGTTAGACATAATGGATTTATTCCTTGGGATGATGATTTAGATATAGATGTGGCAAGGAAAGACTATAAAAAATTAATAAATTTGATAAAAGAAGAATATGGTGAAAAATATTATATACATAATCCTCAAAATAAGGATGGATTTAGCTTGCCAGCTACACAAATAAGATTGAAAAATACAATTGTTAGAGGTTGCAATGACGCGAATGAAAAAGAGTGTGGTGTATATATTGACATAGCTGTTATGGAGAACACCTTTGATAATAGAATATTAAGAAAAATACATGGAAATGTTAGTTTGGCACTTGGATTTATTGTATCTTGTAGAAAATTTGCTAAAAATAGAAAATATTTGCTAAGTTTAGTAGAAAATAATAAAGAAGCAACAAAAATATTTAAGACAAAAATAGTAATTGGTTCTGTATTTTCTTTTTTTACATTAAGAAGATGGACAATAATATATGATTCGTGGAATAAAATTTGTAAAAATGAGAACACAGAGTATGTAACTGTACCAACAGGAAGAAAACATTTTTGGGGAGAATTATATAAAAGAAAAGATTTCTATGAATTTACAAAACATGAATTTGAAGGAAGAAATTGGAAGATACCAAAAGAATATGATAAATATTTAACTCATATGTATGGAGATTATATGAAATTACCAAGTATAGATCAAAGAGAAAAACATGTTTTGATTAAATTCGAAATATAGTCGTGGAGGAGAAAATGAAAGAGACTTTAATAGGAATTTTTAAAAAAATATATGCTTCTTTTTTCTTTATAATATTTAGATGTATACCAATACAAAATAAAGTTGTATTTTCTAGTTTTTCTGGAAAAAGATATGGAGATAATCCAAAAATTATTTCTCAAAAATTATATGAAGAGCATCAAGAAATAGGACAAGTTTGGTTATATAAAAACAATAAATTTGAGGATGTTCCACAAAATATTATTCAAAAAAAATGGTCAAGCATTGGGATGATATATGAATTAGCAACAGCAAAAGTTTGGGTGGATAGTCATACAAAACCAGAGTGGGTTCTAAAAAGAAAAAAACAATTTTTTATTGAAACATGGCATGGTGGTCTTGGAATGAAGAAAATTGAAGGCGATGCAGAAGATAAATTACCAACTAAAATTGTTAATAGAATTAAACATAATTCCAAAATGACAGATGTTTTAATTTCAAATAGTGATTGGTTAACAGAAATTTATAAAAGAGCATTTTTTTATAATGGAAGAATTGAAAAAATTGGATACCCTAAAAATGATTACTTATTAAATTTGCCAAAAGGAATTAAAGAAAAGGTATATAAATATTACAATTTTGATAGTGAATGTAAATTTTTATTATATACTCCAACAATGAGAGAAAATCCTAAAAAAGAAATATTTGCTATTGATGTGATAAATGTAATTAAAGAACTTGAAGAAAAATATAACGGAAAATGGAAAATCCTAATAAGATTGCATCCTGTTAATGAAAACTTTATTTCCGAAATAAAGTTTAATGAGAATATTATAAATGCTACAGATTATCCAGATATTCTTGAACTAATTGTTGCATCTGAAATATTATTAACGGATTATTCAAGTTGTATTTTTGATGCAGCACTTATTAAAAAGAAATCTATGATTTTTACATTAGATGAAGAAGAATATATAAAAGAAAGAGGATTATATGTAAATTTAGATGATTTACCATTTTTGATTGCTAGAAACAATGAGGAATTATTAAAAAATATTAAAAAATTTGATAATGAAAAGTATGAGCAAAAAGTAAAAGAATATTTTAATAGAGTAGGATTGCTTGAAGATGGAAAATCTACTGAAAAAATTATTAAAATGATAATGAATGAAATGGAGGAAAAATATGAATATAGCGGTAATTTTTGCAAGTGGAAGAGGTACTAGAATGGGAACAGAAATTCCAAAACAATTTTTAGAAATTAATGGAAAACCAATTTTAGTACATACAGTTGAATTATTTCAATATCATCCGTTAATAAATAAAGTGTATGTAGTAACATTAGAGGGATATATACCATATGTAGAGAAATTAACAAAAATATATAATTTAACAAAAATATGCGGAATAACTAAAGGAGGCGATTCTGCACAAGAATCTATTTATAATGGATTGAAGATGGTTGAAAATGAAAATCCAGAAGATTCAATTGTATTGTTACATGATGGGGTTAGACCATTTGTTTCTTCTGATGTGATAACAAGAAACATTGAAGGTGTAAAAAAGAATGGAAATGCAATAACTTGTGTGCCAACATATGAAACTATACTTACAAGTAAAGACGGAAATGAAATAAATGATGTTCCTATTAGAAGTGAAACATATGTTGGTCAAGCTCCACAAAGTTTTTATTTAGGAGATATTATTAAAGCACATGATGCAATTAGAAATAGACCTCAAGGGTACGAAAATATGGTTGATGCATGTACAATTATAAGAACATTAGGAAATACAGCATATATAGTAGAAGGAAATAGGGGAAATATAAAAGTTACAACTCCAGAAGATGTTTATACTTTTAAATCATATTTAAAATATAAAGAAGATGAACAAACCTTTGGATTAGGCATGACAAATAAAATTGGTGCACAATATGATTTAATAAAAAACAATAAAGGAAAGTAGTAGATTGTATGAAAATGAAAGATAAGGTATATTTAGAAGATATTGAAAAAAATGTATATTCTAATGAAATTGATTGGAAAGAATTAAAAGGTAAAACAATTTTTATAACTGGGGGAACAGGATTAATTGGAAAGTTATTAGTTAATACAATAGTATATGCAAGCAATATCTTCAATTTAAATTGTAAAATAATTGCTTTGGTAAGAAATAAAGAAAAAGCAATTGAAATATTTAAAGAACTGATAGAAGAGGGTTCGAAGCTGGAATTAATCGAAGAGGATATTTGTAACCCAATACCTGATGTACACGAAAACATTGATTATGTAGTTCATGCTGCAAGCCAAACATCTAGTAAATTATTTATCGAAGAACCGATAAAAACAATTAATATTGCAATAGATGGAACTAGAAATGTTTTAGAATTTGCAAAAAATAAAGGAGTAATCAAATTTATTTATTTGTCGACTATGGAAGTATATGGAAGACCAGATACAGACAAAAAAATTGATGAGTTTTGTGGGAACAATTTATTAACGAATGAAGTTAGAAATTGTTATCCAATTAGCAAAAATATGTGTGAAAATTTATGTATATGCTATTCTAAAATGTATGGATTTAGTACTAATATTTTAAGATTAACTCAAACATTTGGAGCTGGAGTTAATTATTATGATGGGAGAGTGTTTGCAGAATTTGCAAGAAACGCAATTGAAAAAAAAGATATTATTTTACATACAAAAGGAGAAACCAAAAGATGCTATTTATATACAAGTGATGCTGTTAGTGCAATTTTAATAACAATGTTATATGGAAAAAAGAATGAAATATATAATGTTGCTAATGAAAATACTTATTGCTCAATAAGTGATATGGCTAATGTTGTTGCAAAAGCTAATAATATAAAAGTTAAGTATGATATAGAAGAAAATATTGAAAAATACGGATATGCACCTAGATTGTGCATGAATTTGGATTGCAGAAAAATAAAACAGCTTGGTTGGAAAGAAACAATTAATTTAGAAGATATGTATTCTAGATTAATTAAATCAATGATAGCAAATAAATGGGGGGGAAAATAGTATGGATAAAATATTAACAATTTCAATAGCTGCATATAATGTTGAAAAATATATTGAACATACATTAAGTTCTTTATTAATTAAAAATTTGAATAAAATTGAAGTTTTAGTAATTATTGATGGTGGAAAAGATAAAACTTGTGAAATTGCAAAAAAATTTGAAAAACAATATCCAGATACATTTAGGGTTATAGAAAAAGAGAATGGTGGATATGGCTCAACAATAAATAAAGGAATTGAATTAGCAAGAGGAAAATATTTTAAGCAATTAGATGGTGATGATTGGTATGACACCGATAATTTAGAAAAGATATGTAATGAGCTTGAAACTAAAAACATTGACAGTGATGTTATATATACTCCATATATTAAATTCAATGATAAAAATAAAAATTCAGAAATCATTAATAACAATATTGAAAAATATATAGAAGAAAGTGAAATTGAAAATGTTTTTGGAAAATTGAATAGTCAACTAATTATGCATAATTTAATGTATAAAACAGAAATTTTGAAAAAAAATAAAATTCACATAGATGAAAAATGTTTTTATACAGATACAGAATATGCTATTATTCCATTGTTTTATTGTAATACAATTAAAATTTTTACAGAGCCAATATATGTATATAGAATTGGAGTAGAAGGACAATCAATAAGTATTGAAGGTAGAATAAAGCATTATAGAGATCATGCAATTGTTGATAAAACTTTAATGAATCAATATTCTATAAATATGAATATGAAAGAAAATTTTAAAAAATATATTGATAAATTCCTAGTTAAATCTTTTACTAGTACAATAACTAATTTTTTTGTCATTGTGTCTGTAAGTCGCGAACATTATAAATTGATAAAAGATTTTGATAACGAAATATTAAGATTTAATAAAGAAATATATAATCAAATGCAAAATTATAGTAAGATTATAAAATTTTTAAGGAAAGATAATTATTTAATATATATAATTTGTCATTATGTAAGAATAATAAAATTAAAGTATAAGTTATAATTTGTATAAATACAGTATTTTTTAGTCAATTATTTAATAATATTTAAATTTAAACAGAACATATGTAATATGATAAAAAAATATATGTATATTAATAATGAAAGGAATGAAAAAATAAATTTGATATATTTATTATTTATAATTTTAATAATATTATTAGTATTTGAATTTTTATATAATAAAAAAGATATAATGGAACCAGCTTTTTTATTTTGTGCATCATTTGCAATTGCAAGTTTTGTTGCATGTATATATGCTAATAAATGGAACCTAAATTTACATTTAAATACTTTTTTAGTTATTTTATTGCGGAGTATTAGAATTTGCAATTGTATCACATATAATTAAATTTACTTTAAAAAAAATAATAAGTAAAAAAAATATAAAAAATGTAAAAGATACAGAAGATACAACTAATATAGAGTGTATTAATATTGAAAATTGGCAAAAAATTATTGTTATAATATTTATAACATGTACAATTATATTTTCTGTTTATGCAGTTGTTATAGTAATGAATGGGTCTTTTGATAACATATCTGAAACTATTCAAAAATATAGCAAAATAAAATTTTCAGACGAACAAGTTAAATTGCCTAAACTTGTTTCGTTAGCTAGACTAGTAACAAATGCATTAAGTTATTGGTTTTGTTATATAATAATAAATAACTATATTGCTCAAAAAAAAATAGATTTTTTATCAATTTTAATAGTTATTTTAGGGATAATATCAAGTGTAATTTTAGGTTCAAGAGGAGGAGCCATAAATATAATATTAGCAATGATTGCTATATACACAGTTATTAAAAATAAAAAAAATGGATATGGTAAAGATATCACAAAAAAATTTATTTTAAAAATATTAATAATCTTAGGAGTGATACTACTAACTTTTCAAATGACAGGTTCTTTGTTAGGAAGAAAGTCAAATTCGAAGACAGCTATTAGCAATATGAATTTTTTTGATTATTTATCTATTTATTGTGGGGCTCAGATTAAAAATCTGGACACATATTTACAAGAGGATAATATTGATAATGAAAACTTATATTGGGGAAGTCAAACTTTTGTATATGTAATTAGATACTTTGGTGGAAAGTTAAATTGGAGTAATTCATACTATGCACTAACACTTCCAATGAGAAAAGTAGATGGTTTTAATTTAGGAAATGTATATACTACATTTTATCCATATATATATGATTTTGGGTATATAGGAGAAATAATTTTAGTTGCAATTATGGCGATAATAGCACAACTAGTATATGAAACTTGTAGGAGTGTAACATTAAAAAGTAAACCTAAAGTTTCCATATTAGTATACAGTTATATTTTTTCTACAATAGTTTTTTCGTTTTTCTCAAATAAATTTTATGAAAACATATTTAATAAACAATTTTTAAATATGATATTATTATGGTATATTTTTAATTTAGTGTTTTATAATATTGCTTTTGAAAATATTAAAAATCTATTTATAAATATAAAAAGCGAAAGAAAGATGAGAATAAAAAAATGAAAAAAGGGTCAGTAATAAAAAATTATATATATAATTTAACGTATCAAATTTTGGTCTTAATACTTCCATTAATAACCACTCCGTATGTTTCAAGAGTGTTGGGGGTTGAAAATATTGGAATATACAGTTACACATTATCAATTGCATCTTATTTCATAATGTTTGGTTCATTAGGAATAGCATTATACGGACAAAGAGAAATTGCATATTATCAAAAAGATAGAAAGAAATATAGTCATATTTTTTTCGAAATTATTTTATTAAGAATGTTAACAATGTCAATATCATTATTAGTATTTTATAATATTTTTGTAAACGGAAATCAATACCAAGTATATTATAAAATACTAATGCTAGAAATTATAGGAAATTGTATTGATATTAGTTGGTTCTTTCAAGGAATGGAAGAATTTAAAAAAACAGTAATGAGAAATATGCTTGTGAAATTAATAAGTGTTGTGTGTATTTTCTTTTTTGTGAAAACATCAAGTGATTTAAAAATATATTTCTTAATATATGTATTATCAATATTGATTGGAAATGGTACTTTGTGGTTATATTTACCTAAGTATTTAGAAAAAATAAAATTAAAAGAATTATATATATTTAGACATTTAAAGCCTACAATAGCATTGTTGATACCACAAATTGCAATTCAAGTATATACACTATTAGATAGAACAATGATTGGAACGATAATATTAGATAAATCAGAAGTAGGTTATTATGATCAGAGTCAAAAAATTATAAAAATGCTGTTAGCTATAATTACATCTCTTGGAACTGTTATGTTGCCTAGAATAGCAAGTACATTTGCAAATGGCGAAAAAGAAAAAGTTACAGGATATATGCACAAATCTTTTAATGTGTTTTTTTTATTAGCCTTTCCAATGGTATTTGGAATTATTGCTGTATCTAAATCTTTTGTGCCGGTTTTCTTTGGTAATGGTTATGATAAAGTGGCAATATTAATGAGCATAATAAGTCCAATTATATTATTAATAGGATTAAGCAATGTTACAGGAACTCAATATTTATTACCAACAAAGAGGCAAAAGGAATATACTTTGTCCGTTGTTTTTGGAGCCATTGTTAATTTTATAATGAATGCATGTTTAATTTGGAAATATGGGGCAATAGGTGCGTCAATTGGAACTGTAATTGCTGAAACTGTAGTTACATGTGTGCAATTATTTTTTGTTAGAAACGATTTTGATTTAAAAAATATATTTGTGTTAACTAGAAAATATTTATGTTCAAGTTTAATTATGTTTATGATATGTGTAATGATAGAAAAAATGATAAACAATAATTTGATATCTGTAATTGTTCAAGTAGTTGTGGGAGGTGCGACATATGGAATTTGTTTATTATGCATGAGAGACAAGTTTTTATTTGAAATACTGAATAAAGTTAAAAATAAAATTTTCAGAAAACAAAAAATAAATGATAAATTATAAAAATTAGTGTAAGGATATGAAAATAATTATGGAAAATAAATGTGTAAGTAAGGAAAATAATAAAAGAATTGTATATTATGATATTTTAAATGTTTTAGCTATAATTGCTGTTGTAGCATTACATTGTAACGGAATAGTACATAATTTTTCGACAAATTATAAAAGGGCATGGACGACTAGTTTAATTGTAGAATGTATTTGTTATTGGGCTGTTCCAATATTTTTAATGTTATCAGGTGCAACATTAATGAAATATAGGGAAAAATATAATACAAAAACTTTCTTTAAAAAAAGATTACTAAAAGTAATGATACCATTACTATTTTGGGCAATTATAATGATTATTTGGAAATACAAGATAGGTCAACTAAAAATACAGGATTTTAGTGTAAAAACATTACTAAATATATTTTTTGCAAATAAAGAGGAGTCAACATATTATTTTATGTTTTGGATATTAGGAATTTACTTAACAATTCCTGTTTTATCTGTTTTTGCAAATGAAAAATATAGAAATGTCTGTTGGTATACAGTTGCTACTATTTTTATAACACACTCGATTTTACCAATTGTGTTGAAGTTATTTAAAATAACATATAATACTTCACTATCAATTCAACTTGGACAATATCTTATCTTTGTGTTATTAGGATATTTATTATCAACGCAAAGCATAAAGAAAAAATATAGAATTATAAGTTATATATTAGGAATATTATCTGTATTATTTAGATATTTTATGACGTATTATTGGACGACGTCTAATAATACATTAAATAAGACCCTATTTGGATATGCACAATTTCATTCAGTATTATTAGCTTGTGCGGTGTTTATTTTTATAAAACAAATTGATTTTAAAAATTTAATAAAAAGTGATAAAATAAAAAGATGTATATCAAACATTGCTAGCTGTAGTTTTGGAATATACCTAATACATAAAATTGTTATGTATTATCAAATACATATTTTTTCCATTAATGTATATTCTTGGGAATGGAGAACAATTGGAATAATAACAACATATATTATTAGTTTAATAATAGTTTATGTAGTTAAAAAAATACCTATATTGAAAAAAATAGTACCATAAAAAATAATACGGAAGGAAAAAAATATATGAGTGATCCGGGATTAATAGATAATACAACACAAATAAACACAAAAAATAGAATTATATTTTTGGACATTGCAAGAGTTTTTGCAATTGTTTCGGTAGTCCTTTGTCATGCAGTAGAGTATATATATCAATTTAATAACATCCAAAGTCATATTGCATTAAGTATACAAGCAAAATTATTTAAAACTATAGTGTTTACAATAGGTCGTTTAGGAGTTCCTATTTTTTTAATGATTTCAGGTTATTTATTATTAAATAGAAATTATGAAAATGATGAAAGTGTAAAAATTTTTATAAGAAAAATTTATTGCCCTTGATTGTAACTACAGAAATTTGGATTATACTATATAATATATTTCTATGTATTTATAATAATACATCTATAGATATACATACTGTAATAAAAGAAATGCTATTTTTTGAAAAAGTTCCATTAAAGAATATGTGGTATATGCCAATGATTATAGGTATATATATAGTTATTCCATATATTGGAAAAATATTAAAAAACTTTTCTTTGAAGTCATTAAAAATTCCAATGTTAATAGCATTTGCCTTGTCATTTTGTTTACCAACGATAAATATTATACTTAAAGTATTAAAATTAGAGCAATATAAAAGTATATTAGATATTAGTTTTCTAGGTGGAACATATGGTTTTTATTTGATAACTGCATATTTTATACGTCAAAATATACTTAAAAGTATAAAAAGTAAGTGGATACTGATTGCAAGTATAATTTCATTTATACTATCATGTGGAATACAATTATTTGCACATTATTATTCTATAGTTTACAATATTTGGTATAACTCACCTTTTATATTTATATGTACAGTTTGCTTATTTTTGAGTTGTTTACTAGAATTAATTGCAAATTAATACATAAATGGTTTATAAAATTGTGTACATATTTTTCTAAAATTGCGCTATCAATATTTTTTATTCACATTATTATAGAGATGATTCTGGTTAGATACGTAAAAGCACTGAAATGTATGAATCCGATAAAGGTAATACTACTATTTTTGTTATCATTTATTGTTAGTATATTAACTACATATATATTAAGTAAAATAAAGATAATTAAAGAAAAAGTCTTAGCGATAAAAGAATAAAGTGATTAAGATTAAAAAATACGATAATAATAAAAAAGCTTGTAATAGAATGAAGAAAATACAAGCATATAAGGAGGAACATAAAATGAAATACGACTATCTAATAGTAGGCTCAGGCCTATTCGGCGCAATCTTCGCCCACGAAGCAAACAAAAAAGGAAAGAAATGTCTAGTAATAGACAAACGTCCAAACATAGCAGGAAACATCTACACAGAAGAACAAAACGGAATAAATGTACACAAATACGGTGCACACATATTCCACACAAGCAACAAAGAAGTATGGAACTACATAAATCAATTTGCAGAGTTCAACCGTTATACAAACTCACCAGTAGCACGTTACAAAAATGAACTATACAACATGCCATTCAACATGAACACATTCAACAAACTATGGGGAGTAGTAACACCAGAACAAGCAAAAGCAAAAATCGAACAAGAAAAAACTGAAGCAGGAATTACCGAACCTAAAAACTTAGAAGAGCAAGCAATCAGTCTAGTTGGAAAAACAATTTACGAAAAGTTAGTAAAAGGTTACACAGAAAAACAATGGGGGCAAAGAGCAACTGAACTTCCAAGCTTCATAATAAAAAGATTACCAGTAAGATTTATATACGACAACAACTATTTCAACGATATCTACCAAGGAATTCCAATTGGTGGATACACAAAGATAATAGAAAAAATGCTTGAAGGAATTGAAGTACGTTTAAACTGCGATTACTTCGAAAATAAAGCTGAACTTGAAAATATAGCTGAAAAAATAATATTTACAGGACCAATAGATAAATATTACAACTATCAATTTGGTGAATTAGAATACAGAAGTTTACGTTTTGAAACAGAAACATTAAATGAAAAAAATTATCAAGGAAATGCAGTTGTAAACTATACAGAATATGAAATTCCATACACAAGAATAATTGAACATAAACATTTTGAATATGGAGCAAGTTTAGGACAAACTGCTGAAGGTGAAGCAAAAGAAAAAACTATCATAACACGTGAATATCCAGATAAATGGACTCAAGAAAAAGAACCATATTATCCAATTAATAATGATAGAAATAATGAATTATATAAAAAATATGAAGAACTTGCAAAACAAGATTCAAAAGTAATATTTGGAGGAAGATTAGGTCAATATAAATATTACGATATGGACAAGGTTATAGCATCAGCTTTACAAACAGTAAAAGAGGAGTTATAAAATATATCGAATGTGAGGTAAGTGTATATGAAAAATAAAAAATTAGTAATAATATTAGCTATATTAATAGTTTTAGTTCTTGCTATAGCTGGAGTTATCATAGCAATACAATATAAAAACAATAATACTTCAAAAATAATTCAAAGTCAGAATGAACAAAATGGAGAAGATACAATAACAGTTGATTTAAAAGAATCAAAAGATAACAAAGTTGATATCATAAACACTAACTCAAAAACAAGACCATACGCAATATCAATTAACAACACGCCAGTAGCTGTTAAAGTTCAAACAGGTTTTAACAAAGCATATCTAGTATATGAAATACCAACTGAAGGTAATACATCAAGATTACTAGCATTATATAAAGACATAGATGAAGACTTAACAATAGGAACAATTAGAAGTTCAAGACATAATTTCGTAGATTATGCATTAGAATCAGATGCAATTTTTGTTCACTATGGATGGAGTCATTATGCTGAAGATGATGAAAAAGCAGGTTCAATTAATTATATAAATGGATTATTTGACAAGCCATTTTGGAGAAATAATCCAGAAAAACTAGCAAGTGAACATACTGCATATACATCTATTTCTAAAATTAAACAAACAATTAATGATAAAAAATTTAAAACAGAATCTGATAAAACGATATTATTAAATTATAATCCAGAAGATGTTGATTTATCAGCAAAAGACGAAGCAAAAATAGCAAATAAAGTTGTAATCCCATATGGAGCAAAACCAAATGTTACAACATTTGTATATGATAATAATACTAAGATGTATAACAGAATGGAAAATGATAAATATTGTACTGATTATTATACTAAGGAACAAGTTAGCACAAAAAACATTATAGTACAAAAGATTAATTATTCAGTGTGCTCAGATAATTATTATTGGGATTTAAAAACAGTTGGTTCAGGCAATGGTTATTTTATAACAAATGGTTATGCTGTTCCAATAACATGGAAAAAGGATAGTAGATCAGCCAAAACAAAATATTATTATAAAGATGGCAAAGAAATAGAAGTTAGTGATGGTCGTACATATATAGAATTACAAACAAATTCACAAAAGTTGACAATTGAATAAAGTTAGATAAATTTAATAAAACAAATAATTTTAAAATATTAAAAAACACAAATATTATTGAGACAAATATTTTAGTGTGATGCAAACCTTTAAAAACAAGCAAAATAAGTAACTTTACAAATATAAATAAAAGAGTTATAATTTTGAAGAAATAGAAGAAGAAAATATCAAAAACATGGCTTCTAATAAGTCACAAGAAAGGAAAATCAATATGTCAAAACAAAAAGTATACAAAGGAGAAACTTTAAAAAGTAAAAAAAATAAAAAAACAAGAATTTTTTTAAAAATATTATTAGTATTATTAATAATAATACTATTATTCTTTTCAGCAGTAACATGGTATGCATATAACAAATTATCAAAATTAAATTATGTTGAACTGGAAAATATTGAAATAAATGAAGGTGTAGCAGAACAACTTAAAGGCTATAGAAACATAGTACTTTTCGGAGTAGACGCTAGAGCAAATACTTATGACAACACAAGAAGTGATTGTATTATTATTGCAAGTATAAATGAAGATACAAATCAAGTTAAGCTAACATCTGTTTATAGAGATACCTATGTATATATTGAAGGACATGGTTATGATAAAATAACACATGCATATGCATATGGTGGACCTGAACTTGCAATAAATACTATAAATAAAAATTTTGACTTAGATATTACTGAGTTTGTTGCTGTTAATTTTGATGCTGTTGTTGATATAATAGATGCTATAAATGGTGTTAATATTACAATTGAATCTGATGAATTAAAATATATAAATGATTATATTTCAGCAGTTGATTCTCAGATGGGAAAAAGCACACCAAGAGTTACAAAAACAGGAAACCAAACACTTTCAGGCGTTCAAGCATTAGCATATTCAAGAATTCGTTACACAGCTGGTGGAGATTATAAAAGAACTGAAAGAATGAGAGATGTATTAAATGCAAGCTTTAACAAGGCAAAAACAATGAGTGTTGGTAAACTTAACAATTTAGCAGATATATTGTTACCTAAAGTATATACTAATATAACATCTACTGAAATATTAGGTATGATACCAAATATTACACAATACAATGTTGTATCAAGTATAGGTTGGCCTTATGAGGTTAAGGGGATTACTTTAGATAGATGGTATGGTGTTCCTGTTACATTGGAAAGCAATGTTAAAAAATTACATGCTGATTTATTTGGAAATGATGGATATGAGGTTAGTAGTAAAGTTAAGGAATATAGTAATGGTATAATTAAAAAGACTGGGTATAAGTAGAAAATGAAAAGCATATAGGAAATTATAAATTTCTTATATGCTTTTATCATTGTTTAACAGTTTTGTGAAATTTTTGTGACAAGTATTCTATTTAATAAAATTTTATGATATACTATTAACAAGTAAATTGAACTTAGATAAATAAAATTTAAAATGTAAGTAAAAGCCTAAATGTGGAACATTTACAACGAAATAAAAAATAAAAAAGGAGGAAAAGATGAGCGAGTCACAAAAACAAAACATAATTGATGTAGCTAATATAATGCGAAAATTAAACACTATAGAAGCAACGGTTATTAAAGAACTTGCAGAAAAAATGATTGATGCTAAACTTCTAACATTAGCACCAGATGCCATATTGGAAAATATGGATATAACAGAAAAATTAATGTTAATAGAAAAACTTTCTTTAACTGAAGAACAAAGAGAAAAAGAAAGAAAAGAAGCAATATCATTTGAACAAGCATTAAAGGAAGCGGGGTTGACAATGAATGATATACAAAATTAATATAAAAAAACGTGCCTTGAAATTTATTAGTAAGCAAGATAAAAATCAGCAGGTAAAATTATATAAAGCTATTTATAATTTGCCTGCTGGAGATATTAAAAAAATGCAGAATTATTCTAATACATATAGATTGAGAGTGGGAAAATATAGAGTAATATTTGAATGGATAGAAAATCAAATAATAATTGATGTAACAGATGCAGATAGTAGAGGAGATATTTATAAATTCCATTAATAAAATTTAAAAATCTTAAAAATTTTAAATCGTAATTACCATTTCGGTAAATTTTTCAAAAATAAATTAAATTTTAGTTATTGTTAAATGTAAAATATGTTATAATGCAGATATAGATTTTTTAACTAAATATCTATTTTAAAAATACCAAAACATAAGAAAGGTAACCTAAATGAAAAATAAAAAAATATTATTTATATCAAGCACAGGCGGACACTTAAGCGAATTAATGCAATTAAAACAATTATTTAACAAATATCAATATTACATAGTAACAGAAAAAACAAAAAGTAATGAATATTTAAAAAATGAATATGGAGATAAAATGGAATTTTTAGCATATGGAACAAAAAAAAATCCATTTACGTATTTTTTTATTTATTTTTTCAATATAATAAAAAGCTTTATAATTTTCTTAAGGCAAAAACCAGATATTATAGTAACTACAGGGACACACACAGCAGTACCAATGTGCTATATTGCAAAAATATTTAGAAAAAAAGTTATATATATAGAAACTTTTGCAAATAGAAATACAAAAACTGTAGCAGGAAGGTTTGTATATCCAATAGCAGATGTTTTTGTTGTACAATGGAAGGAAATGCTTGAGTTATATCCAAAAGCTGAATATTGGGGGTGGATTTATTAATGATATTAGTTACACTTGGGACACAAGATAAAGAATTTAAAAGAATTTTAATTGAAGTTGAAAGACTAATTGAAGTTGGTAAAATAAACGAGAAAGTAATAGCACAAATAGGTAATACAAAGTTTGAAACTAAATTACCAAATAGTAAAATGGAATTAATAAAATTTACTACACCTAAACAATTAAATGAATTAATACAAGATTCTAGTTTTATTATTACTCATGGAGGAGTTGGAACTATTATTGAAGGAATTGACTTAGGCAAAAAAATTATTGCAGTGCCAAGATTAAAAAAGTATAAAGAACATGTAAATGATCATCAATTACAGATTATACAAAATTTTGATAATAAGGGATATATTATTGGAACTAGATGTGTTGAGGATATAGAAAATTCTTTAGATAGAGTTGAGAAATTTGTGCCTAGAAGATATGAAAGTAATAATGAAAAATTTGTGGAAAAATTAGAAAGTAAAATTGAAATATTGTAATTGGCAATTATATAAATAAAAATTTTGCAATAATATAAATATAACAAAGTATTTACAAAAATATAAAAATATAAAATAATAAAACGAAATTAAGCCATACTAATAAAAAAGGAGAACAAAATGGATAAGAAAATAGCGGTATTAATACCATGTTATAATGAAAGCAAAACAATTGAAAAAGTAATAAAGGATTATAAAAAAGTCTTGCCAGAAGCAGATATTTATGTATATGATAATAATTCAAAGGACGGAACAGATGAAGTAGCAAGAAAAGCAGGAGCAATAGTGCGTTATGAAACTAAACAAGGTAAAGGAAATGTAATAAGAACAATGTTTAGAGATATAGATGCAGATTGCTATTTATTGATAGATGGAGATGACACTTATTCTGCAGAAAATGCAAGAGAAATGTGTGAATATGTATTAAATGATAATGTAGATATGGTTATAGGAGATAGACTATCTTCAACATATTTTCAAGAAAATAAAAGACCATTTCATAATTTAGGTAATAGAATAGTAAGAAATTTAATTCATATAATATTTAAAAATAATATAAATGATATTATGACAGGATATAGAGCATTTAGTTATAAATTTGTAAAAACTTTTCCTGTATTATCAAAAGGTTTTGAAATAGAAACAGAAATGTCTATTCATGCAATAGATAAAAATTTTACATTGAAAGAAATTCCAGTTCAATATAGAGATAGACCAGCTGGAAGTGTTTCCAAACTAAATACTTATAAAGATGGTGCAAGAGTACTAAAAACTATAGCAACTTTATTTAAAGAATATAAACCAAGTTTGTTCTTTAATACTATTTCAATATTTTTCTATATAATAGTATTGCTTTTATCTATTCCAGTATTATCGGAATATTTTAATACAGGTTTAGTTCCACGTTTTCCAACATTAATAGTTGCATGTATTGCATTAATAATAGGTTTATTATTGAATGTAACAAGCTTAATATTACAAGTTATAGTAAAAAAACATAGGCAACTATTTGAATTACAACTAAATCAAATATGTATTTTAAAAAATAAATAAAATGAACTCTCCATATTAAATGTATTGTTTAATAGTTGGAGAGATTTTTATTTAGAAATGTTTATTAACTTTAGTATTATTATAAAACAAAAGGTTTTATTGTATAATAAAAAGTATTAAAACAAATATAAAATGCCACATTATGTAAAAATGCATGTTTACAAATCTGCCAAAATATGAAATAATATATAAAAATTCTAGGAGGCATTATTATGAATACTAAAGAAAATTTAATTGAAAATTTAGAATGGAACAATAATATAAAAAATAAAGAAGAAAAAGAAGTTTTAGCTAGAAAAATTGCATCAAAAGTAAAAAACAATGATGTAATTAGTTTTGGTTCTGGTACAACTTCTTTTTTAGCTGTTAAGGAAATTGGAAAAAAATGCAAACAAGAAAATTTAAAGATAATTGCTATACCAACATCAAAACAAATAGAATTATTGTGTAATTATTTAAACATAAAAACAGCTAAATTAGGAGAATATGAAATAAATTGGGGATTCGATGGAGCAGATGAAGTTGATAAAAACAATTGGCTAATAAAAGGTCTAGGTGCGGCTTTATATAAAGAAAAAATGAACCTTGTAAAAACTCCGATTGTCTATATATTGGTAGACAAATCAAAGTTTGTTCAAAAGCTTGGTCAGAAATGTCCTGTTCCAGTAGAATGTGATATAGATAAAGTTGAAAATGTAAAAAATAAGCTTATAAATTTAGGGGCAATAGAGTGTAACATACGAAAAAATAAAGATTCTAATATTGAACCATTAATTACAGAAAACGGAAGATATATAATAGATGCTAAATTTAATAATGTTACAGAAGATTTAGAAAAAAAGATAAATGAAATAAATGGTGTTTTAGAAAATGGATTGTTTATAGGATATAAAAATATAGAAATTATGTTTTCATAATATATTATATGTCATAGTTTATATAAAAATATAAATATAACTAAGTATAATGTAAATATGCGATAAATTATAAATAATAAAATGTAAAAATCAATTAGCAAAAAAGGAGGCAAAAATGAAAAGCACTAAAAAAAGTATTTTATTTTCAGCCTATTCATTAGAAATTGGTGGAATAGAAACAGCACTAATAAGCTTGCTTAATTACTTAGAAAAGACCAATAAATATGAAATAACATTAGTTCTTGAAAAAAAACAAGGTGAATTATTAGATAAATTAAATAAAAATGTTAAAATTATAAAATACACACCAAGTTATAACAAAATATTTTCAAAAGTAATAAATGGGTGTAAAAGACTAAAATTCACATTAAAATATAAAAATAAATTTGATTCATCATTTGCATATGCAACATATTGTAAAATGGCATCTGCAACAGCACAAATAGCTTCAAAGAATTCTAATTTATGGGTACATAGTAGTTATTTAGAAATATTTAACAACAATAGAGAAAAATACAGAAAATTTTTTGAAGAATTAAATGTAAATAATTTTAAAAATATAATTTTTGTTTCAAATAAATCCAAAAATGAATTTGAAACGATAATGAATAGAACAAACACTATTGTATGCAATAATATAATTGATTACAAAAAAATTGAAAAATTATCTCAAGAAAAAATAGAATTGAATAAGACTCAGGAGTTTACTTTTTTATATATAGGTAGAATTACAGAAGATTCAAAAAAAATATCAAGACTTCTAGAGGCTGCAAAAGTATTAAAAAATAGAAATTATGAATTTAGAATTATTATAATAGGAAATGGTAAAGATTTTGAAAAATCACAAGAGTATGTTAAAAAAAATAATTTACAAAATCATATTATATTTTTAGGTATGAAAATAAATCCATATCCATATTATAAAATATCTGATTCATTAATACTAGTATCAGAAAATGAGGGGTATCCAGTAGTTTATAATGAAGCTAAAATACTGAATTTACCAATAATAACAACAGATGTTTCAGATAGTAGACTTGACATAGAAAATAAATTTGGAATTGTGTGTAAACAAAATTTAGAAGATATTATAGATAAAATGGAGTATGTAATTAAAAATGGATTTACACCAATAATTCCAAAATTTGAAAAATTTAGTGCTGAACAATATAATGAAAGTATTGCCAAAAAAATTGAAAATATAATTAATGAAAGGAATTAAAACTTATGCCAAAAATAAGTGTTATAGTACCGGTATATAATACAGAAAAATATTTAGAAAAATGCATAGATTCAATACTTGTTCAAGGAATGCAGGATTTTGAAATAATAATTATAAATGATGGTTCTACAGATAATTCTGAATGCATAATTAAAAGATATGAAACTAAATATTCTGATAAAATAAAATACTGCAATAAACCAAACGGTGGACTTTCAGATGCTAGAAATTTTGGAGTACAAAAAGCAACAGGAGAATATTTGTGCTTTATAGATTCTGATGATTATATTGATAAAAATTTATTTAATAATTTAGAAAAGTATATTTCACAACATGTAGATCTTATAAAATATAAATGTATAAAAGTAAATGAAAATTATGAAAAGATAGAAAAAGTTGATGGACCTATTTTTGAATGTAAGTCTGGTGAAGATGCATTTAATGAATTATATGCAAAAGATATTTTAATGGAAACAGCATGGCTATATTTATATAAAAGAGAATTTTATATAAATAATAATTTTGAGTTTCCTATAAACAAATATCATGAAGATTGGGCAATAGTGCCATACATTATTTTAAGTGCAAATACTGTAACATCAACAAATATATATGGATATTATTATGTACAATCATCATATAGTATTACTAGAAATAATAGTGATGAAAAGATATGCAAAAGAGCTTATGATATACTGGAACATTATGATAATTTAATTAAGAAACTTGAATGTAAAGATGGACAGGCAATAGAAAATTTTAAAATCTATATGTCTAATTGCTTAATTTTGAAACTTAATGAATTACCATTAAAATATCATAAACAATATATAAAAGAATTAAAGAAAAGAAAAATAGCTGATAATATAAAAGCAAGAAATATAAAACAATTTATTAAAAAATGTATTTTGAAAGTAAATATCAAATTATATTTAAAGATTAGATAGTATGATTAATAATTAAAATTTAGAACAATATAAAATTATATTATAGAAATAAAAGATAGGTGAAAAAAATGCCAAAGGTAAGTATTATAGTTCCTGTTTATAATGTTGAAAATTATATAGATAAATGTCTTGAAAGTCTTGTAAATCAAACATTACAAGATATAGAAATAATAGTAGTAAATGATGGTTCTACAGATAATTCGGAAATAATTATAAAATCATATATAGACAAATATCCTGAAAAGATTAAATATGTTACAAAACAAAATGGCGGTCTTTCAGATGCAAGAAATTATGGAATGAAGTATGCAACACGGTGAATATATAGCTTTTCTAGATTCAGATGATTATGTTGATTTGACAATATATGAAAAAATGTATAAAGTCGCTATAGAGCAACTTTGTGATTTTGTAGAGTGTAATTTTATTTGGAAATATGATAATAAAGAAATCAAAGACAATGGCTATATTTATAAAGATAAACATGAAATGCTCATAAATGCGAGAGTTGTAGCATGGAATAAATTAATAAAAAGGGATTTAATTACAAATTTGCAATTGCAATTTCCAAAAGGATTGCGTTATGAAGATGTTGAATTCTTTTATAAATTATTACCGCATATAAAAAAATTTGGATTTGTAAAGGAGTTTTTAATATATTATGTGCAAAGAGAAAATTCAATAGTAAACACTCAAAATGAAAGAACAAAAGAAATTTTTCAAGTACTAGATAATGTATTAAACTATTATATACAAAATGGATTTTATGAAGAATATAAAGAAGAACTAGAATATACATATACACGTTTGCTATTATGCAGTTCTTTGCTAAGAATAGTAAAAATAAAAGATAAAAAGATAAGAAATGAACAATTATATAATACATGGAAAAATTTAAATATGAAATTTCCTAAGTGGAAAAATAATAAAATTTTAAATAATAATAAAACTTGGAAAAATAGGTATATGAAAACAATAAATAAATATACATTTAGATTATATGCTTGTATATTAAAGTTTAAGAAAAATTAAATTATATGTTATATTAAGTTATGAAAAAATAAAAAGGAATGGATTAAATGGAAAAAATAAAAAAAATAATAACTGCAGAAAACTTGCTTTCATTTTTTATAATTGTATGCCCATTATTAGATATTTCTAGTTTTTTATTTAGAAATAAATTTGAAACAAATTATTCAATATCAACAATATTAAGACCAATAATACCAGGAATTATATTTGTATATATTTTTTTCAAAGAAAAGTTAAAAGATAAATTTAAAACCATAGGTGTATGTTTTATATATCTATTATATGTATTAATTCATTTATATATATACAAAAATAATATAGTAAATTGTTCATATGGAACAATAACACATGAAGCACAATATTTGCTTAATTATTCATTTATGATATTAAATTTGTTTATATTTATAAAAACATTTAATAATCAAAATTATAAAAAATTACAAAAATCAATATTAATTTCAACAGCAATTTATATAGTATCAATATATATTTCTATAATAACAAAAACATCTTCAACAACATATGTAGAAGGAATGGGGTATAAAGGTTGGTTTGAATCTGGAAATAGTATTAGTGCTATATTATTATTAAGTACATTTATAATTTTAAGTTTTATTATGCAAATACAAAATAAGAAAATGAAAATATGTTTATTTATAGTACTTGGATTAATAGGAATATATTTACTAACATTAATAGGAACAAGAGTGGGATTAATTGGATTTATATTGGCAATTTTATGTTTTGCAATGTCAGAAATATTTTGTAAAATAATAAAAAAGATGAAAATTAGTAAGAAGAATTTTATATTACTTATATCAATATTAGTATTATTAATTTCAATAGTATTACTTGCTGGTTCAGTAACATTACAGAGAAGAAAACATTTGAAAAACATGGAAAACACTATAATAGATGAATCAACAGGAAAAGTTGCAAATATAACGGGAGATTTAACTAGTACAAGAAATAAAATAATTAATAATAATTTAGAACAAGGATTTATGTCAGAAGCACAACAACAATCTGTTATTGACTTATATAATATTGCTAAAAAATACAATATTCCAAACACAAATATACGTATGCAACAATTGATTTATCATGTTATGTTAATTAAAAATCAAAAAAATATATTATTTATGTTAGCAGGAAATGGTTATCTAATAAATACAGATGAATTAGTGTGGGAAATGGAATTTCCAGCAATATTATTAAATTTTGGAATAATAGGTTTTATACTATTTATGATTCCGATGTTAAGCATATTATTAAAATCAATAATTATATTTATAAAAAATATAAAAAAAGTAGATACAGAATTTACAATGTTAATATTAGCAACAATATTAAGTTTCGTATTATCAACTTTATCTGGATATACATTTTTTAATTCTTCGTCTATGATGATAATTATTGTAGCGAATGTATTATTAAAGATAAAAACACAAAATATTAAAAGAGGTGAATAAAATATTGCAAAAAATAGTATTTGGAATAACAGGTCTTACATTAGGTGGAGCTGAAAGAGTATTGGTTGATATAGCAAATGAATTATCAGGAAAGTTTAATATAACAATATTTACGCTATATGGGAAAGGTGAGTTCGAAAAAGAATTATCTCCAAATGTAAAATTAGTAAATATGATAGATAAATCTTATAATGAATTAACTAAAAATGAAAAAGTAAAAATTTCTTTAAAAATATTATTTAATAAGAAGTCTATTTATAATAAATATATAAAAAATAAATTTGACACTGAAATTGCTTTCCTTGAAGGACCTATAACAAGAATATTTAGTGTTGAAAATAAAGGTATTAAAAAGATTGCTTGGGTACATAATGATATAGGACAAGTTTTTGGAAAAAATTTAAAAGCTAAAATAAAAAGAATGCTAGACAAAACTTGTTATTCGAAGTATAATGAGGTAGTATTTGTTAGTAATGATAACAAAGAACAATTTGAAGAAATTTATAAATTAAATAATGATAAAATTGTAATACCTAATTATATATCTTCAAAAAGAGTAATAAAAAAATCTGAAGAACAATTTGAAAATGTATTTGAAGATGGAACTGTTAATTTCTTAACAGTAGCAAGATTGGTAAGTCAAAAAGCAATAGATAGATTAATAAAAATTCATAGTAAATTAATTAAAGATGGATTCAATCATAAATTTTATATAATAGGTGATGGACCAGAGACTAATAATTTAAAAAATTTAATTAAAGAATATAATGTAGAAAATACTTTTATATTATTAGGAAAAAGAAATAATCCCTATCCATATATAAAAAAATGTGATATTTTTGCATTATTATCATATTATGAAGGTTTACCAATGACAATACTAGAAGCAAAAGTATTAGAAAAACCAATATTAATTACAAATACAGCAGCAAGAGAAGCTGTAGCAAAATATGAAAAATCGTATATAACTGATAATACAGAAGAAGGAGTATATGAAGGAATTCAAAGAAGTTTAGAAATGTTACCAAAATGGAAAAAAATGCAAGAACAAAAATATATTGAAAATTATAATATAATTAAACAAATAGAAAAGTTGGTGAAAAAATAAATGAAATTATCAATTTTGACTGCTACATATAATAGAGCTAATTTGTTAAATAGATTATATAAAAGTATTGTTGATAATTTATATGATAAATTAGATATAGAGTGGCTTATTATGGATGATGGATCTACTGACAATACTCGGACAAGTTGTTAAGAATTTTAATAAAGTAGAACATTTTGAAATTAAGTATTTCAAACAAGAAAATCACGGAAAAATGCAGGCTATAAATAATCTTATGCAATATGTTACAGGTGAACTTGTTATGGATTGTGATTCTGATGATTATTTTATAACTGGAGCTTTTAAAAATATTTCAGAACATAGTATGGAATTGTTGAAGAATGATAATTTGTATGCATCAGTTTTTTTAAGAAGCGGTGAATATGCAAATATAAAAGGAAAGTCCTTTGAAAATACTAAAGATGAAACTACAATGTTTGATATGTATTTCAAACAAGGAATGGATGGAGAAAAGGTATTAGTATATAAATCTTCTATAAGAAAATTATACAAATATGAATTAAAAAATGGTGAAAAATTTATTACAGAAGCAAGTTTGTTTTATAAAATAGAAGAAAAATATAAGGTTAAATGTTATAATTTGGAAGTGGTTTCTGGAGATTATTTAGAAGAAGGATATACTAAAAATTTTATTAAATTATTTATAAATAACCCACAAGGATATTTACAATATTTTCAAGATATTTTAGCTAGAGATACAAAAGGTGTTAAATTTGATAAAAGGTTATATGTAATTAAACACTATATTTTGTTTTCAAGCTTATGTAATAAGAAGGTATGTGTTAAATGTGTAAGAAATCTTTGGGATAGGTTGCTGGTTTTGATGTTGATTTTGCCGGGAAAGTGGAAGTCAAAGAGGTTTATGGACAATATAAGTAATGAGAGAAACTAGACAAGGCGTATTATTAATATTATAATAATATAGTATTTTGATACAAATATAAAATTTGATTATAATAATATTAAAAATTGGTTATAAGTTATAAATTATAAATTATAAATAGTATATAGTATAGATAAAATATTGTTTAAAGGATGGTTTAAATATGAATATAATAAAAAACAATTTGTATATAAAAAAGAGTAAAAATATCACAGTGAAGAATAATAAAGATTATCTTTATATAGAAAATAGAGGAGATAATATTGAAACAGTAATAATACCTAAAATATATAAATATCAAAAGAATTTTTTGAAAATTGATTTTGATGGTGATATAGTAGAAGGAAAAGGAATTGTTGCTAAGATAATTAATAGAAAGAAACAAGTTGTATCTGATTTGCAATTTAAATCAAAATATTATATAAAGAAACCAACTAATTATGGAATGATTGCTTTCAGAATTTCACCAAATACAAAAATAAAAATTACTAAATTTAGTATAAGCGAAGTTAATGAATATCAAGAAGAATTAAAAAAATTTTGCAAAAGCAATATTATGTTAATGTCTCCGCGGATATCCATCTGAAGAAAATAAATATTCTTGTGCATTTGTACATACAAGAGTTAAAGCATACAAAAATTTAAATTGGAATATAGATGTACTAAATATAGGATTTGATGAAGATACAAGGATTTATGAGTATGAAGGGGTAAAAGTTTGTAAAACAAGTTATGCTAATGCTAGGGCTATGTTACAAAATAAAAAATATGATAAAATTCTAATTCATTTCTTTAATGAATATTTTTCATATATTTTAGATTTTATTGATATTACTGATACAAAGGTATATTTGTATTCCCATGGTGCTGATACAATGTATAGGGATTTTAATAAAATGACAGCAAAATATTTTTGTCAACCATCAGAAAATACATTAAAACAAGAAATTTATTTTAGAGAAAGGGATAAAATATTAAATAAATATAATAATATGCCAAATGTTAAATGGTTTTTTGTTACAGATTGGACGAGAAAACATGGCGAAGAATTAAATAATATAAAGTATAAAAACTATGAAATTGTACCATGTTTAGTTGATGAAAATACTTTTAAATTTCAACAAAAAGATGCTGAAATGAGAAAGAAAATATTTATAATAAGAAAATTTGATAATATAAATACGTATTCAATAGATATCGATGTAAGAGTAATACTGGAATTAAGTAGAAGACCATTTTTTAAAGATTTAGAGTTCAATATATATGGCGAGGGTAGTGAACACAATGTTTTATTAGCTCCTATAAGAAAGTTCAGTAATGTTCATATATATAATAGATTTTTATCACATGATGAAATTGCTGAGGCTCATAAACAAAATGGAATAGCACTGTTTGCTACGAGATATGATTCTCAAGCTGTATCTTCGTGCGAAGCAGCTATGTCAGGTTTAGTGGTAGTTAGCTCATTTAATCCAGGGGTTATACAAGAAATAAACCCAGAATATGGTACATTGTGTGATACGGAGAATTATGTTGAATATGCTGACAAAATTGAAGAATTGTACAATAATCCAGATTTATTTATAGAGTTATCAAAAAAAATGCATGACTTTGTTTATGATAAATATTGCTATCAAAAGACCATACAAAAAGAATTAGATATTTTTAAAGAGGATGATAAAAAAGAAGTACCTAAAATATTATACAAAAAACAGGAAAAGCCAATATTAACAATTGCTATACCATCTTATAATGTTGGTAAATTCCTAAGAAATGGTGTATTTTCACTAATTAACCATGAATTATCAAATAAATTAGAAATATTAATAATAAATGATGGTTCTAAAGACAATACAAGTGAAATAGGAAAAGAATTAGAAGAATTAACAAAAATCGATGGTGAATCCATAGTTAAACTAATTAATAAAGAAAACGGCGGACATGGTTCAACTATAAATAAAGGAATAGAGTTAGCAACAGGAAAATATTTTAAATTAATGGATGGGGATGATTTTTTTGAAACAGAAGAATTAAAAAAATTAATTGAATTATTGGAAAATGAAGATTCAGATATTGTATTAAATAATTATATAGAAGATTTCGCTAGTGATAATACACGAAAAATCAATAAAAATTATGAATTTATGATTCCAGGAATTCAATATAAAATTGATGATTTGTGCTATCCGGGTTATGGTTTCAAAGAATGGGGACCACTATTATCAACATCAACATACAAAACAGAAATGTTGAAAAATGCTAATTTTAAAATAACAGAAAAATGTTTCTATGTAGATATGGAATTAAATATGTATACATTTATAAACGCTGAAACAATAACATATTATCCATTAGATTTGTATGTATATTATATAGGAAGAGAAGGTCAATCTATTTCAACAGAATCACTAAGAAGAAATTGTGATATGCATAGAAAAATGACAATAAATTTAATGAAAATTTACTCAAAAAATCCACAATTATCAGAGGAAAAGAAAAGATATATAGAGCAAAAATTGATTTTAAAAATGATTAAAGCACATTATTATGTTTGTATAGATTTATTCCGAAATGGAAAAAAATTTAGAGAATTTGAAAAAGAATTACGCAAATATCCTAAATTTTATAATAATCCTTGCATTTTAAGTAGGAAGGTAAAATTTAATAGAATATTTAATGGACATTTAATATTAATGAGATGGCCTATAAATGTTATCAAAAAAATGTTTGGTATAAGTTAGGAGAGATATTACAATGGAAAAATTAGAAAAATTAAGAAAAGAGAATGAAGATTTGTTATTTCAAAATAATGTTTTAAAAGTAGAAAATGAATTTATGAAAAAAAATATTAAACGATTGAACAAATTAAATGACATAGATAAAGAAAATAAATATTCATTATTAAAGAAGTGTAAAAATAAATTAAAAAAATATTTAAAATAGGGTAAGGTGAAAAATGAATAAGAAAATTAAATTAGCTCTTATAGTAGATGTTGAAAATTGGGCTTATGCTAATATAGCAAAAAATTTTAAAAAACAATTAGAAAATAATTTTGAAATAAGTATTATTCCTATGTCAAAGATAAATGAAAATTCTGCTACTATGTGGTTGATTTTAAAAGATTATGAAGTTGTGCATTTTTTCTGTAGAGGCTTATCTATAAGTTATGAAGAAGAATATTTTAAAAATCAATTACTTGAATTAGGTGGAGATTTGAACAGTTTTACAAAGGAATATATCAAAGGGAAAGTTATTACAACATGTGTATATGATCATTTATTTTTGGAGAAAGATATTGAATTTACCAAAAAACTATTTAGTAAAGTAAAAAACTATTATGTTTCTTCTAATATTTTAAAGAAAATATATGATAACTTAGAAATAAAATACAAACCGCAAACAGTAATTACAGATGGAGTAAATCTTGAACAATTTTACCCAATAAATATCGATAGATTCAATAATTTGAAAGATAGAACTATAAAAATTGGTTGGGTAGGAAATAGTAAGTGGGTAGACAATACAGATGATTATAAAGGGGTTCATACTATTTTAAAACCTGCAATTGAACAATTAAGACAAGAAAATTACAATGTAGAGTTATATACTTCAGACAAAACAGAAAAACATATTCCATTAGAACAAATGGTAAACTATTACTCAAATATAGACATCTATGCTTGTTTGTCAAAAGCAGAAGGAACTCCAAATCCAGTTTTAGAGTCAATGGCATGCGGAATACCAGTGATTTCTACAGATGTTGGAATTGTTAGAGATGCTTTAGGAAAAAAACAGTCTGAAATGATATTAGAACAAAGGAGTATTGAGTGTTTAAAAAACAAGATAAAATTTTTGATAAATAATCCAAAAAAATTTAAGGAATATTCCCAAGAAAATTTAGAAAATATAAAAGAATGGACATGGGAGAATAAATCCAAAGAGTTTGAAAAATTTATATTAAGAGCATATTATGAAAAATAATAGAAAGGAAATTTTGTTATGAGTGAATTAAATACAAAATATTTAATAATTGGTGCAGGAATAAGTGGATTAACATTTGCTAATTATTTAAATAATTCTGATTACTTAATAGTAGAAAAGGAAAAAAAAATTGGAGGATATTGTAAAACTAATATAAATGGTGATTATGTATGGGATTATGCAGGACATTTTTTTCATTTTAAAACTGATGAAATGAGAGAAATGTTTATAGAATATATGAATGATCAAGAATTAATTTCTCAAAATAAGAATACAAAGATATTATTCAAAAATAATTTAATTGATTACCCATTTCAAATTAATATTCATCAATTGGAAAAACAGGATTTTATAGATTGTCTATATGATTTATTTAATAAAACTGAAAAAGAAGAATATGATAATTTTTTGGATATGTTATATGGAAAATTTGGAAAGTCAATTGTTGAAAAATTTTTAAAACCATATAATGAAAAATTGTATGCATGTGATTTGAATAAATTAGATAAAAATGCAATGGGAAGATTTTTTCCATATGCAGATACTAAAAAAATTATTAACAATATGAAAAATTTAGATAATACTTCATACAATAATACATTTTTATATCCAAGAAATGGAGCTGGTAGTTTTTTGGATAAATTATATAATAATTTGTCTAAAGAAAAGGTTTTAACATCTACTGAAGTTGTATCAATAGATTTTGAAAACAGAAAAGCTATAACAAATAACAATGATATAATATATTATAAATATCTAATTAATACATCACCATTAAACAAATTTTTATTAATATCAAATGATGAAGAAGATAGAAAGTTGAATGAAGAGCTTTCTTATAATAAGGTATTAGTATTTAATTTAGGATTTGAAAAAGAAGCTAACAATAAAGAACATTGGATATATATACCAGATAAAAATACCAATTATTATAGAGTAGGTTTTTACAATAATATATTAAATGAAAAAAAATTAAGTATGTATATAGAAATAGGTTTTTCAAAAAATGATGATATTGATGTTGAAAAAGAATTACAAAAAACATTGGAAAATCTGGAAATAAGCGGAATAACAAGAAAAAATAAATTGGTAGCATATGAATCTATAATAATGGATCCAGCATATGTTCATATACAAGAAAAAACTAATACAGAAATAGCACAGTATATGAAAAAAATTAATAAAAAAAATGTATATAGCATAGGAAGGTATGGTGCTTGGACATACTGTTCTATGGAAGACTGTATGATTTCAGCAAAAGAATTGGCGTACAAATTAGAAAATAAACAATAAGTAGTATATAGAAAGAAGTGAGTAATTTGGAAAGACAAAAAAATGAATATGTTATAGATGTAGATAATGTATATAAATCTTTTAATATTTACTATGATAAGACAAATACAATAAAAGAAAAAATGATTTTTTGGAAAAATAGTAGAAGAGAGAAAAGAGATATATTAAATGGTGTAACTCTGAAAATAAAAAAAGGAGAAGTTGTTGGCTTAATAGGTGTAAATGGAAGTGGTAAATCAACATTACTAAAATTAATGACTAAAATTATATATCCTAATAAAGGAACAATCAATACAGAAGGAAAGCTCACATCATTATTAGAATTGGGAGCGGGATTTCATCCAGACTTTTCAGGAAGAGAAAATATATATTTTAATGCTTCAATTTTTGGACTAACTAAAAGAGAAATTGATGAAAGATTAGAAGACATTATTGGATTTTCAGAGTTAAAGGATTTTATAGATAATCCAGTAAGAACTTATTCTTCAGGAATGTATATGAGACTTGCATTTTCAGTTGCCATAAATGTTGATGCAGAAATTTTGTTAATTGATGAAATATTATCAGTTGGAGATGAACATTTTCAAGAAAAATGTTTTAAAAAGATAGAAGAGTTAAAAGCCAAAGGAAAGACTATAGTATTTGTAACACATGGGCTTACATCAGTAAAAAGATTTTGTACAAGAGCAGTTTGGTTACATCAAGGAAAAATTAAAATGGATGGAGAGGTATCAAAAGTTATTGAATCATATGTGCAGACAACAAAATAATTAATTTAGTAAACGAAGGAGATATTATGAATATTTTTAAAAGTATATATAATTATAGAGAATTGTTAAAGAATAATGTAAAAAAAGAAATAAGGGGAAGATATAAAAAATCTGTTTTAGGTGTATTATGGACTTTTTTGAATCCATTGTTACAATTAACAGTATATGCATTTATATTTCCATTGATTTTAAAAACTACACAAGAATATTATGTTATATTTGTTTGTGTTGGATTAATACCTTGGACATTTTTTACTACAGCTATTTCACAATCAACTTGGGCGGTAATAGGTAATGGGAATATAGTCAAAAAAGTTTATTTTCCGCGAGAAATTTTACCTATTTCAGTAGTTACAAGTGCAATGGTAAATTTTATTATTTCTACATTAATAATTGTTGCATTTTGTATGTTTTATGGATTAGGGCTGACTAAATATATATTATTTTATCCAGTTATATTGATAATACAATACATATTTCAGTTAGGAATATCATTTATATTATCATCAATTACTGTATATTTTAGGGATTTAGAGCATTTTGTTCAGATAGCACTTATGTTATTGTTCTATGCTACACCTATAGTATATTCAAGTGAATCAATACCAGAAGCCTTTAAGTTTATAATAAAATTAAATCCAATGGCACATATAATAGAAGGTTATAGAAGTATATTTTATAATCAAACAATGCCAGATATTAAAGGGTTAGGAATAGTTTTTATCTTTTCAATAATTATTTGTGTGATTGGGTATTTTGTTTTCAAAAAGTTACAAAAGGGTTTTGCAGAAGAATTATAGGAGAATTATATGGATAAATTTTTAAAAAATATAATAAAAACAATACTTATAATATTTTCACTAATGTTGATTTGGATTATTGAAAAGGGAATATTAGAGTATAATAAAATAATTTATGATTTTAATCCAGTTTACTTGGTTTTATTAATTAGTGCTTATATATTATTTATAACTATGTTTTATAAGTATGTTATTCCTAATATAATAAAGTATAAATGGATTATATATTTAATATTTGCATTATTTTCGATATTAACTTTGGTATCTGGAGTTATTTTTAGAGTTAATCCATCTTGGGATATGGGGACTACTTTTGAAATAGCAAAAGAACTTGTAGAAAAAGGAACATATACAAATTCATTTTATTTAGCGAGATTTCCAAACAATATTATGATGACTATAATTGATATTGTGATAATAAAAATTATGAATATCTTAAATATAACAGATCAAATTTTAGGTATTTCGATTGTAACATCTTGTATAATAATTCTTTCGGTAATATTTTTATATAAAATTGCAAAAAAAATATATGGTGATGAAAAAGCACTATTATTATTATTAATATGTATGTTTACAACACCACTATATATGTATGCATCAGAATATTATACTGATACGTATTCAATTTTACCAACGGTAATGTTAGTTTGGATTTGGTTAAAAATAAAAGATAAAAAACAATATAAGAAAAAAATATTATGGCAAGTATTATTTTCATTGATATTATTTTTTGCTTTAAAATTGAAAATAACAGCTAGTTTTGTATTTATCGCAATAATAATATATGAGATATGTAATAAAAATTTGAAAAATTTTATAATTGATAGCAGTATAATTATACCACTAACTATGTTATTAACAATTGCATTTAATATGTATATAGTTCCTAAATTTGCACTCAAAGAAGAAAGAGAATTATATGAAATACCCGTGTATCATTGGATTATGATGGGAATGAATGAGCTCGGTGGATTTTCATATGATGAGTATGCATATACACAATCTTTTAAAACATATGACGAAAGAAAACAGGCGGATATTAATAAAATAATAGAAAGAATTAAAGAAAGAAATTTAAATACACATATTAAGAATATAAGTGCTAAAATGTGCTTTGCTTGGCATGATGGAACATATTGGTCAGCATCAATTGTTGGCACAGAAATAGTACACAAAGGAATTGTACATGAATTTGTTTTAAGTGATGGTAAATATAATCATTATTATAAATATATTCCACAAGTACTCCATTTTGCAATGTTAATTTTTATAGTATTAAATATAGTAAGAATAATAAGACAAAAAGATTATAAATCGAAAGATATAATTTTTATAATTTCAACTTTTGGAATAATGGTATTTTTGATAATTTGGGAAAATAGATCAAGATATGTCTTTACAATGATACTAATAATGCTAATTGCTCAAATAAATGGTATAGATTATTTATCAAATATGTTAGATATCAGGAGGAGTAAAAATGAAAAAAATATCAATAGTAATACCAATGTATTATGAAGAACAAGTAGCACAAGAATGTTATGAGAGAATGACTAAAGTGGTAAATGCAATAAATAATTATGATTATGAAATAATATTTGTAAATGATGGAAGTAAAGATAAAACATTAGATATATTGGAGAATATTGCCAGTAAAGATGATAAAGTAAAAATAATATCATTTTCAAGAAATTTTGGTCACCAATGTGCAGTAACTGCTGGAATAAAATATGTCACTGGAGATGTAATTGTTATAATAGATGCAGACCTTCAAGATCCACCAGAGTTAATTCCAGAAATGCTTAAATTATGGGAAGAAGGAAATGAAGTAATATATGGAAAAAGAAAAACTAGAGATGGTGAATCAGCATTTAAACTTTTAACAGCTAAAATGTTTTATAATACTTTAAATGCACTGTCAGATGTAGAAATTCCTAAAGATACGGGGGATTTTAGATTAGTTGACAGAAAAGTAGTTGATGTTATAAATTCATTGCCAGAACACAATAAATTTTTAAGAGGTTTATTCAGTTGGGTTGGATTTAAGCAAATTCCATATGAATATGAAAGAAAAGAAAGATTTGCAGGAAAAACAAAATATCCGTTAAAGAAAATGTTAAAACTAGCTTCTGATGGAATAATAAGTTTTTCTACTAAACCATTAAAAATAGTAGGAGGACTAGGAATATTATCAATAATAATATCATTGATAATATTAATATACTCTATAATTTCATATATATTTAATTTGAATAACTTAACAGCAGGTTGGACATCTATTATGGTTACAGTTACATTATTTAGTGGAGTTCAATTATTATCTATATGGATTATTTCTGAATATATAGCAAGAATATATGATGAAACAAAACAACGTCCGCAATATATTATAGACAAAAAAATAAATATTGATTAAAAATGAGGTGAAAACCATGTGGGGAGACATATCAATAGCATTCCTACTAGCATTTGTAACAGCATTTGTAATAACACCATACACAATAAGGCTAGCAAACAAAGTAGGAGCAATAGACATACCAGAAAAAAGAAGAATAAATGAAAAACCAACACCACGTTTAGGAGGAATAGCAGTAATCATAGGATTTTTAGTGTCATGTATATATTTAATAACAATAATGACACTAGAAAAAACATTAAACATATTTGGAGAAGAACAATATTTTCATAAATTAATAGGACTATTACTAGGAATACTAATTTTAGCAATATTTTGTTATATAGATGATGTAAAAGGTCTTCCTGCAATAGTAAAATTAATAGGACAAACTATAGCTGCTATAGTTGTAGTTTCTTTTGGAGTAAGAATAGATAATATAACAATTCCATTTTTAGAACAAACATTAAATATAAATAATAATATATATATTTATATTTTATCAGTGGGATGGATAATAGGAATAACAAATGCAATTAATTTAATAGATGGTTTAGATGGCTTATCATCTGGAATAACATTAATTTCATGTTTTTCACTAATAATAGTGTTTACAATGAATGAATCTCCAATTATTGCAATAGTGCTAATAACTGCTTTAGCAGGTGCAATTGTGGGATTTTTGCCATATAATTTTAATCCTGCTAAAACATTTATAGGTGATACAGGAGCACAGTTTTTGGGATTTTCATTGGCTGTAATTTCAATTCTTCGGAACTGCTAAAACATATACGTTGTTAGTGTTAGTTTCACCATTAATAATACTTGCCCTTCCAATATGTGATACATTATTTGCTATAATTAGAAGAATTATAAAGGGTAAGTCTATAAAGGCAATATTTGCACCAGATACAGGGCATTTACATCATAAATTAATGAAAAAGGGTTATACACAAAAACAGGCTGTATTAATTTTATATGGAATTAGTGCTTGTTTGGGAATGTTTGCTATTATATTATTAGAAAGTGGTATTTGGAAAGCTCTTTCTTTTGCATTAATGATTTGTGCAATTTCGGCTATAGGATATAAAGATTTTACTAAGTCGAAAAATAAATAATATAAAAATAAAAGAGGAAAAATGAGTATTATAAATAAAGAAAAAGATATAGTAATAAAAAAAGAAGTAAAAGAGAATATAAATAATGAATATACAAATGATAATGTATTATCACAAAATAATTTTGTAGAATACAAAACTTTACATAAACACAGTAAATCTAGAATAGTGTTAAAAGAATATTTTAAAAATTTGTTTTCTACAAAATTATTTTTGTTGATAATTGCAATAATAATGTTGCTAAAAACCATATTATTGTATAAAACATCAATGTTTAATAATAAGCAGTTAACTGTTCAATACATATATATGGCATTTGCATATATGTGTATTTTTATGGCAATACCAGTGTTATTAAAAAATAAATTTAGATTTTGGTTTGCTATTATAATAGATTTTGCTGTAAGTATTTTTCTATGCATAAATGAAATATATTATTCATATTCATCAAATTTAATATCTATTTCTCAAATATCAAATTTACAGTATGGAAGAGAAATATCGGTAGCATTACCTAATTTAGTAAATATATGGCAGTTATGCTATTTTATAGATATAATTGTAATCTTAATAATTTATTTTATGAAAAAAGATAAATTGTTTAATAAAAAATGGATCTCTAAAAAACAAAAATTTTTATTGTATGTACCAAATATAATATATTGTATTTGTATTATATTTTTAGCGTTATATATTGATAAAAATTGGCTTCAAAAGGCTCAAACACACCAATATAATAAAGTTCAACAAATAGAAGCTTCAAGTATATATGGTTATGAGTATTTAGATATAAAAAATAATGTAAATATGAAGAAAAATGTAAAATATAAAACTAAGAATGCAATGTTTTCAGATTATAATGATTTAATGCAAAAATATAATGATAATTATAATATGCAATACGATTTTAATGAAATAGCTAAAGATAAAAATGTTATAATAGTTCAGTTGGAATCTATTCAAAATTTTGTTGTAAATAGAACTATAAATGGACAGGAAATTACGCCAAATTTAAATAAATTTATAAATGAAAATATAGAATTTTCAAATATGCAAAATCAAAGTTATTCATCAACCGCAGATTCAGAATATGCTGTTATGAATTCAATATATCCGCTTGAAAATGGAATGTCATTTGCACAGTATTCTTCAAATGATTATAATGATATATATAAAAATTTTAAAAATGAAAACTATATAACAACATATATACACGGAAATGAAGGTAATTTTTGGAATAGAAAGTCTGTATATTCCAGATTAAATATTGATAATTTGATTTTTGATAATATATTTGATAAAAATGTAGAAAGAATAAATGAATATGTATCAGATGAGGCTGTGTATAGAAAAATTGTTGAAGAAATAAAAAATTATAATGATAAGTTTTTTGTAAATATAGTTTCTGCATCATCACATATAGCATTTGATTTACCAGGTATAGAAAATAAAGAGGAAAAGGTTAAATTAGATGTTGGTGAAAAGTATAAAAATATGTTTTTTGGAAATTATTTAGAGGCTGTAAATTATGCAGATTATGCGTTTGGAATACTAATAAATGAATTAAAAAATGCTGATTTATATGAAGATACAGTTATTTTGGTATATGGTGACCATGCAGGATTACAAATGTATAATGATGAAATGATAGAATTTATTAAAGAAACAGAAAAATTAAATGATATACAAACACAAATTAATTATTCAAATATTTTATGTGGTTTAAAAATACCAGGTGTTGGTTCTTTAAAAATTAATAAACCTGTAAGTAAAATAGATATAAAGCCAACATTAGAAGAGGTGTGCGGGGCAAAAGATGAATTTTCATTGGGAAAAAGTATGTTTTCTGATAAGGATTTTGTGTGTTTAAATAATGGAAAAATAATTACTGAAAAATATTTTTATGATGGAGATTGGTATTTAATAGAAACAGGAGAAATGCTGAATTTGAATGAGCTTTCAGAAAGTGAAGTTTCAAAATTGAATTATTATTGTGATTGTTTGCAAAAAGAGTTAGATATATCTTTATCTATTAATGTGTTAAATTTGTTACATAATTAAATTTTAAATACATTAAATTTACTTCATAATTAAAATATTAATGTATTTATAATTAGTAAATAATTAGAAAATTATAGGTATATTTTGGAGGGAAAATATAGTGGAAGAAGATAGAATAATAAAGCCAGAGCTTGAAAATTTTTCGGAAGATAAATTTGAAAGTTCATTAAGGCCTAGGTTTTTAAATGAATATATAGGTCAGTCTAAAGTAAAAGAAAATATGAAGATTTATATTGAAGCTGCTAAAAAAAGAAATGAACCATTAGACCATGTTTTGCTATATGGTCCTCCAGGTCTTGGAAAAACTACTCTTTCTAACATTATTGCTAATGAAATGAATTCAAACATTAAAGTTACTTCTGGACCTGCTATAGAAAAGGCAGGAGATTTGGCTGCATTATTAACAAATTTGCAAGAGTTTGATGTGTTATTTATTGATGAAATACATAGATTAAATAAAAATGTAGAGGAAATATTATATCCCGCTTTAGAAGATTTTACATTAGATATAATAATTGGAAAAGGTCCAACAGCTAAGTCTATAAGAATAGATTTACCAAAGTTCACCTTAATTGGTGCAACAACAAGAGCAGGAACATTATCTACTCCACTAAGGGATCGTTTTGGAATTGTTGATAGATTAGAACTTTATAATGTAGAAGATTTATCTTTTATTGTTAAACGTTCTGCTAAAATATTAAATATTGAAATAGATGAAGAATCTTCAATTGAAATTGCAAGACGTTCAAGAGGTACGCCAAGAATTGCAAATCGTCTTTTAAAACGTGTTCGTGATTATGCTGCAGTATTAGGTGATGGAAATATTAATTTGAATATAACTAAAACAGCTTTAAATAGATTAGAAATAGATGAAATGGGACTAGATGAAATAGATAGAAAATTATTAGATGTTATGATTAATAAATATAATGGTAGACCAGTTGGAATAGATACTTTGGCAACAACAATAGGTGAGGAAACTGAAACTTTAGAAGATGTGTATGAGCCATATTTAATTCAAATTGGATTTATAGCAAGAACAGTACGTGGTAGAATTCCATTACCTACTGCATATGAACATATGGGGTATAAGAAGGAATTTTAATAATAATATAAAATTGAAAGGAAGTATAAAAAATGAAAGTTATAAGTAAGCAAAAAAATAGTAAAATGTGCTTTATCTGTGGTATGGACAACCCAGTAGGTTTAAAGGCTCAGTTTTATAGTATGGAAGATGGGTCTGTAATGACTATGTTTAAATATAATGATGAATTTCAAAGTTATCCTCGGAAGAGTGCATGGTGGGTTAATTGCAACAATGCTAGATGAATTGGGGTTAAGAGCTTTATGGGCAAAAACGGGTGAAGAACCTTTTGGTGTTACTTTATCTATTAATGTTAAATATAGAAAACCAGTTCCATATAATGAACAATTAATTGGAAAAGGAACTGTAATAAAAGATACTACTAAATTTGTAACAATTAATTCAGAAATTTTTAATATGCATGGAGAATTACTTGCTAATGCAGATGTTAAATATATAAAACTTGGTATAAATAAAATTGTAGAAAATTCAGATGAACATGATGATTTTTGTTATTTAATTGAAGATGATGTAAAAGAAATTAATTTTATTTAATATATTACTATTGAAATTTTAAAATTTTATAAAAATAAAGAAAGGATTGAAGTAAAATGAGAATTTTAATAGTAGAAGATGAATTTAATTTAGCTGATGCAATATCTAATAGGTTGAAAAAAGAAAATTATATTATAGATATTTTTACCGATGGTGAAGTGGGCTTGGATAATGCTTTAACAAATATTTATGATTTAATAATATTAGATGTTATGCTTCCAAAAATTAATGGTTTTGAAATTTTGAAGCAATTAAAGGAAAATAATATAGAATCAAAGGTAATAATGTTAACTGCTAAATCATTGCTAGAAGATAAATTAAATGGGTTTGAAAAAGGTGCAAATGATTATATTACTAAACCATTTCATATAGAAGAATTAGTGGCAAGAGTAAATGTTCAACTTAGAAAAAATAATAATTTACTAAAAAAAGATTTCATAGAAGTAGCAGATTTACAACTTAATACCAAAACTTCAATTCTTACTTGTATAAATACAAATGAAAATATAAGTATTATATGCAAAGAATTTTTATTATTAGAATACTTTATGAATAACCCAAACCACATTATCTCTAGAGAAAAAATATATGAAAAAGTTTGGGGATTTGAAAATGATGCAGAATCTAATAATTTAGAAGCATATATTTCGTTTATAAGAAAAAAATTAAAAATAATAGGTTCAAAGGTTAGTATTAAGGCAGTGAGAGGATTAGGTTATAAATTGGAGGTATATGATGAAAAAATTGAAGAATAAAGTATTTTTTGTAATCTCACTAATTTTGACATTGTTTTTAATAAGTATTTTAATAATATTTAATTGTCAGGATTATAAACAGGAATCAGAAAGTATTAAGGGAAATTTATTTAGATTAGATGAAAGCCATAATAAAGAAATACCTGATAATATACAACAACCTAAATTAGATAAAATCCCAGAAATGCCTGAAAAAAGTAATACAGTAGAACCAACTAAAAATATTGATGATACAAATAATCAAAAGTTTTTTATGGATTTAACAGTATATACAGTTATATTAGATAGTAATAATAATATTAAAGATGTTATTAATCATACAGAAAATGAAATTAATAATTCTGAAATTATTGAACTAGCTCAAAATATATTAAATACTAAAGAAAATAAAAATATTAAAATAGGTAATTTATATTTTGAAAAATATTCATATTTATTTCAAGACAAAAACTCATTAATAATTATAGATAATGCTACAGTTCAAGAAAAATTGTTAAATACATTAAAAACATCAATTATAATTTTTATATTTTTAGAATTAGTTATAATATATGTTTCTATAAAATTAACTAGTTGGATTATAAAACCAGTTATTGAGTCATTTAATAAACAAAAACAATTTATAGCAGATGCATCACATGAGCTAAAAACACCACTTGCAGTAATAATTGCAAGTACAGAAGCTTTGGAAAGTGATAGACAGGAAACAAAGTGGCTTGATAATATAAAAAGTGAATCAGAAAGAATGAATAATTTAATTACAAATTTATTAGAATTAGCTAAATCAGAAAATGGACTTAATAAACAAACTTTTTCTGAAGTAGATTTATCAAAATTAATTGAAAAATGTGTATTAACATTTGAAGGATTAATATATGAAAAAAATATTAAATTAGAATATAATATAGAAAAAAATATAAAATACAAATGTTGTAGTGAACAAATGAAACAATTAATATCAATACTTTTGGATAATGCAATAAAACATTCTGATACAGAAAATGGAAAGATTGAAGTTAATTTAAAAAAGGATAATAAACATAATATTGTTTTAGAAGTAAAAGATAAAGGTGATGAAATTCCAAAAGATAAAGAAGAAAAAATATTTGAGCGTTTTTATAGAGTAGATGAATCTAGAAATAGGAATGAAAATAGATATGGCTTAGGGTTGGCAATTGCAAAAAATATTGTAATAAATCATAATGGAAAAATAAGTGCATCATCTAACACAGGAATTACAACATTTAAAGTTGTATTTAATAATTAAAAACGTGTACCAACAGTGCAGTTTGCATGGAAAAAGTTGGTACACGTTTTTTGTGGTTTGATATGTTCAGGGTGTTTATATTTTTTCCAAAATAAAGGAAATAGTCAAATTAGATTACATCTTCTAATGAAAATTATGCAAAAGTTGAAAATAATGTTGTTAAAATATTTCAGATGGTTCTAATTATACTTTTGAAAGTGAAGAATCAGATGAACCAAAGCTACTATTTTTAGTAAAAGTGATTTAACCAATAGTTATGTCAGGTTTTACGGGTTTTAATATGCAAAATAGGAGGTCTGGAGGAAGATAAAAATAAAAATGAAAAGAATTTTTATTCTTTTCATTTTTATTTTTTTATTTTTTAATATTAAAGTAAAGAAGCTGTAAAAAGTTCCTTTTTTTGTTATTTATTGAAGTTGTTTTGTCTTTGTGCTTTTCTAGCTGCTCTACAAGCAGGACATCTTTGAGGTTCATTTGTGAAGCCTTTTTCAGCATAGAATGCTTGTTCACCTTCAGTGAAAACAAACTCAGAGTTACAATCTTTACATACTAGAGTTTTATCTGCCATAATATATTCCTCCTTTTAAAGTTTTGATATTTAATATTTTTTTGGGACACATTGTTCTAAACTTTAAAAAGAAGAAAATATAGTCTTTATAAAAAATTAAATTCATTTAAGCTTTTTTTTAAGCCAAGTATAATATAGCATAAAATAAAAAAATTTGCAAGTGATGGGTTACATAAGGTTATATAAGACGGAATTTGGGCTTGGCAGTTGGGGTTGTGCTTTTGCAGTTGACTGTTTTGTGCTTTTGCAGTTGGGTTTATACTTTTGCAGTTGGGTTTTGTGCTTTTGCAGTTGTCCGTCAAAAATTAAAATTATGTAATCGCTTACAATATATTAACATTTCGCAGACTTGCTGACTTGTATTATCAAAAGTCAAAAGGAACTTTGGTGTTGAGGTGTGTTTTGGTGTGGTTTGTTCCTTTTGCTTCTTTTGATATTCTCGTCAAACTGCGCGTCTTGTGCTTCATTGTTAATATATTTTCAGCTCTTACATAATTTTATTTTTTGACTACTCTACAATATGTTGTTACAAGTAAGTTTTAAAATGGCTCGGCTAAGTAAAATATGTTTAAATTCCGTTTCCTTACTGGTTCGCGTGTCGAATAAGTTAGTGGCTGTTTGAATTAGAAATGCATTTATGTGTGAGGAGGGTTAATATT
>CAKPDY010000006.1 GCA_934149165.1 uncultured Clostridia bacterium | reverse complement strand
CACGAATATTATAAAAGAATAAAACTAAAAGAGGTAACTAGAATACCGTATTTATCTATATATTTTTGAGTGTGCTTGAATAAAATTTAAAATTTTGGAAAAAATTATAAAAAAGTATTTACAAAATATTTTTAATATGATATAGTATCCAAAGAGTTAAGTTTTGAAAGTATACAAAACTTTTCTGGTGATGATTACATGGAGGTAATACCTGTTCCCATTCCGAACACAGAAGTCAAGCTCCAATGTGCCGACGATATTTGCGGGTTACCCTGCTGAGAAAATAGGTTGTTGCCAGATTATATATTCCTCTTTAGCTCAGTTGGTAGAGCGCTCGGCTGTTAACCGATAGGTCGTTGGTTCGAGTCCAACAAGAGGAGCCAATTCGAATTTTCGTCGAACTTTTTGAAACTCAGTTTCAGCAAGGGTTCGACGATTTCGTGTTTTATACGGAAAAATCACAAATTTATAAATATTTTCCTCGAAATAATGTTACAGGTCGATTTAACAATCGGCTTTTTTTGTGCTTTAAAGACACAAAATAGCCTCAAACACTTGATGTAAAGGAGGTTTTATGGTATGATAATCACAGTTAATAAAAAAATAAGTATGGATAAAGATTTACTTTCTAGAATTAAATGGGCATGTACTTTTAGTAATTGTGTACCAAAGATAAAGAATGGCAATCTGAGAATGATAGAAAAAACAAATCTGGCTTATATAGAGCCACATAGTGTTATTATTAAAGAAAAGTTATATCTGTTTTTTAATAATCATGATTTTTTCTATATTGGAAATTTATCAAATAAGTTTCCACTCTCAAGATTAAAAGATGTTATCAGTGGTAACTAATACTAAAAGTTTATTAATTTCAGTTTGAATCTTACATCATAATAAATGATAATGATAATTAGTGTTAGTTAGCTACAATGCAACTAGCACTTTTTTTATTAAGGGGAATATTGATGGAAGCACTAGAGCAATTAGTTCATGCAAACAAAAAAATGGCAGGTATTTATATTAGAGTAAGTACAGAAGACCAAGCAAGAGAAGGATTTTCTTTAGGAGAGCAAGAAGAAAAGTTAAGGCAATTATGTAAGTATAAAGATTTTGAAATTTATAAAGTTTACAAAGATGCAGGTATATCTGCAAAAGATATGGAACACAGACCACAGTTTCAAAAAATGCTTGAAGATATGAAAGCAGGTAAAATTAATTACATAGTAGCATATAAACTAGATAGAGTAACTCGTAGCGTAAGAGATTTGGAAACACTTATTAGTACTTTAGAACAATATCATTGCTATTTAATATGTGATAGAGATGATGTTAACACTTCAACAGCCAATGGTAGATTCTTTGTTATAATGTTAACTGTTTTATCACAATTAGAAATAGAAATTGTATCTGAAAGAACTAAATTTGGTATGGCAGGAGCAATTAAAGCAGGACACATTCCAGGTTCATGTCCACTAGGATATTATAGAGATAAAGACAAAGTATGCAGAGTAGATTATTCTACAAAGGATATTGTAATTAGAATCTTTAATATGTATTTAGAAGGTAAACCTTATCAAACAATTGCAAATATATTAGATAAAGAAAAAGTATTATATCCAGAAAAGAAAAAATGGACTGATGGTGCAATTAAAAGGATTATTCATAACAGAGTGTATGTAGGTGATTTTGAAAGATATAAATATGATGCTAGTAAAGAAACAGAACTATATATGGATGTAGTTGAACCAATTATATCTAGAGCTATGTGGGAAGAAGTTCAAAATCAAACAACAATTAATCAAAAATCATTTTCTAGAGATAGGGTGTATATCTTCTTTCAGAAATTAATCTGCCCTGAATGCGGTAATATAATGACTTGTAAAGGCAGTGGTGGTGAAAAGAAAAAGTATGTTTATTATCACTGTACAAAATGCAAAACATATTTTAGAGAAGATTTAATTGAGGAATGTTTGATTAAATACATACTTGATTTAATAGAGTATGATTATAATGTAAATAAATTCTTTTATCCTATTTTAGCTGAGAAAAAAACAAGTGAAACTGAGAAGATAGAAAAAGAAATTAAGTTACTAAACGAACAAAAAGATAGACTAAAAAAAGCCTATATGAATGGCGTTTTGGAGATGGAAGATATATCAGCTGACTATAAGTTAATTGACGATAAATTAGCTAAATTAGAGAACCAAAAACTAGATGCTCTTGATTATGATAAAGAAATGTATAATCCTGCACATTTACTTGCACAAAGGGATATTGAAAGAGAAAAATTAACAGAAAAAGGTATGTACAAAGACTTGTTATTACAACTTTGGATGCAGAAAACCAAAGATGAAAAACAATCTTTTATATCCAAATTTATTGATACTGCTGTTCTGAAAAAGAATGATGAGGGAGAGTTTTATATAGATAAAATAAACTTTAGAAGTAGTTTTATAGACCAAATTGATAAGCTATATGGTGAAGGAGTAATTGATATACCTTCTAAAATAGAAGCAGATGGAAATATTGATGATGTAAAAGTAAGTGTTAATTTAAATAATATGCAGTTAGATGAGTACATAAAAGAGATGAAAAAGGAACTAAACATTAATTATTTAGACCTGGGAGAGTATTATTATCATGATGAACATTTTGATGAAAATTATGATACAAAAGCTGAAATTGCTACAATAAAAAACAAAGCTGTTGAATTTAAATTAAAGAAAAATGAGAAAGCAATAAGGATGATTGCAATTAAAAATAGAAAGAATTTTTTAGCTAAAGAAGAATATAAAATGAGACTTGGAGTTGTAACAAAAGTTAATAAAAAAACAGAAATAAAAAGTAATTAAAAATATCAAAAAGGAGTGAAATAAATGGATAAATTAGAAAATAAAGAGACAGATAATAAAGAAATTTATGATAAAATAATGGCGTATATTACACAAAAGTAGGCGATTATTATTATCCAAACATTATTATAAATGATGAGGAAAAGGTTACTTTAGGTAAGTATGGAAGAGCAAGATTACAATATTTAAAAAGCCATAAACGTGGTTTATGGTCTGAATTAATAATGACTGAAAAACTAACAAAACATCTAAAAGATGTTGATGATAATGCTAGTAATAAGGTTAAAAGTATTATCAATAACCTTGCTAAAAAAGATGACTTTCCTATTTATTATGACGGAATTATTGACCAACTTGAGTGGGTTAAAACGATGAATAACTATAAAAATGTGGCAGAGGAAATAGTTTATAATGAACTAATTTACTGCTAATTTAATGTGACCAATTTGTGCAAATGAGTTGGTCATTTTTTTACTATAAAACTAATAAAAGGTTCTTTTAGTATGTAATATTTATAAACAATATTATTGTAAAAGTATGAAAAAATTGTCCTAGCGAGCACTGAATTTGGGTGACCGCAAAATCGCTTTTCACAAAATTCTACTTTTATGGGGACACCCCAATCCCTTTATAAAAAATTCTATAAGAGCAAAAAAAATTTATACTAAAAATGTGCTAAGGGTATGGGACAAAGTCCCATAGAAATAGAATGTGAAATAGACGAATTACGGCTAGCCACATTCAGTGCTTGCTAGCTAGGACAAAATTTTTTATAAAAATAAAAAAAATTTTGTTAAAGTAGTACCTACTTATTTAATGCTCTTTTTCGGCTGTAAGTCTTGTAATTGCGTAATTTGGAGGGGTTGCAAATATAAAAAAGTTATAGTATAATTTAATTAAATTGAGGAAAGAACTATGAAAACTGATATTAGAGATATTTAATTATATAGAAAGAGTTTACAAAATTACACTAAAGATATTGGGAGGTTTGTATATATGAGAATACAAATAAAAACACAAGAAGATAGAATAAACGAGTTATATCAACAAATAATACAGCTAATTGATGAAATGAAAAGAAATAATAGCAGAAATAATGTTACGGAAGTTCAAAAATTACAAAAAGAATACTGGAAAATAATTATGCAAAGAGATTTTTCGGAAGTTTCAGAAGAAAAGAGAAATGAATTATTAAAATATATGGCAGAGTATGTTCCTTTAGGAATGCAAAAAGGCTATTTTGGTAAAGAAAATATATTGGAAGTATTAGAAAGATTAACAAAGGGAATTACTGGATTTGTGATAGAAGATAGAAGATCTATATATGGTGCATGGAAAAATACTGGGAAATTAGCTCTTAAACCATCTACGATAAGTGAAAGAGCAAGACATGTTATTTTTCATGAATTAACTCATTGTGTTATAAAAAATTTTGAAATTAATCATGGAAATCAGCATCGCCATATTATTGGAGCACCTGCTAAAGAACGGAATAATTCCATTTACATTTTTAAATGAAGTAGTTGCAGAATTTCTTGCGTGTGAATTAAGTGGATGTTATAAAACTACACGTTCAGTTGTTGGAACTAATCTTACATCAGATTGGTATACAGAATGGAACAGAACATATCAGCAGTTAGGAGATGAATTCTTACAAACATTACCTTTTGTTAATACAGAGGAAAACAATACAGATAGAAAAAGATTTAGATTGTTAACGGAGTTTGCTATTGAATCTAGTAGAAGATTGGATTTCGAAGAAAAGGTAAGAAATGAATATTCAAAAAAGAATCCAGAGTCTGGATTGGCAGATTTAACAAAAATTTCATTTAGTTTGGCACGGAATGATGGGTAATTCAACAGTGTCATATGAAATAGAAAGTAATATTAGAGAAATGTTAGCTAAGTATAGAGAAATACACATCTCAAAAAGGAGAGATACTAATCCTCTATTAGAGAGTGCAATAGAAGCAACTGAACAGCAAACAACAACAGGAGAAATAAAAGGAACAGCAAGTAAAAGATTAAGAATAGCAGTTGGAATAGATAAGCAAAATAACGATAAGACAAAATAAGATTTAATTATAAAGGGGAATAATCTATGAGTGATATCCAAACTATTAAACATATTGATATAGATGAGTCTAAATTGAAACTTATTCCAATGTTATCAATGTATCCAAATCTACAAAGTATTAGTATTAGAAATGTGCAAAGTTTAACTGGCGAATTGATAAAGCAAATTTCGGAAAAATGCCCACAATTAACCGCATTATCTATTGAAAATGCGGAAGGATTACATGGAATAGATGTTTCAAATTTTAAGAATCTACAATTCTTAACAATAAGATCAAATCAAGAATTAACATCAATAAGGGGCTTGGCACAGCTAAAAGATATATCTGAGGTTGAAATTTACGATAATACATCTTTAATTCATACTAGTAAAATATGCAGTGATTTAGTACGATTTATTAGGAATGGAACCTCCTTAAATTTAGATGTATTAATGTATCCAGAAATGCAAAAAGCAATTTTGCAACATAATGACAGAGTACAAAGAGGAATAATTCAGGGAGAAATAGTTACGCAACAAATGCAGAATGACGCTTTATTGTGGAGTGAAATGATAAACAAACAACCTGATTATATGAGCAGAGATGAAAGAACAGAACAAAAATGTACTTATAGAAATTCAGCCTTTAGACAAGTAGACAAAAAAGCAAGTGAAATAATTGATATGCTTATAGAAGATAGTGATTCTGATGCATTGAAAGCTACTATTTTATATGATTATTTAAAAGATAATGTAATATATGATAATGGGGAAGTTCAAAGAGATTATACTGATAGAGTTCAATTTAGAACAGGTAGAGAAAGTGCAAATGGTATGGTTGCTGCATTCAACAAAGGTAGATGTGTCTGTGAAGGATATGTAAGAGCTTATATGTATTTATTAAAAAAGTGCGGAATAGATTCTCAAGAAATAGGGTGTTTAACCTGTGCAGGAAAGCTAAATAAATTAATTGTTCAACAAGTTGATAGTAAAAAGTTTCCTGAAGAGGTTGCGAAAAAAATAAAAAAACAAGCAAGAGAAAAAAGAGATGATCATTCTATAATAAAACTACAACTGGAAAATGGAACTTTTTTATGTGATATTACAGCAGATGCAGGAATACATAGATGGAATTTAAGTATGCCACAACAAAATTCTAACGAATATGGACATTTCTTATTGTCAAAAAGTGAAATGGAGAGAAGCATATTTTTGAGGGATAGTTGGTTTGATGTAAGTGATACACCATTTCCAAAAGATGAGCTGAAGAGAATACAGCATATTTCACAAGAACGAATGGAATCAAGAGAAAAACAAAATACAGATATATTAAGAAGTGCAGTACAAGCTACTGAAACAGTAACAAGAACAGGAGAAATTAATACGGAATACTATAACATTAGAGATGCATACCAAAACGTACAGCAACAGACAAAAGTCGAAGAACATGATGCCATTTCGAGATAATCATTAAATAAAAATATAGTATACAAAAGAGAGGATTTTAGATATGGAAACCGATATTCAAACAAAACAAATATATTCAGAAATTGATGAATTTTTAGAATTATTAGATGAAAAAACAAGAGATGAAATTCCAGCCAAATTAAGAGAATTATTCAAAAAAGAAAAAGATGTGAATTATCATAAAGAAATTAATCCCAATATTTCAATTGAAGAGCAAAATCTAAAGAAAGAAACTTTAGCTTTAATTGCATTATTAAATCTACAATATTGGTGTAAAGATGAAAAAGAAAAAGAAAGACTAAAACAGGTCTATGCTAATAATGAAAATAAATATCAAGAAGAATTAAGAAAAAAATATAATCCTGATAATATATTTAAAAACTCTAACATAGAGATAACTAAAGAAGAAGTTGCATTGGTTGAAGTAAAAGAAGAAAAATGGTACAGAAAATTGGTTAATTTCTTTAGAAAAATATTAAAAAAGTAATAAATGGTATGGATTATAAGATGAAGTGATATTAAAACAAAAAACGAATAAATTTACACTTATTGCATATAATATTTTAAACATTTGTTGACAAATGTGAACAAAAACTGTATAATTATAATACAGAACACAAAAACGGACGATGTAGCACCGACTTGAGGTGTGCTGAATTAGGCAACTAATTCCATCGTCCACTTTTTTTATTTATTAATATAATTTTATTCCAGCTCCATCTATATTTTTGCGGTGTTTACGAATGGCAGGTTTAATAATGTCAAAAAGTTCTGAATTGCCTGTTTCAAATTTTCTATGTATTACTCCAGCACAAAAGTCAGCTAATTGAATTCCTGAATAGTAGTCAGAGTCAACAAATACAATGCTTTCACAAAAGTTTGGAAATTTGACATAGTGTGTACCCATGTTTTTGGCTCTTAAATATGCGATTTGCAAATCTTTATCTAACTTATTATTGTTGTCAGTTTTTCGGCTATCAGCTAAAATCATTGCAGGTATAGTAGTCTTCCTTCCATGTCTCTTGGTTATTTCCATACAATATCTTTCCATTAGTAAGTGGAGTCCTACCGCGTATAAATCATTATGATTCTTTATATAATCCTTTTCTTTGTAACATTTTTCTTTATCCATTACAATTCCAATTACGGAGTTTTTATGCTTACTTATAAGCTTTAGAATTTCTTGTCGCATGTTTGTGTATTGTTCAAAAGTAAGTCCAAGTTTAGAATAAGAAGTGTGCCACTTAAATTCATGAAATTGGTTGAGTCCATATTTTATTTTTATATCACGCATAGCATTTTCAATTATTAGTATGTCGTCTGCGTTAATCATAAATCCACCTAGTGTGAAGTATTTACTTGAATTTTTTGTTAAAGTATTTTTTTCGGTATCAAATCCTCCTGGTTGTCCAGATTCATCTAGAAATATAAAGTACATAGTTGCCTCCTTGAAGTTGATGTTTTAGTTTATTATATCATGGAGGGGCAGGTTTGTACATATATTGTCTGTTTGATTTTTAAGTTTTTTTTTAAGGAGTATTTTATACAAAATTGCTGACAAATCGTATTTTTGGGGGTATAATGAGAAAAAATAAAATGCTAAGGGAGGTTGCATTATGAGTAAGCAGGTATATATTAGTGCGGACTACTCAGAAAATTCAGGAGACCGCGATGTGGTAGAAATATTAAATAGGTGGGGAACTGACAATATCCACAAAATAGATTTTATTGATATGTCTAAAGTGGTTTCGGGTAGTGTTTCAAATGACCAAGATTGTCGCATATGTGATTTAAAAAAAGAATTTAATAAACAAATAAATGCTTCATCTGCTGTTATTTTTATTGTAGGTGATAAAACAGCTTCTCGTGCAGCAGGAAGTGGTTGTCAGAGAGCAAGTATAGATGCATGGTATTGTGTTTGTACTCCATATAAACAAAATACAAATGGAACTAAAAATTGCAAGGTTCAAACAGTGTATCCTGCAAGAGAAAACGAAGATGTTGGAAATATAAATAATTATTCTTATTTGAGGCATGAGTTTGAGCAAGCCAAAAGACGTGGAAAGAATATAATAATATTATATAATTCAACACGTAAAGAGTCTAATTGGTTGCCATCATATATGAAGGAATATGAAAACAGTGCGCAACCATTTTGGATTACTAATTCATTAGGTCAGAAAGTTGGTAATTATAGCTATGTAAAAGAGGTGTTGTTAGATGATTGAATTCCTAAAAAAGACTAGTACATGGGCTTTTGCAATTATTTCAGCATTATTTACATTTGTTTCAGATGATATTTTAAAAAATTGTAAAGTATTAAAAAATTGTCCAGATGAAGTAAATATAGTATTAATTCATATTTTAATTTATATTGTGATATTTGTATTGTCTGTTATTGTATATGCAATATATTTAAAGTATAGAAAGAAGGAATACATTAAAGGGCACAATTATTGTATTAAAATCGAATATGGAAATATATTTGAAATGGATAATTGTAAAAAGGTAATACCATTTGATGAGTGTTTTACAACAGCTGTAGGAAGCAAAACTTATGAAATAAACCCAGATTCAATTTGTGGGCAGTATCTTAAGAAATATCCAATAGAAGATATGAAAGCATTAATAGACGGAGCGCAATTAGTTCCTAGAAAGTCAAAATCAAAGTTTCAAGGAAAAGAATGTTACACATCGGGTAAGTTAATTCCAAGAAATGATTATTTATTATTAGCGTTTGCAAAATTAGATAAGGATGGTTTAGGTAGGTTAACTCGTGAAGAATATCTTGATTGTTTGGCTGTATTATGGGAAGAAATTGATAAGTATTACGGACAAAATGATGTATGCATACCAATATTAGGTTCTGGAGTTACACGTATGGGAGAGGCTTCACCAACACAGCAAGAATTACTTGATATGATAATATACTCATATAAATTATGCCAACATAAACTAAAAAATCCATATAAACTGCATATTGTATGCATGAAAAAAGAGGACTTTTCACTAAACAGGATTGGTGAAAGTTTTTAGAAAATATTAAAAGGGTACTTGCAAATTATAAAAAATTATGTTAAGCTAAACCCAAGTTAAAAGAGCTGTAACACAAATTTACTATTTATAAAAATTTGTAAACCTCAGCTGAAACGGAGCCATAAATAGATAGTCGAAAGATTATCTATTTTTTTTGTTAACTATAAGGAAATCATCAATTATCTTATAAAGATGGAATTAGTATTAATAAATTAATAGTTGAAAATGAGATTAATCATCATAAATGTATTTACGAGAGTATAAAAGATGTAATTTCAAAAAATGAAATAAAATTTCCTTCATCAAAAGTTATGAAAATAAATGGGAAGATAATAGCTTTTCAACTAAATGTTGAAAATATTTTTAAATTATTATATAATCTGGGCAACAAATAAAAATCTGCAATAAGGGAAAACATGTTAAAACTAAGGATTTATTAGTTCTAATAAATTAAACATAACAAACGATGAAAGGAATTGTATATGGATAATTATAATTATTTATTGGAAAAAGGAAAAAAAGAGGGAATTGAAAAGAACGTTGTTGGGGCAATTATTATTAATGAAGATGAAAAAATTTTAATAATGACTAGAAAGTCAGAGGACTTTATGGGTGGAATTGATGAATTACCAAGCGGAAATATGGAAGCAGGCGAAGATATAATAACAGCCTTGGCAAGAGAAGTAAAAGAAGAAACAAACTGTGATATGAAAGAAATACTATGTTATGTAGATAGTTTTGATTATAAATCAGGAAGTGGAAAGAACGCAAGACAATATAATTTTGTTATTAAAGTTGAACAGACAGATAATATTATTTTAACAGAACATGATGCATATTTATGGCAAACAGCTGAAGAAATAGTTGATAATCCAAAGATAACTAATGAAGTTAAGGAAATAATAAAAAAGTATATAGAAAACATAAAAGAATTATAATAATTACAGAAAAATGTTAAGTAACAGAGAATAAAGTAAGTAATATGTAGGGAGGTATAAAGATGGTAGATATGCATATACATACAACTTATTCAGATGGGACAAAAACCGTGGAAGAAGTGTTAACAAGATGTGAAGAAAAAAATTAGAATATATATCAATAACAGATCATAATACATGTAAACAGTATAAAGATAAATCATTAAATAAAGGTATTTTTACAGGTAAAATAATTAAAGGTGCAGAAATGAATGCAACTCTTGATAATGGAAAAGGGATAGAGTTTTTAGCATATAATATAAAAAATTTAGAGGTTATAGAAGAGTGGTCCAATAAATTCTATTCATATGAAATATTAAAGGAAAAATTTGAAAAATCAAAAAAGAAAATTCTAGAAATATGTGATAAAAATGGACTAATTTATGATATAAATAATATAAAAAAAGACATACCTGTAACAGATTTTTTTGTTGTATACATGTACTTTGAACTTATAAAACATCAAGAAAATATGAATATAATGAAAGAGTTTCTAAATTCATTTAATGATTTTAGAAGAGAAGGATTAGATAACCCTAATAGTATTTTTTATATGGGTGAGGATAAATTTCCAAAGCCTATATATAAAGATGTTGCAAATAAAATACATGAAGCAGGTGGACTTGTTTTTTTAGCACATCCATTTGAGTATAAATTTGAAGATACTATTGAATTTATTGATGAATTAAGAAAAGAAATTATGTTAGATGGAATTGAATGTTTTCACCCTTCTGCTGAGTTTGATGATAGAATTAACATTCTTATTAATTATGCTAGAAAGAATAATTTATATATAAGTGGAGGAAGCGATTTTCACGGAGAAAAGAAACCAAATAATGATATAGCAGTTGGTTCAGGAAGTTTAAATATTTCTAAAAAATATATAGATGAATGGATTGATTTATAGAATATACTTTGTACTTGAAGAAAGTAAATAACAATGCGGATTATTTTTTATTATACCTCACAAAATTAGATATTTATGTTAAGCTATAAAATTGTTGACACAAGGAATAGAATAGATATAATAATAGATATTATATTTTGTGTATTCAATGATAAATGGGATTACATTATCAACAATATTTTATATATTTGAATTGCAATCAATAGTAATATTATTTGTTGCAACTGCATTAACTTTTGCTCTATTAGGGATATATGGGTATGCTACAAAAAATGATTTAACAAGTTGGAAACCTATTTTAATTACTTTTTTAATAGTAGGAGCAATAGTTTCAATAATAAACTTATTTTTAGAAAATACAGTATTAGATGTAATATTAGACTGGGTAATATTAACAATATTTTTTGCAATGACTATTTATGATATTAATGAAATAAAAAGACTTGCATCAGATGAAAATATAGAACAAGATAAAATTCATATATATTGTGCTATGCAATTATATTTAGATTTTATTAATATCTTTATAAGAATTTTATCTATTTTTGGGGATAGAAAAGATTAATAATTATTACATATAAGGCCTTTGATTATTTAATTTTATTATATGGATAAACAATGTTATGGTTTATTCATATTTTTAAATTATTCTACAATAGGAAGTGTAAAATTGTAGTGAAACAGTGTAAAACAGTATAAAAATGGGGTTGACACTAGCTCCAAAATATGGTAAAATAAATACCTGTAAGCCGCCTGAGTCGGGTTCTAAAATGCTAAAAATTAGCTACCTAGTATTTTATGCTTAGCGAGTATACATGTAAAAGGAGGTGTACTTAAATGTACGCAGTAATCGAAAGTTGTGGAAAACAATACAAAGTTTCAGAAGGAGATGTAGTATATTTCGAAAAATTAGATAAAGAAGAAGGTAAAAAAATATCTTTTAACAATGTTGTTCTAGTATCTAATGAAGATAAAGTAGAAGTAGGAGCTCCTTATGTAAAAGGTGTAAAAGTTGAAGGAAAAGTAGTTGCACATGGTAAAGGTAAAAAAATATTAGTTTACAAATACAAAGCAAAGAAAAACTACAGAAGAACACAAGGACATAGACAACCATACACAAAAGTTGAAATAACAAGTATAAAAATGGCTTAATTATAGTCTAAAATTATTTCAATACATATAGAACTATTGTATGAAATTATAAAAATATATTCAAAAAATATTTAAAAAATCTAAATACTGAAAGGAGTGAAAAACATGGCTCATAAGAAAGGTCAAGGTAGTGTTAAAAACGGTAGAGACAGTGAGTCTAAACGTCTTGGTTTAAAAAGAGCTGACGGACAAGTGGTTCCAGCAGGAAATATCCTAGTAAGACAAAGAGGAACAAAAATCCATCCAGGAACAAACGTTGGTATAGGTAGTGATGATACATTATATGCAAAAGTAACTGGTAAAGTTAAATTTGAAAGATTAGGAAGAGATAAGAAAAAAGTTAGTGTGTATCCAGTAGAGGAAACAAACAACTAGTAACTATACAAGAAACATGACTTCTGTCTTAAGCTTATTTGAAATTTTAAAAGCTTAGGATAGAAGTTTTATTTTTATGTGAGTTTTGCAAAGTAAAGTTAAAAAAATCTTGCAAAAGTGTGTGTAGTGCTTTATAATCTTGTATAAGAGGTGGATTGGATGAAATTAATAATAAATAATATGGTAGGAAAACGATGGCAATATAGCTTTTTTAATAATAATAATATATAAAAATAAAAATGATGGGAGAGATTTATTATGAGTAAAAAAGTTATATTAAGTGGAATTCAAGCAACAGGAGATTTAACATTAGGAAATTATGTAGGAGCATTAAAAAATTTTGTTAAAATGCAAGATGAATATGAATGTTATTATATGATAGCAAATTTACATGCATTAACAGTTAGAAGAGATCCAAAAATACTAAAACAAAACACATTAAAAATATTAGCATCATATATTGCAGCAGGAATAGATCCAGAAAAAAGTACAGTGTTTTTACAATCACAAGTATCAGAACACGCAGAATTAGCTTGGGTTTTAGATTGTTATACATATATGGGAGAATTATCTAGAATGACACAATTTAAGGATAAATCTGAGAAACACGCAGATAATATTAATGCAGGCTTATTTACATATCCTAGTCTTATGGCAGGAGATATTTTATTATATCAAGCAGATTTAGTACCTACAGGAGAAGATCAAAAACAGCATATTGAAATTACAAGAGATTTAGCTGAAAGATTTAATAAATTATATGGAGATACATTTAAAATTCCTAGCCCATATATTCCAAAAGTTGGAGCAAGAATTATGGGATTGCAGGATCCAAAAAGTAAAATGAGCAAAAGTAGTACAATTCCTAATGATACTATTCTATTAGTAGATACTCCAGAAGAAATTATGAAAAAAGTTAAAAAAGCTGTTACAGATTCTGAAGGTGTAGTAAAATATGATGAAGAAAATAAACCAGGCGTAAGTAATTTGATGGAAATTTACGGAATTATTACAAATAAATCAATGAGTGAAATAGAAAAAGAATTTGAAGGTAAAGGTTATGGATTTTTCAAAACAGTTATAGCAGAAGCAATAATTAATGAATTAAAACCATTCCATGATAAGTATAATGAATTAATGGAAAATCCAGAATATTTAGAAAAAATTTATACAAAAGGAGCTCAAAAAGCAAGAAAAGTTGCTAGTAAAACATTAGAAGAGGTATATGAAAAAATCGGAATTATAAGATAATTAATAGGTTTATACAAAAAGGAGGAAATAATGTTTACAGACTATGTAAAAATAATTGTAAAATCTGGAGATGGCGGAGATGGTGCAATATCATTTAGAAGAGAAAAATATGTGGCTGCTGGTGGACCAGATGGTGGAGATGGTGGAAAAGGCGGAGACGTTTATTTTACTGTTGATCCAGATGCTAATACTCTTATAGATTTTAGATTTAAGAAAAAATTTAAAGCTGAAAGTGGAAAAAATGGTGAAGGCAATCATCGTTATGGAAAAAGTGGAGATGATTTATATATAAAAGTTCCATTAGGAACAGTTATAAAAGATGTTGAATCTGGAAAAGTTTTAGCTGATTTATGTGAAAAAGGACAAACAGAAAAGGTATTTCCAGGTGGTAGAGGGGGAAAAGGTAATTCACATTTTGCTACTTCTACAAGACAAGCTCCACATTTTTCACAAGGTGGAGAAAAAGGAATTGAAAAAGAAATAATATTGGAATTAAAATTATTAGCAGATGTTGGATTAATAGGATTCCCAAATGTTGGAAAATCAACATTTTTATCTGTTGTGACATCTGCAACACCTAAAATAGCAGATTATCATTTTACAACATTAGAGCCAAATTTAGGTGTAGTAAAAAGTGAATATGGTGATAGTTTTGTAATTGCAGATATTCCAGGAATTATAGAAGGTGCAAGCGATGGTACAGGTTTAGGACTTCAATTTTTAAGACATATTGAAAGAACTAGATTACTTCTTCATGTTATTGACGCATCTGGAGTTGAAGGCAGAAATCCAGTAGAAGATTTTAATACTATAAATAATGAATTAAAAAATTATAGTGAAAAATTAAGCAAAAGAACTCAAATAATAGTTGCTAATAAAGCTGATTTAATACAAGATGAAACAGAATATAAAAAACTTGAAAAATTGGCTAAAGAAAAAGGTTTAGCAATATTTAAAATTTCAGGTGTAACTGGGCAAGGAGTAAAAGAATTATTAGATTATGTATCAAAAACATTAAAAACATTGCCAAAAGAAGAATTGGTGGAAATAGAAGATAGAAAAGTATATGAACTAGAAGATAAAGATGAATTTACTATTACTAGAGAAGATGGAATGTTTGTAGTTGATGGACCTGGTGTTCAAAGAATTATGAGAAGAGTTAATTTGGAAGATAATGAATCTATGTTTTATTTTCAAAAATGCTTAGAACAATTAGGTGTTAACCAAAAGTTAAAAGAAGCAGGGGTTCAAGAAGGAGATACTGTTAAAGTGGTTGATTGGGAACTTGAATGGTATGATTAAGTATTCTTATACAAACAAAAAAATGTCAAACTTATGTTTGACATTTTTTTGTTTGTATGTTATTATTATTATAAGTTAGTATTGGGGGGAAGAAGAATTGAAAAGAATGCGTAGAGGAAAAGGTTCAAAAGAACTAAATAAAAGGGAAAGAGATATATTAAAATTTATAGAAAAACAAATAGATGAATGTGGTTATGCACCATCAGTAAGAGAAATAGGAAAATCAGTAGGATTAAACTCAACAGCAACTGTACATGCATATTTAGCTAAATTGGAAGAAAAGGGTTATATAAAAAAAGAAACACAAAAGGGTAGAACATTGCGATTATTAAAAAGTATTAACAAAAAAAATAAAGATATAAAGCCTGAAGATAATAAACCACTATATAGTGGTAGAGAGTTAATAGGAGTACCAGTTATTGGAAAAATAACTGCAGGAGCCCCTATTTTAGCAGTAGAAAATATAACAGATAATTTTCTAATTCCTGTAGATTTTGTTGGAAATTCAGAAGCTTTTATGCTAATTGTAAGTGGTGAAAGTATGATAGAAGCGGGAATAATGGATGGAGATTATATATTAGTAAAACGTCAAAATGTTGCTAGAAATGGAGAAATAGTTGTAGCTATGATTGATGATGAAGCTACAGTCAAAACTTTTTATATGGAAGACAATCATATAAGATTACAACCAGAAAATAGTGCAATGGAGCCAATAATTGTTCAAGATTGTCAGGTTCTTGGTAGAGTGGTTGGTGTATTTAGAAAATTGTAATAAAAATATAAAAAAGGGGAAGTTGAATATGGATAAAATGAAAAAAATTTTAAAATATGTAATTTGGGTATTATTATTTTACGTTTTTAGCAATATAATGATAAATGCATTTTTAAAAGTATCATATAATGATATTTCAGATTATTCAATAGATGTTGAAAAACCATTTATAGAAATAACAGAAGCAAAGGCATCAAATAGAAATGGAGAAATATATGGTATAATAAAAAATGATACAAATAATGTTATTGAAAATAAATACATAAAAGTAAGCATGCTGTCTAAAAATAATAATGTATTAGGCGAAAAATATGTAAAAATAGATAGATTAGAAGTACAACAATTGAAAAAATTTGAAGTGAGATTTGAATATAAAGATGTTAAAAGCTTTAAAGTTGAAATAACAGATTCAAAACCAGAGGATGTAGATTTTTTAGAATTAGTAAAAACGAATATTAATGATTTAGTCAAAAAGTAAAAAATATAAAAAAGAAAGTAAAAAATGTATAAAAGAATGTATTAGTAGTATTATAAATATTACTAATATATTTTTTTACACTAAAACATTTGCTATTTTATAGGAAATGTAATATAATCGTAAAGTAAATGAAACCAAAATGTAATATATTAATAAGGAAAGGAAGATATAAATGTTTAATTTGGGGCAAGATATAGGAATAGATTTAGGAACTGCTACAGTAATAGCATATGTAAAAGGAAAAGGAATTGTGTTAAGAGAACCATCTGTTGTAGCAGTAGATAGTAACACTGGCGAAGTACTTGCTGTTGGAAAAGAAGCAAGAAGAATGTTAGGAAGAACGCCTGGAAATATAGTGGCAACAAGACCATTACGTGAAGGTGTTATATCTAATTATACTGTTACAGAAAAAATGTTAAAATATTTTATAAACAAAGTGTGTGGCAGATTCGTTTTTGCCCCTAGAATAATGATTTGTATACCTTCAAGAGTTACAGAAGTAGAAAAAAAGGCTGTTATAGATGCAGCAACACAAGCAGGTGCTAGAAAAGTATATTTAATTGAGGAACCAATTGCAGCAGCTATAGGAGCAGGAATAGATATATCAAAACCATGCGGTAATATGGTAGTAGATATAGGAGGAGGAACTACAGATATTGCTGTTATATCATTAGGAGGTTCAGTTACAAGTACATCTTTAAAAGTTGCAGGAGATAAATTTGACGAGTATATAATTAAATATATAAAGAAAAAACACAACATTATAATAGGTGAAAGAACAGCAGAAGATTTAAAAGTAAATATTGGTTGTGTATATCCAAAAATGCAAGACGTAGAAATGGATATAAGAGGAAGAGATTTAATAGATGGTTTACCTAAAACAGTTACTATACATTCAAGTGAAATGTTAGAGGCAATGATAGAACCAGCATTAATGATAGTTGATTCAGTTCACTCAGTATTAGAAAAAACTCCACCAGAATTAGCAGCAGATATAAGTGATAAAGGTATATATATGACTGGCGGTGGATGTTTAGTTGATGGACTAGATAAGTTACTTCAAGAAAAAACAGGTATAAATGTTATGATAGCACAAGATACAGTATCATGTGTAGCATTAGGAACAGGAAAAGCATTAGATAATTTAGATTCTTTAAAATAAATTTAAATTTATTTAATATTGCATAAAATTTTTAATAAGTATATAATATATGTTATAATAAAACATAAAAATGGAGGATTAAAAGTGAGAATATTAAGAGATTTTAAGGTTCCAGATTTTAAATTCCCTAAATTTAAAATGAAGGGATTATCAGATATAGAAGAAGTACAAGTAGATTATGATTCATTAAAAAAAGAACAAGAAACAAAAAGTAAAAAAAATTCAAAAATATATGAAATTACAAATTATAAAACAGTAAAAGAAATATTTCAAAATTCAACTATAAAATATGCTGAAAATACATTCATATTAGAAAAATTTAATAGTAAAGAACCATTTAAAGAAATAAAATATAAAGAATATAGAAGTGATGTTATATCTTTAGGAACAGCACTAAATGATTATTTAAAAATAAAAGATAGTAGAGTAATAATAATAGGAGAAAATACGTATCATTGGTATGTTTCATATATGGCTTTATTATGTGGAAGTGGAATTGCAGTACCTGTAGATAAAGAACTTCCAGAAAATGAAATTATAAATGTAATTAATAGAGCAAAAGCAACAGCAGTTATATATTCTACAAAAAAGAAAGAAGTAATAAAGAAAATAATAGATTCTAATTCTACTAATGTAAAATATTTTATTCAAATGAATTCAGATGATGAATTAGATAAAAATACAGTTGGTTTAAATTATTTAATAAAACAAGGAAACATTTTAATAAATAATGGAAATACATCATATATGAACATAGATGTAGATCCAAATGAATTTAAAGTTTTATTATTTACATCTGGAACAACATCAAATTCAAAAGGTGTAATGTTGTGTAATAGAAATTTAGCACAAAATATAAATGCAATTTCAGCATATGTAAAACTATACCCAACAGATAGATTAATGTCTATATTGCCATTGCATCATACATATGAATCAACAATAGGATATTTATTGCCATTAGCAACAGGTTCATCAATTAGTGTATGCCAGGGATTACGATATATTGTTTCAGATTTACAAGAAACTAAGCCAACAGCAATTTTAACTGTTCCATTACTAGTAGAAAATTTATATAAAAAAATTAATGCAAATATTAAAAAAAGTAAAAAAGATGGTATGGTCAATTCAATGATACATATTACCAATGCATTAAAAAGCGTAGGTGTAGATATAAAACGTAAAGTATTTTCTGAAATATATGAAAACTTAGGTGGAAACTTAAGAATAATTGTTACTGCTGCAGCTCCTATTGATGCAAAAATAGGAAAATGGATGGAAGATATAGGAATAACATTTTTACAAGGTTATGGTCTAACAGAAACAGCACCAATTGCAGCATTAACACCAGAATATAAAACTAAAGTAGGTTCTGCAGGAAAAGCTGTAATATGTGCAGATATTAAAATTGATAATCCTAATGAAAAGGGAGAAGGCGAGATTTTAATAAAAAGCGAAACTTTAATGTTAGGATATTATGAAGATGAACAAACTACTAAAGAAGTAATAAAAGATGGATACTTTCACTCTGGTGATATAGGATATTTAGATGATGAGGGATATTTATATATAACAGGTAGATGCAAAAATGTAATTGTAACTCAAAATGGTAAAAACATTTATCCAGAAGAAATAGAATTATTGTTGGGTGATATACCTGAAATAAAAGAATCAATGGTATATGGAAAACAAGATAAAGAAAAGAAAAATGAAAAAGAATTAATTATAACAGCTAAAGTTATTCCTAATTATGATGAAATAAAAAGATTACATGGAGATAATTTAACAGAAGAACAAATACATGATATAATATGGGAAAAAATAAAAGAAGTAAATAGAAAATTAACATCATATAAAGCAATTAAAAAATTAGAAATAAAAAAAGATGAATTTGAAAAAACTACTACAATGAAAATAAAACGTTATGTTGAAATAAAAAAAGAAGGATAATAAACAGTACAAAAATATTACAATTGTAACATTTTTGTAACAAAAATGTTACAAAAAAGAAAAATAAATAATATTGTAGAAAACCAAAGAATGGTGTATAATATTATTATAAGAAAATATACTTATGATAAAAAGGAGGGAAATTTACAATGTCTAAATCTGACATAGTAAACGTAAAAATGGTAATAACTGAAGATAAGATTTTAGCTAATATAGAAAAAGTACAAAAAATGATTAATCCAAATAGCAAAAAACGTATTGTTCAGCTAGAAGAAGACAGCTATTTTAAGGATTTAATTGAATCTATAAAAACATATTTAATTGAATATCCAGAAAAAGATAATTTCCCTAAGGATGTGTATAATGCAGCATATAAATTAGTTGAATTTGCAACATTCCAATTTGAAGAGAATACAAAATTAATAGAAGATTTAATAAGACAAAGAGAAAAAAATATATCATTAGCAGTAGTATTAAGAAAAACATTAAAGGCTGTAGAAAGCAAAGATACAGATTGGAAAAAAAGTGTTCAAGAGTTGTCTTCAGATTTTTCAGAAGATATAATAGATACATTGGGACAAATGGGAAGAGCAAAAAATAATAAAACACCAAATTATTTAGAAGCATTAAAAGTAATACATACAAAAATTGCAAATCTTGAATCAAATTTGCATATTGAAATAGATATGGAAAGAATAGAAGATAAATCTAAGGCATTAAGTTATATAGGAATTGAAATAGCAGATGCATTAAAAGAAATACCAGCTCCAGTTGAAAAGGTACAAGAACAAGAAGAAAATGCTTCTATTCAAAATAATGTTCAAGATAATACTACAAATAATGCTGAAAATAATAGTAATGAAGATATAAACCAAACAATACAAAATAATAATACAATAGATACTCTTGAAGAGGAAAATGAACAATATTATGAAGATACTAGAATAAATGTAAAACCATCTTTATGGGAAAGAATAAAAAATATGAAAATTATTAGGAAAATAAGGTATCTTATGAAAATAAAGATAGTATTAGAATTACCGGCACTTCCAGAAGGAAAAAATGAAGAAAATCATAATTAATATATTATGTATATATAAATAAAAAATTAATGGTAAAAGTCTTTGACTTTTACCATTTTTTGTAGTATAATTATAATTGTAGTTAAGAAGAAATAAACCTTTGTTGACTCATAAAAATGCTAATGAAAGGAAGTGTCTTACATGTTTAATGTAGGTGATAAAATAGTATATCCTATGCATGGAGCAGGGACTATACATGCAATAGAAAAGAAGAATATTCTAAATCAAGAACAAGATTATTATATAATTTCAATGCCAGGTGAAGTTAAAGTTATGGTACCAACAGAAAAGGCAGAGGAAATAGGGGTTAGAAATATTATAAATAAAGATGATGTTTCAAAGGTATTAAATATATTAGAAGAAGATGAAACAGAAATGTCAGACAATTGGAATAAACGTTATAGAGATAATATGGATAAAATGAAAAGTGGAGATATATATGAAGTTGCAGATGTAGTAAGAAATTTAAGCTTTAAACAAAAAGAAAAAGGGCTATCTACAGGAGAAAAAAAGATGTTGAATAATGCTAAACAAATATTAGTAAGTGAATTGGTTTTAGCAGAACATGTATCACAATCAGAAATAGAAAAAATTATTGATAATAAAATTACAGTTTCATTTAAAGAAAACAGATTACATGAAAGTATTCCTACAAGTATCAATAATAATATAGTTAGTAAATTTATTCCATTTGATGGTACAGGAACATCTCAAGATTGATTAAATAAAAGCGGAAAATATAATCTCCGCTTTTTTCTAATATTTAGTAGAATTATTTTATATATTAACATAAATAAAAATTTATGTTAATATATAGAAGGATTTACAAAAAATACGTCGAATATTAATATTAGTTATATTAATTTTTAGAAAGGAACCCAAAATGGCAAGATATAGTGATGAACTTATAGATGAAATAAGGAAAAGTAATGATATAGTAGATATAATCTCTCAATATATTAATTTAAAAAAAAGTGGGAGAAATTTTTTTGGCTTATGTCCATTTCATAGTGAAAAATCACCATCTTTTGCTGTATCACCAGAAAAACAAATATTCCATTGCTTTGGCTGTGGAGTTGGAGGAGATGTATTTCATTTTTTAGGAAAAATTGAAAATATTGGGTTTAAAGAAGCAGTAAGAACATTAGCAAATAGAGCAAATATAACTTTGCCAACATTAGAAAATGATCAAGATAACAAGGTTTTGTATTTAAAATCAAGAGTATATGAAATAAATGAAAAGACAGCACAATTTTATCATGAAAATTTGTACAAACCTACAGCTAAAATGGCACAAGAATACATAAAAAAGAGAAAACTTGACAATAATACGTTAAAGAATTTTATGATAGGTTATTCTGGAAATTTTAATGAATTATATCAAACTTTAAAAAAAGAAGGTTTTTCAAATGAAGAAATATTAGCATCTTCTTTGGTAAATAAAAATGAAAAAGGGGAATATATTGATAGATTCAGAAAAAGATTGATGTTTCCTATACAAGATGAAAGAGGAAGAGTAATTGCATTTGGTGGAAGAATATTAGAGGATAATAAAATAAAAAATATAAAAATGCCAAAATATATAAATTCTTCAGAAAATATAGTTTATAGTAAAGGAAGACATCTATTTGGATTATATGCAGCAAAAAAACATAATACAGATAAAATATTAATTGTAGAAGGATATATGGATGCAATATCACTTCATCAAAGAGGAATAACAAATGCTGTTGCTTCATTAGGAACAGCTTTAACAGAAGCTCAAGGTAGATTATTAAGAAATAATAGTGGACAAGTAATAATTGGTTATGATTCAGATGGAGCTGGACAAGCTGCAACACTTAGGGGGTTGGAAATTTTACAAAATTTAGGGTGTGATGTTAGAATTTTGCAAATAGAAGGTGCAAAAGACCCTGATGAATTCATATTAAAATATGGACCTGAAAGGTTACAAAAATGTATGGATAGTGCAATATCTCTTATAGAATTTAAAATAAAAATATTAAAAAACAAATTTGACTTAAATCAGCCAAATGATAAAATTAAATTTTTAAATGAAATTGCAAAAGAGCTTGCCAAAATTAAGAGTAATATAGAAAAGGAAGTTTATGTTGACAAAATAGCACTAGATTACAAAATTTCAAAAGAAGCAATATATGCAGAAATTAACAAATTAATATATGGAAAAAATCAAAATGAAAAAGCACTACAGAAAAAAACACCATTTGTAAAACAGGAAATAAAACCTAAATTAAAACAAAATGATGATGCTACTACTAGAAACGAAAATGTTATAATATATCTTCTTATTAATTATCCAGAAGAAGCATATGATAAGTTGAAAGATAAAATAAATTATGAAAATATAAAAAATGAAAGAAATAAGAAAATAATAAAAAAATTGTATGAAGAATTAGAAAGAGGAAATAGTATTAATAATGTATTAGATTTATTTGAAGATGAAGAAACAATAAATTTTTTAACATGGGTAATGGCATATGATTTTGAAATAGTAGAAGTAGATAAATGTATAGATGATATATTAAATAATTATGAAAAAGATAAATTAATTTCAATTAGAAATGAAATTGTACAAACACTTGAAAATACAAATAACTTAACAAAGGAGGAAAGGGCTAGTTTAGAGCAGAGTCTAAGTGAAGTTATAATAAAATTGGCTAGAATAAAATAGGAGGTAGAATTAATGAAAAAATCTGAAAATGATGAAATAGAAATAATACAAAAAATTGAAATTCCAAATGTTATTGGTAAAACAGAAGAGCAAGCAAAACAAATATTAAAAAATTTAGATGTAGTAATTAAATATGTAAATAATGATAAAAAAGAAAATGGAGTAGTTGTAGGTCAAAGTATAAGACCAAATACAAAGGTGGATGAATATTCAGAAATAACAATAAGAATAAATAAGAACGAAGAAAAAAATGAAGAAAAGAATAAAGAAAAAACAGAACTTGATAAAGAAAAAGTTATGAATATAATAAAAAAGGCACAAAAAGATGGAAAAATTACTTATGGTGAATTAGCAACACAATTAGGAGATGCCAATACTGAACAAATAGAAGAAGTATTTGATACTTTTGAAAATATAGGTGTAAATGTATTTAGTGAAGAGCTAGAAGAACCTAATTTTGAAGACTTAGAAGATGTTGAAGAAATAAAATTAGAAGAAATAGATGTAACTAATTTTGAAGGAATAAATGTTGATGACCCTGTTAGAATGTATTTAAGAGAAATAGGAAAAATTCCATTGTTAAGTTATGAAGAAGAATTAGATTTAGCACAAAAAGTTCTTGAAGGTGATGAAGATGCAAAACAAAAGTTGGCTGAATCAAATTTAAGATTAGTAGTAAGTATTGCAAAAAAATATGTTGGAAGAGGAATGTTATTTTTAGATTTAATTCAAGAAGGAAATATGGGATTAATAAAAGCTGTTGAAAAATTTGATTATACAAAAGGATACAAATTTAGTACGTATGCAACATGGTGGATAAGACAAGCAATAACTAGAGCTATTGCTGACCAAGCAAGAACAATAAGAATTCCTGTTCATATGGTTGAAACAATTAATAAATTAATTCGTACATCAAGAGATTTATTACAAAGATTAGGACGTGAACCAACACCAGAGGAAATTTCTAAAGAAATGGAACTACCAGTTGAGAAAGTATTAGAAATTCAAAAAATTGCACAAGACCCTGTATCATTAGAAACACCTATTGGAGAAGAAGATGATAGCCATTTAGGAGATTTTATACAAGATGATGATTCACCTGCACCACAAGATTCTGTTGCATATACACTACTTAGAGAACAATTAGAAGAAGTTATGAACACGTTAACTCCAAGAGAAGCTAAAGTTTTAAAATTAAGATTTGGTTTAGAAGATGGAAAAGCAAGAACACTTGAGGAAGTAGGAAAAGAGTTTATGGTTACTCGTGAAAGAATTAGACAAATTGAAGCAAAAGCATTAAGAAAATTAAGACATCCAAGTAGAAGCAAAAAATTGAAAGATTATATGAATTAATTTTGCTAAAGTACTTGATTTTTTACGAATTTTATGTTAATATATAGTATAACGTTTAGGTTTATAGAAAATCGGAGGTTGAATAGATGGAAAATCAAACAGAAACAAGAACTACCTTTTTAAGTTATTTAAAACAAGCTATGTTAGCTATTTTTAAAGAAAAAGATGAGTATGTTGTAAATTGTTTAGATGAAGTTGAAAATTGGAAAGATGTTGTAAATAAAAAAGATACATTTTCAAATGAAGATAGAGAAAAAATAAATGAGATATTGAGAACAGAAAAAGGATTAAATGAAAGAAAGAAATCTTTAAAATCAAAACTTGAAGAACAAGTTACAAGACCAGAAAAGAGAATAAAAGGTAAAAAGTTTAAAATTGAAGATAAAGAGATAATTAAATAAGTATATTCATATAATTTTAGAATAACAAAATACAGTATAGAATTTTAAAATTTTATACTGTGTTTTTGCTATTAAGCTGTAAGTTATACTGGTTATCCTTAGTTGATACTTGCCCAAGCTATTTTAAGGCTGACTAGTAACACTCCTTAACAAGCTAAATAAAAAATTCTTTAAATAAAAAAATTCTTTATACCTATTGACAAATATATCAAAAAACATTATAATATTTATTGTTCACACACATGGCGAGATAGCTCAGTTGGCTAGAGCATCCGGTTCATACCCGGCAGGTCGGTGGTTCGAATCCACTTCTCGCTACCATTTATATAAATAAAGATTAAAAAAGAAGTAGAAAACGACAAAATCGTGTTTTATTTCTTTTTTTTATTTTAAACATAACATCATATGATTGCAAAAGTAACCAAATAAAAAAAATATCATATTATATATAAAAAAAGATAGGAGAAAAATGTGTATGAATACTTTATTAATATTCTTTGCAATACCTGTTGCAACTATAATTTTTGCTATTGTTTTACAAAAATTGTTAAATAGCCCAATATTAGTAGCAGCGACATTTTTTGCTGTTTTCCTAATTATAACTTTTGCAGCATTTGATGAAAGTTTTCTTGTTTATGCAATATTGTATACATTACTAGCATTAATAACAGCATTAATTGTAAGATTTATATGTTGTTTAATACGAAATAGTGATAATCCATGTCTAAATGGAAGCAATTTAAAAAATGGTGGTATATGTGGAAATACAAATAATAACAATGATGATGATGACGATGATTGTGGATGCAATAATTCTTCAAATTCAAATATAAGTGGTTGTGGATGTAATAGAAATACAAATAATTCGTATTTTACAAGAAGATATATGATGAGAAGATAAACTAAAGTAAAACAATTGTGTAAAATTAATAAAATTGGGTAATCTATGTATAGGTGATTTTTATGAAATTTAAATTAAAACCAGTTTTATTAATTTTATTTTTTTTAACAATATATATTTATATATGTAATATAACACTTTTACCTGATAATATTATAATTTTTCAAGGTGAAGAACTTAATATAAAAACAATATATGGATTAAAAATAAAAGAAAAGAGTGATAGTACTAATGAGTATGTAGCAATGCAGACATCAACAAATTTGGCTGAAAAAGTGTCAGGTAATGTGGGAACTATAAATCTTAGTTTAGATTTATTTGGCACAATTCCGTTAAAAGAAATAGATGTAAATGTTATACCACGAACAAGAGTAATACCATTAGGAAATTCGGTGGGTTTAAAATTATATACAAAAGGTGTTTTAGTAGTTGGAATGTCTGAAATTAAAGGTGAAGATAATGTTAGTTATAAGCCATATGAAAATTCAGGAATTCAAGAAGGTGATATGATTATTCAAGTAAACAATGTTGCAATAAAAAATACAGATGAATTAATAAAAAATGTTAATAAATCAAATGGTGATAGATTAGAAATTATATATGTAAGAAATAATAATGAAATTACTACTACAATTACACCAATAAAAACATCAAGTGCAGATTATAAATTAGGATTATGGGTTCGTGATGCAGCAGCTGGTGTTGGTACTGCTACATTTTATGAACCTTCAACAGGAATGTTTGCAGCATTGGGACATGGAATAACAGATATTGATACAGGAGAAATTGTAAATATTGCAAATGGTGAATTAACAACAAGTTCTATTGTTGCTATAAAAAAGGGAGAAAAAGGAAGTCCTGGAGAAGTAAGGGGAACAATTGAAACAGGATTAAAAATTGGTGATGTTTATAAAAACGGATTATTTGGAATTTGTGGAAATATAACAAATAAGGAAAATTTAAATATATCTTCGTTTGAAGAAATGGAGGTTGCTTTAAGAAGTGAAATTAAAGAAGGAAAAGCGTATATTATATCAGAGTTAGAAAATGGTAAAAAAGAAAAATATGAAATTGAAATTCAAAAGATTTATGCAAGTAATAATTATGATAATAAAAGTATGCTTATAAAGGTAACAGATAAGAAACTTCTGGAAAAAACTGGTGGTATTATTCAGGGAATGAGTGGTTCACCAATTATTCAAAATGGAAGGTTTGTTGGTGCTGTTACACATGTGTTGGTTAATGATCCAACACAAGGATATGCTGTTTTTGCAGATATGATGATTAAGCAAATGAGGGAGGTAAATTAGTAAAAACAGAAAAATTGTGATATTATAAATAAAGTTAATGTAAAATTAAAGTAGGCAAAATGATTTTAGGTTTTGTTTGACTTGGAATTTATAAAATGGTAAAATATTTATATAGTAAGTATTAAACATAATTTATATATTTAAGATAAATGTATTCTGTTTGAAAGGAATGAAGTTTTAAATGAATTTTTGTAATAAAACTAAAAAAATGAACTTACCACCATATATAAAGTTTGGTTGTGAAATAGAGGCACAAAATTGCAATTATCATGATATAAAAAAACTACTGCAACAAGATGAAAATTTGAAAGGTTGGAAGGTTGTACTTGATGATTCTGTTACAGACAACGGAATAGAAGTTGTATCACCCCCACTTAATGAAAATGAAAATCCAAATTTATATAAAAACTTTGAACAGGTCTTAAATATTATAAAAAACAACCCATATGATAAAACAAGAAAAGTATATGTAAATGAACAATGTGGAGGACATATTCATTTTGATGCAACAATGATGAAAAAAAATCCACAAATGATGGAAAACTTTTTAAGATTATGGAAAGAGTCAGAAGTATTTATGTACAAAATGTGTAATAAAGAAAATGATTTAATAAGAGCTGGTGCTGTTAAATTGTCACCAGTTGATGGAATAAGAAAGATATTATTTTCTGTTCCATCAGAAATAATAAAAGCTGCAGATATATCTGAAAAAGAAAATTCAAAATTTATGAATAAATTACCAAATGCTATAAAAACTGGTACAAAAAAAAGTTTATATGGTGTTATGGATATATCAAACAGTTTATTACATAAAAATGGATATGCTCATCCAATTGGTAAGACTATTAGTGGTGTTAAAAAAAATAATGATTATATAAAAAGTGTTATACAGACTAATAATGGCAATAAATTTAAATTTAACAGGAAATTAAAGGTGTTAACTAAACATGAAACTGGTATTAATATGCAACATTTAACTGAAAAAGGGTTATTAGATAAGGGAGAAGATATATTAAAAAAAAGAGGCAAACTTAATACATATGAATTTAGAATGCATAATAGTTCATTGGATATTGATACTTGGAAAGAAAATATATTGTTGGATTCAGCATTTTCCAAAATAGCATATGAAATGGCATATGAACCTGGAAAAAACGATAAAAAATTGAGTGAATTCTTTGATAAAAATCAGACTGAAGAACAAAAAGCAAATAAGTTCTTAAATTTGTTATTTGAAAATGAAGAAGATAGAAAAATTTATATGAATAGATATGAATCTGTAAAAGATAATCCATTATATAGTAAAATAAAGGAATTTGATAAAAGTTGTTTCAAAAAAGAAGATATTAAAAATATAGCATTAAAAAATAGATGTATAGATATTTCTAACTATATTAAGAATTTTTTTGAAAAAGTGAAAGTGTTTTATAAAGATGAGAGAAGTGGAATACAACCTAATAAAATTGTAATGGACTATGGAGGAAGAGATGATGAAAGAGATTTATAGTATTCAGGAACAACAATGTTATGCAGAAGTATATGATATTATTATGTTTTTAGATGAGAATTTAAGAAAAAAAATTCCTAGAAAATGGATTTCATTTTTGGAACAAACTAAATTAAAGGGATATATTACTAGTATAAATCCGTATGTTCCGTTACAAATGCAAAAAATACAAAAAAATACAGAACTAATTATATCATATATGTATATAAAATATTTGTCTGATGAAAATGAAAAAAAATTCTTTAGACAAAAAGAAGAAGAAGAAAAATTAAAAAAATATGAAAAATTCGAAGAAAATATATTTAAAAATAACAAAAAAAGTGCAAATAATGTTGTAGCACTAAATCAAGAACAGTCGCTTATTGTTAAAAAGAAAAGTATATGGGAAAAGTTTACGAATTTGTTTTTTAAATTATTTAAATAATTAAAATTATGGAAAGGAATGAAATTTATAATGGAAAAGAAAAAGAGTGGTTGTGGCTGTTTTTTAGCTATTATACTAATAATATTAATAATGTTTATAATATTTATTATAGGTTTATACACTATTAATCCTGTAAAATTAGAGAAAAGTTTAGAAGATATAAATACGCAATTAAGTAATTTAGTTTTAGATATTAATGGAGTTCCAGTTATAGAAGAAAATATAGAACTACCAGAAAAGGAAGAATTAACAGATGCTCAAAGATATTACTATTATCAACAATTAAGTGATACTGCAAAAAAAATATATGTAACAATAGAGAAAAATGTTGACAAGTTAAAAAATGGTGAAGAGAATATTTCACTTCCAGCAAGTTTAAATGATGTTGCAAAAAGTAATAGTAATGGTAAAGAGTTAATAGCTGAAGAATTTCAAAATGCATGGGATGCTTTTATAACAGATAAATCTCAATATTTTTATTTAGATAGTAGTAAAGTTTGTTTAGTAACAAAAACTACAACAAGAGGTTCTTCTACAAATTATGAATTTTTTATTGGAAAAGGAAATAATTCAACATATTTTACAGATGATTTTAAAACAAAAGAAGATGTTGAATTAGCTGAAAAAAGTATAGAAAAGGCTAAAAATGAAATTTTGAAGAATGCTACAGGTAACAATTATGAAAAAATATTGTATGTTCATAATTGGATTGTAGATAATGTGGAATATGATACCAAAAAAGGAGAAAATACATCAAATATATATGGGGCTTTATTAAATAAAACAGCTATATGTGAAGGATATGCACGTGCATTTAAATATATGTTAGATGAATTAAATATTCCTTGTATTTTAGTTGCAGGAACAGCTGTAGATGAAAATGGTAATACTGAAAGACATGCATGGAATTATGTGTATATAAAAAATAATTGGTATGCTATAGATACAACTTGGGATGATCCAATTATAATAGGAAATGGTAAGGTGACAGATACTATTAAATATAAATATTTTCTAAAAGGAAAAAATACTATGCAAAAGGATCATAAAACTATAGGTCAAATTACTCAAAATGGATTTGATTTTAAATATCCAGAATTAGCTCAGGATGATATAAAATAATAAATAAATGATGGTGTTTTTTATTAAAACACCATCATTTATTTTGAAACTAATATTAAAAATAAGTTTATTCATCTTTAGGTTCAACAAGCATACCAGAAATATTTACAACAGTTCCAGCACCTAATGTTAAAACTAAATCATTATTAAGGGCATGAGATTTTATAAATGATGCTATATCACTAAATTTTTGTATATAATGTGCAGTCTTTCCAAGTTTTTTTATTTCATTAACTAAGTCTTGTGAACTTATATTAAATGTATTTGTTTCTCTAGCTGCATATATATCTGTAACAATAATATTATCAAATAAAATTAGAGCTTTTGCAAAATCTTGCAATAAATTTTTAGTCCTACTATATGTATGAGGTTGAAAAATTACCCAAGATTTATTGTAAGTTTTATTTTTCATTGCTTCAGCTGTAGCTCTTATTTCAGTTGGATGATGTGCATAATCATCATAAACACTTATATGGTTTCCAAATTCACCTATATATTCAAAACGTCTATGTGCACCTGTAAATTTCATTAAACCATTTTTTATTTGTTCTTTGTTTAATCCATACATGTGGCAAACTCCAATACATGCAAGTGCGTTTAGTACATTATGAATTCCAGCAACAGAAAGATAGATTGTTTTGTAAAATGTATTGTTGTAATATACGTCAAATATAGGAAATCCATTTTTGTTAAATGTTATATTACGTGCAACAAAGTTTGCGTTTTGATTATTTATACCATATGTAATTGTTTTTGCTTCTGTGTATTTTGATAATGCAGCACAATTTGGATCATCACTATTAATAACAAGTAATCCATTTGAAGGTAAAAGTTTTACATATTTTTTAAATGCAAGTTTAATATGTTCCATATCTTTGAAATAATCTAAATGATCATTATCAATGTTTAGTATTATTTCTGTTTTTGGATAAAATTTTAAAAAGCTTTCTACATATTCGCATGCTTCTATTATAAAGTATTCGCTATTTCCTAGTCTGTAATTTCCATTTATTTGTTTTAAAAATGCTCCTACTTGGATAGTAGGGTCTAATTTTCCTTCTAAAAAGCAACTAGAAATCATTGAAGTTGTAGTTGTTTTTCCATGTGTTCCAGAAATACATATTGTATCATTAAAAATTTTTGTTAGAATACCTAAAAAATCGGCTCTTTCTATTGTTGGTATTCCTAACCTTCTAGCTTCTACTAATTCTGGATCTTGTGCTTTTATTGCTGCTGTGTATACAACTAAATCTGATTTTGATACACTTTCTATATCATGTCCTATTGTTACAGGAATTCCGTGTGATATTAGTTCTGTTGTATATTCAGATATTGCAGCATCTGAACCAGTAACAATAAATCCCCAATGTTTTAGTATTTCAGCAATTCCACTCATGCTTACTCCGCCAATTCCTATCATATGTATTTTTCTATATTTTTCTAATTCTTCTAAATTAGCCAAATTTAACACTCTCCTTTTATTGTAAGTATATTAAAAAAGAATTTTTTTGTTACATTATATAAGAATTTTGTGTATTTTTCAATAGTTTTTTTTATTTTCACCAAAGTAAATAGTTACTGTTTAATACTTTTGCAGGTATCTGGCTAAAATGAAGCATTACGTAACCCAGGTGGGATATGCAAATGTTATGAAGCGTAGTTAAGTTGGGGCGAAGCTCATAACATTTGCATATCCCACCTGGGTTACGTAATGCTTCATTTTAGTTTATACTATAATAAAAGGTGTTAAAACACAACTAATCTACATAATATCAAGTTGACAATTATGGTTAAAAGTGCTAATATAATAACAAATTTAAATGGTTAATGTACTGAAATATATTATAAGTAAAAATATTGTTGAGTTGTTTTTTGGGAAAATTTTTAAGTATATTTCAAAACTATGTAAGGGGGAAATATTATGCTAAATTTTAAAAAGGAAATTGCAAAATCTGTTGCAAAAGTAGTAGAACTTAATGAAAATGAATTAGAGTCTTTTATAGAAGTTCCAAAAGATAGTACAAATGGAGATTATGCTTTTCCATGTTTTAGATTAGCAAAAGAATTAAAAAAATCTCCAGTTATGATTGCTAATGATATTAAAGAAAAAATTGTAGTAGATGAAAATATTATTGAAAAAATTGAAGTTGTTTCTGGGTATTTGAATTTTTATGTTAATAAAGAAAAAATGGCAAATGAAGTTATAAGTGAAATGCTAAAAAATGATGAATATGGGAAATCAAATATTGGAAATGGAAAAAATGTTATAATAGATTATTCAGCACCAAATATAGCAAAGCCTTTTCATATAGGACATTTACGTTCAACAGTAATAGGAGGAGCTTTATATAAAATATATAAATATTTAGGTTATAATACTATAGGAATAAATCATTTGGGAGATTATGGAACACAATTTGGTAAAATGATTGAGGGATATAAATTATGGAAAGATGAGTATAATTTGGAAGAGAACCCAATAGATCAAATGATGGATATTTATATAAGAATAAATAATTTATGTAAAGAAGATGAAAAAGTTCTTGAAAATTGTAGAAACAATTTTAAAAAATTAGAAGATGGTGACCCATACTGTGTGGAGTTATGGAAAAAATTTAAAGAATTGAGTTTAAAGGAATTTCAAAGAGTATATAATTTGTTAGATTCAAATTTTGATTCATGGAATGGAGAAGCATTTTATTCAGATAAAATGCAAGAAGTAATTGACATACTAGAAAAAACAGGCAAATTAGAAGAATCACAAGGAGCAAAAATAATTAATTTAGAAGATAAAGGAATAAATACTCCTATTATTATAAAAAAATCAAATGATTCAACAACATATGCTACACGTGATTTAGCAGCAATTTTATATAGAGCAAGAACATATGATTTTGATAAAGCTTTATATGTAGTATCATATGAACAAAATTTACATTTCAAACAAGTATTTGAAACAGCAAAATTATTAGGAATAGACGAAAAATATACAAATGGATTAGAACATGTTTCATTTGGTATGGTATTGCTTCCAACAGGGAGAATGTCAACAAGGGAAGGTACTGTAGTAAAATTAGAAGATTTATTAAATGAAGCAATACAAAGGGCTAAAAGTGTTATAGAAACTAAAAATCCTGAACTTGAAGATAAAGATGAAATAGCAAAAAAAGTAGGAATTGGAGCAGTAATATTTAATGACTTGTCTAATAATAGAATTAAAGATGAAATTTTTGATTGGGATACAATTTTAAATTTTCAAGGTGAAACTGGCCCATATATTCAATACACATATGTTAGAACAAAAAGTATAATTGAAAAATCTGGAAACAAATTTGAAAACATACAAAATAGTGATGTTTTCAAAAATATAAAAGTAGAATATTTACAAGATATTGAAGCTCAAAATATATTAAAACTAGTATATAATTTTGAAGAAATATTAAAACAAGTTACAGAAAAAAATGAACCTTCAATATTGTCTAGATATTTAATAGATGTTGCAAAAGCTTATAGTAGTTATTATAATAACAATAAAATTATTGTTGATGAAAATGATTTAAAAAATGCACGATTATTTTTAACTTATGCAACTGGTAAAATACTTAAAATTGGTGCAAACATTCTTGGCATTAAAATGCCTGAAAAAATGTAAAAAATAATACATAAAAATATACCAAATTATAAAAAACTCTTTTTATAATTTGGTATATTTTATTTTGGGCAAGAATACACATTAAATTAAAGAACAATTTATGTGGAGGAACATATGAGAACAGGAGTAAGATACAATTCTAAAAAATTTGATGAGTTTAAAAACATTATATTGCAACATGTAAATATGAATATAAAAGATTATTTAATTTTATCTATCATTTTTATAATTGGTGTTATGATAGGGGTTGTAGTTATTAATAATTCAAATGAACAAAGTAAAACTGAAATAAGTGGTTATATAAATGGTTTTATTACAACTATACATGGAGAAGAATATACAGTTGATAAGATTAAATTAGCTCAAATTTCGATTATTGAAAATTTGAAATTAGTTGGAATCATATGGCTTGCTGGTTCTACAATAATTGGAATTCCATTAATTTATATTATTACATCATATAAGGGTTTTTGTATTGGTTATACAATTTCAGCTATTATAGCAAGTATGGGTACTTGGAAGCGGAATACTTTTTTCATGTGCATGTTTATTTTTTCAAAATATTATTATAATTCCAATAATTTTAATGTTATGTGTAAGTGCATTGAAATTATATAGAGTAATTGTTAAAGATGATAAAAATACAAGTGTTAAACAAGATGTAATTAGACATACTATGTTTTGTTTAATTTTACTTATTCCATTAGGAATTGCTTCATTAATTGAGGCATATGTATCAACTGAGTTATTAATGTTTTTTACAGTTTAATACTTTTGAAATGGATGAATTTCAGTGAACTTGAAAAAGAAATTTTTTTATAGTATAATTAAAATGTAAGAATGAAATATTAAATGTAAAAAGAAAGGGGGAATACTAATGACAAGATTAGAACTAAAAACTCAAGCAAAAGAAACATTAAGAGGAAGATGGGGAGAAGCAATAGCTATAATAGTAGTATATCAAGTTATTATAGGAGTAATGTCAGCAATATCACAATCAATACCATTTGGGGGAATTTTACAAATTGTTATAACAGTTCCAATTTCATTTGGGCTAATTGGACAAATGATTAAATTTTCAAGAGGTGAAAAAACTGGAGTTTTAGACTTTTTCAAAATGGGGTTTGATAATTTTTCAAAATCATGGAGTATTTATTTTAGCGTATTTTTGAAAATGCTAGCACCAGTTATTGCATATGTTTTATCTATAGTAATACTTGTTGCATACAGTATTATGGTATCAATGGATATGCTAGACGATAACTTAATAGTTATTATAGGTATATTAGCTATTGTATTTACACTTGCATCTAGTATTTGGTTAATGGTAAAATCATATTTATATCAACTTACTTCATATATTGGAAATGATAATCTTGAAATGCCAGGAAAAGAAGTTGCTAAAAAAAGTGAAGATATTATGAATGGTCATAGATGGGAGTATTTTGTATTAAATTTATCTTTCATAGGATGGGCATTACTTAGTATACTTACTTTAGGAATTGGATTATTATGGCTAATACCATATGTTCAAATTACTAATGTTAAATTTTATGAATATATAGCAGAAATTAATAAATAGATTAGAAAGAAAAAACTTCTCAAAAGTGTTTTGCTTTTTGAGAAGTTTTTTCTTATTGTTTCTTAATTTTAGGCTTTGCAATTAAAGAAGCAATATAACCAAAGAAAACAGCAGCAGCTATACCACCGCTTGATGCTTTAACACCGCCAATAAATGCACCAAGTAAACCTTGCTCTTTTACACCTTCAATAGCACCTTTAGCAAGATTTGCACCAAACCCAGTTAAAGGTACAGTTGCTCCGGCAACCTGCGAAATCTATAATGTATTTGTAAATACCAAGACCACCTAAAATTGCACCAGCAGTTACAAATGTAACTAATATACGTGCAGGTGTTAATTTTGTTTTATCAATTAAAATTTGACCAATAATACAAATTATTCCTCCGACAATAAAACAACGTAATAATTGCATCCAGTCAATAGATTGAATAAATTCCATATAAAAAATCCTTTCTTTTGTTACCATTAAAACTTAATTTGTATAATAAACTAAGTTCAAATAGTAACTTTATTTTTGTAATTAAAAGTAATTGATAACAAATATTTATTACAATTGTTATTTTAAATTTCTATACTAATAGCATGGGCTATTCCAGGAATACTTTCGCCTTGTTGGGTACTTGTTGAATTCATTAAAGCACCAGTTGCAATCATAAGTATTCTTTTCATTTTTTTCTGTTTAAGTTGATTAAAGAAATATCCAGAAAAAACTGTTCCCAAACATGCACAACCAGAACCACCAGAGTGGGTATCTTGTGTTTCTTTATCAAACATTAATACACCACAATCATTGTAATTAGCTCTAATATTGTATCCTTTAGTTTCGGCAAGTTCTACTAAAATATCTTTTCCAATATGACCTAAATCACCAGTAATAATTGCATCATAATAACTAGGCTTTCTACCAGTATCACGTAAATGAGTTACCAATGTAGCAAGTGCGGCAGGAGCCATTGCTGCTCCCATATTATTAGCATCTTTTATACCCATATCCACAATTTTCCCAGGTGTAATATGAGTAATATAAGGACCTTGTCCAGAACCAGATATAATAGCAGCACCAGAACCAGTTACAGTCCATTGTGATGTTGGTGGACGTTGATTTCCTAATTCAAGTGGAAATCTAAATTGTTTTTCTGCACTACAAAAATGGCTAGAAGTAGCACATAAAACATTTTTTGCAGCTCCTGAAGCAACAAAAACACTTCCTAAACACATACTTTCTGCAAATGTAGAACATGCACCAAATACACCAAAAAATGGAATATTTAATTCACGTAAACCAAAACTAGAAGAAATACATTGATTTAATAAATCTCCAGCAAAACAATAATCTATATCTGTTGCAGAAATTCCAGATTTTGAAATGACTCCACTTACAGTTTCTTTTACAAATTTACTTTCAGCCTTTTCCCAACTTTTTTCACCCCAGAATTCATCCTCTATACATTGATCAAAATATTTTGCCATTGGACCTTGTGATTCTTTAGGACCAACAATACATGCGGTTTCCAAAATTGTTGGTGGATTATTAAATTTTATAGTTTGTTCTCCAATATGTTCCAAAACTATTCCTCCTTTTTATTGTAATTGCTAATATTTTTTACAATAATTCTAAATTTATGCAAAAAATTTGCAACTAACAATCAGTGGTAGTTGTTTATTGGGCTTGAAATAATTTAGCGAATATGGTATAAAAAGTTTAGCAGAAGGGAGAGTGAATAAATGCGCTTAGATAAATTTTTAAAAGTGTCAAGAGTAATTAAAAGAAGAACTGTGGCTAATGAGGCTGCAGATAATGGTAGAGTTGTTGTCAATGGAAAGATTGTTAAACCAAGTTATGATGTGAAAGTTGGAGATGTAGTTGAAATAAAATTTGGAGATAAAATTTCAAAATTTGAGATAATACAAATTCCAATTACTCAGGGTAAAAATATAGGAGAATTAATTAAAATTTTATAATTTTTACAATAATATGGTGTATTTTTTACAAATTAGGAGGTAAATATTATGTCAGAAAAATCAAATAAATATGATACTATTTTAATAGGAATGGGACCAAGCTCTATATTTTGTGCATATGAATTAATTCAGCTTGGAAAGGCAAAAAATGTTTTATTAATTGAACAAGGTAAACGTGTTGAAAATAGAGTATGTCCAATAGAAAAAACAGGAAAGTGTACAAAATGTAAGCCTTTTTGTAATATAACAAGTGGTTTTTCTGGTGCAGGTGCATTTTCGGATGGGAAACTTTCATTGTATAATGAAGAAGATGATGATATTTATGTAGGGGGCTGTTTGCATAAATATATAGGTGTTGAAGCTACTAAAAAGATTATTGATTATACAGATGATATTTATTTAAAATTTGGTGCAGATACTAAGCTTGAAGGAGTGGAATATAAAGAAGAAGTTTCAAAAATTAGAAATAAATCTAAAAAAGAGGGAATTAATTTAATAGATATTCCAATAAGGCATTTAGGAACTGAAAAAGCACATGAATTGTATCAAAAATTAGAAAAATATTTAGAAGAAAATGAAGTAAATATGAAATTTGAGACAGTTGTTGAAGACATAATTATTGAAAATAATATTGTAAAGGGCGTAATAACCAAATCTGTAAAAAGCGAAAGAGTCGAAGAATTTTATTCAAATAATGTTGTAATTGCTGTTGGAAGAAAAGGTGCAAATTGGTTATCAGAAATGTGTAATAAACATAATATAGAGTCTAGAGCTGGTGTTGTTGATATAGGAATTAGATATGAATTACCAAATTCAGTTATGGAAAATATTAATAAATATATGTATGAAGGAAAATTTATAGGATATCCATATCCATTTAAAGATAAAGTAAGAACATTTTGTCAAAATCCTAGTGGTTTTGTATCTTCAGAAGTATATGACAATAATTTAACTTTGGTAAATGGTCATTCTTATAAAGATAAAAAAAGTACAAATACAAATTTAGCAATATTAGTGTCACATAATTTTACATATCCATTTAATAAACCAATTGAATATGGAAGAAATGTTGCTAAAAACTTAAATGAATTGGGTCAAGGAAATGTTGTAGTTCAGAGATTAGGAGATATTAACAGAGGTAAGAGAACATGGCAAAATGAATTAGACTCAAATTCGGTTGTACCAACACTTAAATCAGCTGTGCCAGGAGATATAACTTTTGCAATAGGTTATAGAACAATGACAGATATTTTACAGTTTATAAAAGAGATGGATAAAATTGTTGAGGGGTTTGCCAATCCAGATAATTTATTATATGGACCTGAAATTAAATTTTATAGTAATAAAGTATTAATTAATAATAATTTTGAAACTAGTGTTAAAGGATTGTTTTGTATTGGAGATGGCGGTGGAATGACAAGGGGATTAATGATGGCTTCTGCTTCAGGTGTACAAATGGCAAGGAATTTATAAAAAATTTGAATTGTTACATATATGAAAAATATGAGACTTTATGGAACAGTTAGTATTGTTCATAAAGTCTCAAATTCATAAGTGAAAATTTTGTGTTTTTGAAAATTCAGTTAAGGTTTGAATTAAAAAGTAACCTTCAGAATGCTTAATTCTTGTGACATACATCTTTCAATTGAGGAAATTTCTATGTTTTTTTTCAGCAGATATGACTGAATAAAACAGATTGAAATTTTGTTTCCTAAGTAAAGGATGCAATCAGGATAGATTACCTCTGTTACATTTTTAAGTAATTCAAGATTGGCATTACTGATTTTCAAAAAGTTACTGTTATTATTATTAACAGTTGACTTAATATCATTGAGTACAAACTCATTGATATTTGGAATTTCAATAGGCATTGTGTAAAATCCTCCTTTGTAGTGATGTTATTGTAACTCCATTTTGTATGTTTCACAAAATCTATTATACCAGTAAAATGGAGAAATGTAAATACAAAATAAGAAAAAGTTAATATAATATGTCGACTAGTTTTGACAAAAATATACAAAAACCTACACTTTAGAACAATAATATATTTTATTTGGGTTACGTAATACCTGCATATTTAATTCTTGCTTTTAGGCAAATAATTGAAAAAGTGTTGAACTATAATGGCTGTAGCCACATAATCTTTTCAATAGATTGAAATTCTATTGAAAGTATGATATAAAATTTAGAATAATAGAAAGGAAGTAGATAATAATGCCAAATTTTGTACATTTACACGTACATAGTGAATTCAGTTTACTAGATGGAGCAAATAGAATAAAAGATTTACCTGTAAGGGCAAAAGAATTAGGAATGGATTCAATAGCAATTACAGATCATGGTGTTATGTTTGGTGTAATAGATTTTTACAAAGCATGTAAGGCAAATGGAGTTAAGCCTATTATAGGATGTGAGGTATATGTTGCACCTCGTACAAGGTTTGATAAAGAACCTAATATTGATAATAAATATTACCACTTAATACTATTAGCTAAAAATAATGAAGGATATAAAAATTTATCAAAGTTGGTTTCATTAGGTTTTGTAGATGGATATTATTATAAACCTCGTATAGATAAAGAAATTTTAGAAAAATATCATGAAGGTTTAATTTGTTGTAGCGCCTGTTTAGGAGGAGAAGTAGCTCAAAATTTATTACATGATAATCCCCAAAAAGCTGAAGAAGTAGCATTATGGCATAAAAACTTATTTGGTGATGATTACTATTTAGAAGTTCAAGCTAATACGTTAAGAGAGCAGATTATAGTTAATCAAAAATTAGTACAATTATCTCGTAAACTAGGAATTAAGCTAGTTGCAACAAATGATGCACATTATTTAAAAAAAGAAGATAGTTATAATCATGAAGTTTTACTATGTATTCAAACAGGTAAAAGGATGACTGATGAAGATAGAATGAAATTTGAAACAGATGATTTTTATGTAAAATCACCTGAAGAAATGTCTGAATATTTTAAAAATATTCCAGAAGCAATAGAAAACACAGTAGAAATAGCAAATAAATGTAATGTAGATTTTGAATTTGGTCATACAATTTTGCCAAATTATGATGTACCAGAAGAATTTGAAACACATTTTGATTATCTAAAAAAATTATGTGATGATGGTATTAAAATAAAGTATGCAGAAAATGTAACAAAAGAAATTTTAGATAGAGCAGAATATGAATTATCAGTAATAAAAAAGATGGGATATGTTGATTATTTCTTAATAGTTTGGGATTATATAAATTATGCCAAATCACAAGGAATACCAGTTGGACCAGGACGTGGTTCTGGTGCAGGCTCAATTGTTGCATATGCAATAGGAATTACAGATATAGATCCGATAAAATACAGCTTGATTTTTGAAAGATTTTTAAATCCAGAAAGAATTAGTATGCCTGACTTTGATGTCGATTTTTGCTATGAAAGAAGACAAGAGGTAATAGATTATGTTGGAAGAAAATATGGACAAGACCATGTTTCGCAAATTATAACTTTTGGAACAATGTCTGCAAGGATGGTAATTCGCGATGTTGGAAGAGCTTTAGATATTCCATATGCCGAAACAGATAAACTTGCAAAAATGATACCAAATGAATTACATATCACAATAAAAAAGGCTTTAGAACAAAATAGAGAATTAAGTGAACTTTATGAAAATGATCCTGAAATAAATAAATTATTAGAAATAGCTATGGGGTTAGAGGGGCTACCAAGACAAGCTTCAACACATGCATGTGGAATAGTTATAACAAAAGAACCAGTTGATACATATGTTCCATTATATGTTCGTGATGGTTTAATATCTACACAATTTATAATGACAACACTAGAAGAATTAGGTTTACTAAAAATGGATTTTTTAGGATTACGTACATTAACAGTAATACAAGATACAATTAATTTAGTAAAACAAAATAGAGGAATAGATGTTGCTTTTGATAGAGAAATGAATGACCCTAAAGTATATAAACTTTGGCAAAATGGAGATAGTATGGGAATATTCCAATTTGAAAGCCAAGGTATGACAAACTTTATGAAAGAATTAAAACCAGATTGTTTAGAAGATATAATAGCAGGGGTTTCATTATATCGTCCTGGTCCAATGGATCAAATTCCAAGATATATTGCAAATAAACAAGACCCAGAACATGCTGTGTATACTCATCCAGCTTTAAAACCAATATTAGAAGTAACATATGGTTGTATGGTATATCAAGAACAAGTTATGCAAATAGTTAGAGATTTGGCAGGATATTCTTTAGGTAGAGCTGATTTAGTTCGTCGTGCTATGGGTAAGAAAAAACTAGATGTAATGGCAAAAGAAAGAGAATATTTTATACATGGACAAACAGATGAAAATGGAAATGTTATAATTCCTGGTTGCATCAGAAACGGAATAGATGAAAAATCTGCAAATACAATATTTGATGAAATGGCTGAATTTGCTAAATATGCTTTTAATAAATCGCATGCTGCTGCTTATGCAGTTGTATCTTATAGAACAGCATATTTGAAAGCATACTATAAAGAGGAATTTATGGCTGCAACATTAAATAGCTTTTTAGGAAATTTAGATAAAGTTCCACTATATATAGATGAATGTAGAAAAATGGGAATCCAAATTTTAAAACCAGATATAAATAAAAGTTTTACTCGTTTTACAGTTGATGAAGGAAAAATAAGATTTGGATTAGGAAGTATAAAAAATGTTGGAACTGCAGTTGTAGATGCTATTGTTAAAAATCGTGAAGAAAATGGTATATTCAAGGATTTTTCAGATTTTTGTGAAAGAATGCAATGTGAATCTGTTAATAAAAAATGTATAGAAAGTCTAATAAAAGCAGGAGCTTTTGATGAATTTGAACAAACAAGAAGCACTTTAATGGCATCTTTTGAAGATATTTTGGATAGTATTGCTGATACTAATAAAAAAAGTTTTAAAGGGCAAGTTACAATGTTTGATTTAGCTTTTGGTGGTACAGATAATATTGAAAAAAATGAAAATGATAATTCAAATAACAATGTTGAAAATCAACTTGAAAAAATGAAATATAAATATACTACTTTAAAAGAATATACAGAAAAAGAACTTTTATCAATGGAAAAAGAAATGCTAGGATTATATATTTCTGGTCATCCGCTAGAACAGTTTAGAGAACAAATTGCTGAGCAAACAAATATAAATACTTTGAAAATGAAACAATTGCAAGAAACGGAAGACAAGATAATGGAAGACGTTCCTAAGTATAGAGATGGTCAAGTTGTTAGAATTGCTGGAATAATTAATAGTGTAAAAAAGAAATATACTAAAAATAATAAAATTATGGCCTTTGTAACAATAGAAGATTTATTTGGACAATGTGAGATAATTGTTTTTGAGAATTGCTATCAAATGTGTTCAGATATTCTAATGGATGAAAGTATTGTTTTGGTTGAGGGTAGATTAAGTATTAGGGAAGATGAAGATGTAAAAATTGTTGCTAATAAAATTTTACCGTTTAAGGAAAATAGTGAAAAAGGTGCAAATTCTGAAAAAAATATAAATAAAGGAATTAAATCTATAGAAATTAATATTACTAATTTGAATGAAGAACAAAAAGAAAAACTTCGTGGAGCAATAAGATTCTTTTCAGGAGACAGAAATAATTGTAGAATTGATATAAAAAATGGAAATAAAGTTGATTCTGCTGGTGGAGTTTTGATGAATAATGAAATTTTGAATGAGTTTATTGATATTGTTGGAGAGCAAAATGTAGAAAAATAGTGGAAAATAGTAGAAAATATGCATTGACTAAAGAACATTTTTTTGGTAAAATAGAAATATAAATATAATTATAAATAAAAAATGAAAACAGTGAAAGGAATGAATAGAAATTGAATATTCTAATAAATGAATTGGAAAATTCAAAAAAGTTTTCAGAAATAATTAATCATATAAAAACAAAACAAAGTCCGATAAGTTTATCGGGCTTATCTGATATGGGAAAAATTCAAATTTTAGCATCATTAAATAATAATTTAAATAAAAATATATGTATAATAACATATAATCAAATTCAAGCAAAAAGATTACTAAAAGACTTAGAGTATTTTAATAAAAATATTGCAATTTTTCCAAAAAAAGAAATTGTAACTTATGATTACATAGCTGAAAGTAAAGATTTACCATATGAAAGAATACAAGTTTTAAACAATATACATAATAATAAAGTAGATATTTTAATAATTACAATAGAAACTATAATGCAAAATATGATACCAAAAAATGTGTTATATAAAAATGATATAAAATTAAAAGTTGGAGATACAATTAATACAGATTATTTAAAACAAAAACTAGTAGATTTAGGATTTGAAAGAAAAGAATTAATAGATGGAAGAGGACAATTTAGTATTAGAGGTGGAATTGTAGATATATCTGTTTCAGAAAAATATGGTGTTAGAATAGAACTTTGGGGAGATGATATAGACTCAATAAGAAAATTTGATATTGTTTCTCAAAGATCAGTAGAAATGCTTGATGATATTCAAATAAATCCATCACATGAATACATTTTGGAATATGGAATAGATGAAGTAATAAAAAAAATTGAACAAAATAATTACACAAATAAAACTAATTTAAAAGAAGATTTGGAAGTAATACGTTCAGGCGATTATATTAGTAAAATAGATAAATACTATAATAGTTTTTATAGTAAAAAATCAAATATTTTAGAATATTTAGATAAATTTGTAATAGTTTTAGATGAATTTGGAAAAATAAATCAAAGAATCGATAATATAATAATAGAAAATAAAAATTTAATTAGAAATCTTTTAGAAAAAGAAAAAAGCATTCCAGATATTATTAATAATTTATCAACTTATAAAGATATAAATAATAATTTTAGTAACAATGAACAACATGTAGAAGAAAATTTATTGAAAAAAATTGAGGACAATACAGGTAGAAATGATAGTATATTATTGTATAAAGATGATGTTGTAAGCAATAAAATTACAAACATAAATTGGAGTTTTAATTATAGAGATGTTTTGTATTATAAAAATGAAATTGATAATATGTGTATTACAATAAATGATGCAATAAAAAAACAAAAAAGCATTTTAATTCTTGGTGGAAGCGAAGAAAATGCTAGAAAAATTTCGGTTATGTTAAAAGACAAAAATATAGAAAATATTTTTGTAAAAAAAGTAGAAAAACTTGAAAAAGGAAAAGTATTAATAACAACTGGTGCACTAACTTCAGGGTTTGAAGATTATGACTTGAATTTGCTTGTAATTTCAAGTGAGGATTTTTTCACAAGTATTCCTGTAAAAAAGAAAAAAGTAGCAAAAGACTTTAAAGAAGGAGAAAAAGTAGTTTTTGCAGATTTGAATATAGGTGACTATGTAGTTCATTCTTCACATGGTATTGGTCAATATATTGGTGTAAACACTATTGAAGCAGATAATGTTGTAAAAGATTATATAAAGATTAGATATTTAGATGATGATATTTTGTATGTTCCAACAACAAATATGGATACAATTAGAAAATATGTTGGTGGTGAAGGTAGCCCTAAAATATATAAATTAGGTGGAAAAGATTGGTCTAAAGTAAAAACAAGAGTGAAAAACAATTTACGAGAAGTAGCAAAAGAATTAATAGAATTATATGCAAAAAGGGAAAAAATTTCGGGATATGCTTTTAGCAAAGATACAGATTGGCAAAAACAATTTGAAGAAAATTTTGAATATGTTGAAACAGAAGATCAATTACGTTGTATAGAAGAAGTAAAAAAAGACATGGAATCAAGTAAACCAATGGATAGGTTACTTTGTGGAGATGTTGGATATGGAAAAACAGAAGTAGCAATAAGAGCAGCATTTAAAGCTGTAATGGATCATAAACAAGTTGCATATTTAGTACCAACAACTGTTTTGGCAAACCAACAGTTTGAAGAATTTAGAAAAAGAATGAAAGATTTTGCAATTAATGTAGAAGTATTAAATAGATTTAGAACACAAAAGCAACAAGCAGAAATTGTTAGAAAATTAAAATTGGGTGATATTGATGTTGTAGTAGGTACACATAGAATGCTTAGTGATGATGTGGAATTTAAAGATTTAGGATTATTAATTATAGATGAGGAACATAGATTTGGAGTAAAAGCTAAAGAAAAAATTAAACAATTGAAAAATAATATAGATGTTTTAACAATGACTGCAACACCAATTCCTAGAACATTACATATGTCTATAGTTGGTGTTAGAGATATGTCTGTAATTTATGAACCACCACAAATTAGAAAACCAGTTCAAACTTATGTATTAGAATATGATGTAGATGTAATTAAAGAAGCAATTATAAAAGAAATTGAAAGAAATGGTCAAGTATTTTATTTATTTAATAATGTAGAAAATATTACAAAAAAAGCTATGGAAATTTCTAGTCTTGTTCCAGAAGCAAAAGTTAGTGTTGCTAATGGAAGAATGTCAGGAAGAGAAATAGAAGAAATAATGATTGATTTTATTAATAAAAAAACAAATGTATTAGTATGTACAACAATTTTGGAATCTGGAATAGATATTCCAAATGCTAATACTATAATAGTTGAAAATGCAGATAGGCTTGGATTAGCACAATTATACCAAATTAGAGGTAGAGTAGGTAGAGCAGATAAACAAGCATATGCATATATAACATATAAGCCAGATAAAATGCTATCAGAAGTTGCAGATAAACGCTTAAAAGCAATAAAAGAATTTACAGAATTCGGTTCAGGTTTTAAAATTGCAATGAGGGATTTAGAGATAAGAGGTGCAGGTAGTTTACTTGGTGAAATTCAACATGGTCATATGGAACAAGTTGGTTATGAAATGTATTGTAAATTACTAGATGAAGTTATAAAAGAAATGCAAGGAATAGAAGTTCAAGAAGAAATAGATGTACAAATAGACTTAAATATTTCAACATATATTCCAGATGAATATATTAGTGATTCTAGTCAAAAAATTGAAATTTATCAATCTATAGCATTGTGTAGAACTGAACAAGATATTGCAAATGTTATAGATGAACTTATAGATAGATATGGAAATATGCCAGCTGAAATAGAAAATTTATTTGACATTGTTCGTATTAAAGAAATGTGTAGATTTTTAAATATTTTAAAATTAACTAAAAGAAAAGATAATTTTGTATTTTATTTTGATGCTAAAAAGTTTGATATTAATATGGTAAATAAGGTAATTGAAAAATATAAAAATCAAATTAGTTTTTCACCTGGTAAAGAGCCATATATTACTTTAAAAAGCAAATCAAATGGTGAGATTAAGCAATTAGAGGAAGTTATTGATTTTTTAAAATTTTGGAAAGATGAAAAATAATAAAAAATTAATACATACATAAGTTTTTGTTAAATAAAAATAAAGGGAGTGTGCTTGAAAATGCAAGTAATAACAAGTAAAGATAATGAACTTGTAAAAAATATAAAAAAATTAAAAGAAAAAAAATTTCGTGATAATAATAATCAGTTCATAATAGAAGGAATAAAACTTGTAGCAGAAGCTATTGAAGAAAAGGCTGATATAGAGAATATAATTGTTTGCGAAGATTGTATTAATAATGAATCTATTGATAAGAAACTATTATATGAAATTGCAAGATATAAATGTATATACGTAACAGAAAAAATATTTAATACACTTTCAGATGTTTCAAACCCTCAGGGAATTTTGGCAGTTATAAATAGAAAAACAGATAATATAAATATAGATTATAGTGAAGATTTTATAGTAGTATTAGATGGAATACAAGACCCAGGAAATCTTGGAACTATATTAAGAACCGTAGATAGTGCAGGATTAAAACAAATAGTAATTTCAAAAGAAACAGCAGACCAATATAATCCAAAGGTTGTTAGATCAACTATGGGAGGGATTTTTAGGGTTAATATTGTTAGAACAAATAACATTATAAAAACATTAAAAGAAATGAAAGATAATGGTTTTGAAGTTATTGTAACATCTTTAGATACCAATAATAATATTTATAATATACAATATAACAAAAAGGTTGTTGTAATTGGAAATGAAGCAAATGGTGTATCAAAAGAAGTACAAGATTTAGCAGATAAAAAGGTTAAAATTCCTATGCTTGGTAAAACAGAAAGTTTAAATGCAGGTGTTGCTGCTGGAATTATGATTTATGAATATGTTAGAGGAAAAATATAATAAAAAAATGCTTTAATTTATGTGTTTTGCATAAATCAAAGCATTTTTTTAGGTTATTAAATTTTAATATTTTATGTTGAAAAATACTAAATGTTAATATATAATTGAAATGTAAAAAAAACATAAGGAGGAATTTTATGAAATATGAAATTATTGGAAATACTGTACCAAGTGTAGAAGTTACGCTAAATCCAGGAGAAGCAATGTATACTCAAAGAGGTGGAATGACATGGCAAACTGATGGAATAAAAATGTCTACAAATGCAAAAGGCGGAATTATGAAAAGTTTAGGAAGAATGTTTACAGGAGAATCTATATTTATGTCAACATACACTTCTGAAAGAGAAAATGCCAAAATTGCGTTTGCAACAACGGTTCCAGGAGCTATTATGCCTGTAAATGTTGGTGAATTGCCAAATGGATTTATGGTTCAAAAAGGTGCTTTCTTAGCAGCAGAACCAAATGTTGAATTAAGTATTGCATTTACAAAAAGATTTTCAGCAGGATTTTTTGGAGGAGAAGGATTTATACTACAAAAAGCAACAGGAAATGGAATGCTTTTCTTAGAAGTAGATGGAGATCCAGTTGTAAAAAATCTAGCACCAGGTGAAGTTTTAAAAGTAGATACAGGGAATGTTGTAGGTTTCGAGCCAAGTGTATCATATGAAATTGAAACTGTTAAAGGATTAGGAAATATATTTTTAGGTGGAGAAGGATTATTTTTAACAAGATTAGTTGGACCTGGAAGAGTAATTATTCAATCTCAAAATTTTGCAGATTTTGCAGGGAAAATCATAGCTTTAATTCCAAATAAAAATTAGTATTTACAATAATTTAAAATTGAATTCATTAATTACAGAAAAACTATTTTTTAAATTTTTCAATAAAAATATAATTAGTAAATTAGTAATATGTATTTTATAAAAAGAATAATGAACATAGAAAATGTTCGTTATTCTTTTTAACGGTGCAAAATTAAACAGGTTATAAATTAAAAAAATAACAACAAAAATCAAAACTTTTGTTTGTTTTTTATTGACTGTATGTATTTTTAATGGTACAATAGTTATAGAAGATTTTGCTTTTGAAGGGGTGATAATATGCAAACATGTAATTTTTCTAAAAAAACACTTGAAAAACAAATCGAAGAATTAAATAAAACAGTAGAAGAAATACAATACAATCAAACAGAAGAAATAATGATATTACATAAAAATCATACAATTAATATGAAGAAATTAGACAAACTACAAGAATATAATAAAATTGCTGATATGACAAACCAAATATTTGAAATGAGATTATCAGGAATAGAACAAGCAATAAAAGAACTAAATAAAATAATATGTGCTAAAAATTAGCTTAACAAAAGATGGTCAACAAAATAAAAGTGGTTTATAGGTATATATAGACTACTTTTCATTTTGCTATTAAAATAAAAATATGTTATAAATAAAAAGAAAAGGATTAAATTATGAAAAATATAAAGGATTTTGATTTAAAAGATTTAGAAATTGAATTTGAAAATATAGGTGAAAAAAAATATAGGGCAGGGCAAGTTTTTCAATGGCTATATGTCGAAAAGGTAAAAAGTTTTGATGAAATGACAAATCTATCATTAGATTTAAGGAAAAAATTAAAAGAAAATTATACAATATGTAATTATAAAATTATAAAAAAACAAGAATCATCAGATGGAACTAAAAAATATTTATTTGATGTATTAGATGGAAATGCAATTGAAACTGTTTTAATGCAATATCATCATGGAAAAACTGTTTGTGTATCAACACAAATAGGATGTAAAATGGGATGTAAATTTTGTGCATCTACAGGAATAAATTTTATAAGAAATTTGTCTGCAGGTGAAATAGTGGAGCAAATATTAGCTGTTGAACAAGATACTGGAGAAAAAATTTCAAATATAGTATATATGGGTATAGGTGAACCACTTGATAATTATGATAATGTTATAAAATCTATAAGAATATTAAATAATCAAAAAGGACTAAATATAGGAGCACGACATATAAGTGTATCAACAAGTGGGTTAGTTCCTAGAATTTATGATTTGGCAAAAGAAAATATACAATGTACATTATCAATATCATTACATGCTACAAATGACGAAAAAAGAAGTAAGATGATGCCTGTTAACAATGTGTACAATATTTCTGAATTATTAAAAGCATGTAAAGAATATATAAAAATAACAAATAGAAGAATATCTTTTGAATATGCACTTGCAAAGGATAATAATGATAATCTAGAAGATGCTAAAGAATTAGCAAAATTATTAAAAGGAATGTTATGTCATGTTAATTTAATTCCTATAAATAAAATTGAAAATGGAGTTTTTGTAAAAAGTACTAATGAAAATATAATAAAATTTAGAGATTATCTAAATGAAAAAGGAATTGTTGCTACAATAAGAAGAGAACTTGGCTCAGATATTGATGCAGCTTGTGGGCAATTAAGAAGAAAAAATTTAAAATAGATTGTAAAAAATATAAATTTAATATAAAATATAGTTGTAAAATTTGTAATATTAATATATATATAAATTATATAAAATTTACAAAAACAAATAATAGAGTAGATAATATTAATATATAAAAAATACATAAAGATGGCCAATAATAAGGAGGAAAAGTATGAAAGTTTATGCAAAAACAGATGTTGGAAAAGTACGAGAAATGAATCAAGACTATTTTTATATATCAAAACCAGAAGATAAAATTAAATTATACATAATAGCTGATGGAATGGGAGGATATAAAGGTGGTGAAATAGCCAGTAGATTGGCTGTTGAAGCATCAAAGAGTTACATATATAACAACTATAACTTAGAAATAGAGCAAGACAAAGAAAAAGTTCTTAAATTATTAAGAAGTGCAATTGAGTATGCAAATTTTGTAATATTTGAAAAATCAAAACAAATGGAAGAATTAGAAAATATGGGAACCACAATAGATATTTGCCTAATAATTCAAAATAAAGTATATATAGGTCATGTTGGTGATAGTAGAGTATATAGAAAAAGAAAGGACTTTTTTAGAAAGTTAACAACAGACCATAGTTATGTTCAAAAATTAGTATCAGATGGAACAATAACAAAAGAAGAAGCATATAATCATCCTAAAAAAAATATGTTAATAAAAGCACTAGGATGTTCATCTTTTGTTGAACCAGATGTTATGGTTAAAGGTTTTCTCAAAGATGATGTTTTATTAATGTGTTCAGATGGATTAACAAATATGCTTAAAGATGATGACATAGTTAAAATTATAAATGAAAACCCGGATATGGCTTGTAATACTCTTGTTAATAAAGCAAATGAACAAGGTGGATATGACAATATTACAGCTATAATTATATTTTAAGGAGAGAGTCACATATGAATTTAGAAGGAAAAATAATAGGTAATAGATATGAAATCATTGAAAAAATAGGTAATGGTGGTATGGCTACTGTATATAAAGCCAGGTGTACTATACTTAATAGATATGTAGCGGTAAAAGTGTTAAGGGAAGAATTTACAACTGACGAAGAATTTATAAAAAGATTTAATTCAGAGGCACAGGCAGCAGCAAGCTTAACACATCCAAATATTGTTTCTGTATTTGATGTTGGTCAAGAGTACAATATTTATTATATTGTAATGGAATTGGTACAAGGAAAAACATTAAAACAAATTATATCTGAAGAAGGTGCATTACCATGGAAGTGGTCTGTTAATATAGCAATTCAAATATGTTCAGCACTAGAAGTTGCACATAAAAACGGAATTATACATAGAGATATTAAACCACATAATATTATAATTACAGAAGATGGAATTGCAAAAGTTACAGATTTTGGAATTGCAAAAGCTGTATCAAACTCAACAATAACAGCATTTGGTACTACAATAGGTTCTGTACATTATTTTTCACCAGAACATGCTAGGGGTGGATATACAGATGCTAAATCTGATTTATATTCATTAGGAATTGTAATGTATGAAATGGTAACAGGTAGAGTACCATTTGATGCAGATACACCTGTTTCTGTTGCATTAAAACATATGCAAGAAGAGCCAATAGAGCCAATAAAACTTAATTCAAGAATACCAGAAGCGGTGAACAGAATAATATTAAAAGCAATGAAAAAAGATGCAAGTCTTCGTTATGCTTCTGCAACAGAAATGATGAAAGACTTAAGTATGTCTTTAAAAAATCCTACTGGTGATTTTGTTAAGCAAAAAAGTACTTCAGATTTTACAAAAGTTATTCCAACAATATCTGAAAATGTTGCAAATGAAAATAAATATAAAAATAGCACAACACAAAATACACAACAGAATAGAAAAGATGCAAAAAATCAACCAAAAACAGGATTAGCTAAGTATTTGCAGGAACACCCTGAAAAAAAACCGCTAGTTTTAATTGGAATTATAATTATTATAATTGCTATATGTGCATTTATATTTTGGGGAAGTTGGAAGGTAACTACAAAGCTATTAGGAATAGGTACACAAACAGAAAGCTATGCAGGAGTTGCATTAGTTAATGTTGAAAATATTAGTATAGATGAAGCAAAAACTAAATTAGATGAAGCGGGAATTAAATATGAAATTGAAGAAGTATACAATAATGAAATAGAAACTGGAAAAGTTATATCTCAAAAGCCAGCACCAGGTACTAATTATGATAAACAAAAAAATAGCCCAGTTAAATTAACTGTAAGCAAAGGCGTAAAAGTAGTAGTTATGCCAAAAGTTAAAGGAAAAACATATGATGAAGCTGTACAAGAATTAGAAAAAGTTGAATTAATTGCAGAAAAAGTAGAAGAAAGAAGTCAAACAGTTGAGGAAGGAATTGTTATAAAACAAGAAATAGCAGAAGGAAAAGAAATAAACGCAGGAACTACTGTAAAAATATATGTAAGTACAGGTCTTGAGAAAGTAAGTGTACCTTCTGTAACTAATATAGATATTGAAGAAGCAAAGAAAATATTAACAGAGAAGAAAATAGAAGTAAATATAACATATTCAGAAGATACAAGTAAATCTAATGGAACTGTACTAAAACAAAGTATAGATGTTGGAAATGTTGTAACTGAAGGAACAGCTATAACATTAACTGTTAATAAAATCCAAGAAATAAAAGAGGGGACAGTTAATATAAATGTAAAATCTTTAACAGGATATAAAGAAGAAAAAGATGAAAATGGTGAAGTAAAAAAACCAAAAGAAGTTTCAGTAAGAGTTACTGTAGATGAAGAAAACGTATATAAACAAACAGTTTCAGAAGATACTCAAAGTATAAATGTAACTGTTAAAGGAAAGGGTGTTATTACAGTAAAAGTTTATATAGATGAAATTAGAAAAGAAAATGCACAAATAGATTTAAATAGTTCTAACACAATTTTAGAAGTAAAGTAGTATAAATTTACAAGGAGAATATATGCCAAAGGGATTAATAATAAGTAATGTTTCAAACACATATGAAGTAGAAGATTATGAAAATAATGAAATAATTAAATGTATTCCAAGAGGAAAATTTAAAAAAAGTGATATAATTCCAGTTGTAGGTGATAATATAGAATTTGAAAAACAGACAGAAACAACTGGGGTTATAAATAAAATACTAGAAAGAAAAAATTATATAAAAAGACCTAAAATGTCTAATATAACACAATTAATATTTGTTGTGTCCATGAAAATGCCAGTGCCAGATTTATTATTATTAGATAAACAATTAGTATTTGCAGAATATAATAATATAAAATCTATTATATGTATAAATAAAATAGATTTAGAAAAAAGTGAAATAATAAATAAAATAGTAAATACATATGAAAAAATAGGGTATAAAGTTATACAAACAAATGCTAAAACTGGTGAAGGTATTAATGAAATTCAAAAATATTTACAAAATAATATAACTGCATTTTCCGGAAATTCTGGTGTAGGAAAGTCAACACTTATTAATAAAATTTTTAAAAATGCAGTTACATTAGAAGGTGAAATAAGTACAAAAAATAAAAGAGGGAAAAATACCACAACTTCAATTAAATTATATAAAATTAATAAAAATTCATATTTAGCAGATACACCAGGTTTTTCAACATTTGATATTTATGAAATAGAAAGTTCAAAATTATCAAATTATTTTTTAGATTTATCAAAATATTTAGATGAATGTGAATATATAGGATGCACTCATATAAAAGAAGAAAATTGTGGGGTAAAAAAAGCAGTAGAGAATAACAAAATTAGTAAACAAAGATATGAAACATACTGCAAATTATATAATGAATTAAAAGAAAAGGAGCAACACAAATGGTAGAAATTTCAACATCACTTTTAAGTGTAGAAAAAGAAAAAGTTATAAAAACCATATATAATTTAGAAACAGCCAAAACAGATTATTTTCATATAGATGTAATGGATGGTGAATTTGTAAAAGATAATACAATAAAAAAAATGTTAGAATATAGCAATTATTTAACAAATATAACAAATATACCACTAGATATACATTTAATGGTAAAAAATGTTAAAGAATGTATTGATTTATTTTTACCATATAATCCTAGCAATATTACAATACATTATGAATCTGTAAATAGTAAAAATGAGTTATTAGAATTGATAAATTATATAAAATTAAATAACTCTAAAGTAGGTATTAGTATAAAACCAAATACAGATTTAGAAGAAATATTAGACATAATATGTAATGTAAATATTATTTTAATAATGACAGTTGAACCAGGACAAGGTGGTCAAAAATTAATACCTGAAACTTTAAATAAGATAAGAAAAACAGCTAATTATGTTAGAGAAAATAATTTAAATATTATAGTAGAAGCAGATGGAGGAATTAATTTAAACAATATTCAGGAAGTAAAAAATGCAGGAGCAGATATTGTTGTATCAGGAACAGGAATTATTAATTCAAATAATTATAGAGAAACAATAAGCATAATGAAACAAAACTAATAATTTTAAAACAAATAAAAACAGAATATTAATAATAACATTTTTTACATGTATATTATTAATATTCTGTTTTTTATATTGTGAATATATACAAAATATATTATTTAATACTATTTATTTGAATTATGTAATAATTCAAGAATTTGTGGATAAATTGCTTCTGCATTGTTTTTCCAATTATCAACTATTTCTTTTGCTTGTGAACGAGAATAAGCAAAAGTTTGAACATCAAATACAATTTCATTATTTTCAATAATTTTACAATTAATAACATAATTATTTTCATTTTTAGGAGTGTACTCTGCTATAATAGAATGTTCTTCTTCAACTTTTTCCAAAGTATTTTTTAAATTAGTATCAACTTTTAATTTAATAATACCAGGCAAAATATCTAAAGTAAGGTCTAAAGTGGTTTTACCAAGCTCTGTTAGTTCATAAACAACCTGTGTTTCCATTTTATATGAAATTATAAAATTTGTGTTGATTAAATCAAGTAGAAATTGTTGAAAATAAAAATAATTCATATCTAAAGCTGTTAATACAAGTTTGTATAAATTATCATTTGTAATTGGTTTATGAGTTTGGTCTAAAATATATAAAATTAATACTTTATTTTCTGCTAAAGTTTCACTATCAGATGTTATTTTCAAATTCTTCATCTCCTAATTAAATTCTAATATACTAAAGAATTATACCACAGTTAGTTATAATTTTCAAGTACAGTAAAAATCTGTTTATTCATGTTTTTGTACTATTTCACCTTGTTTTTTATAAATACTATTTTCTTTAATAACTCCTCTAACAGAAGATAATGGGTATATATTTGTGTTTTTTCCAATAACACTACCAGGGTTTAATACTGAGCCACAACCAATTTCAACATTATCACCAATTATAGCTCCAAATTTTTTTAATCCAGTTTCAATTTCTTCAGTACCATTTTTAACAACAACCAATTTTTTATCTGATTTAACATTAGATGTAATAGAGCCGGCACCCATATGTGCTTTAAATCCAAGTATAGAGTCTCCAACATAATTATAATGTGGAACTTGAACATTGTTAAATAAAATAACATTTTTTAATTCTGTTGAATTTCCTACAACACAATTTTTCCCTATAATTGCATTTCCACGAATAAATGCACAATGTCTAATTTCAGCATTTTCGTCAATTATTGTTGGACCATTTATAAATGCAGTTGGTGCAATTTGTGCTGTTTTAGCTATCCAAATATTATCACCTTGTTTTGTATAATATTCTGGATTTAGAGTATTTCCAATTTCAATAATAAAATCTTTAATTTTAGGAAGAGCTTCCCATGGGTATGTAGTTTTGCTTAATAAACTTTTAGATAATGTTTCTTCTAAATTATTATATAAATTTGTTGTTTTACAATTTTCCATATTATTCACATTCCTTGTATAATTTATATTTAGGTTTTTTTAGGTTACCTATAAACCTAGTTTATTATAATTTAATATAAATAATGAATATAGTCAATAAAAATATGTTGAATTTTATTATTTGCAATGTTAAAATGAGAATGAAAATGGGAACCCAAGGGGACGGAGAATTTGGGTTGTTCAAACAACCAAAATTCTCCGTCCCCTTGGGTTCAAAAGGAAGGTCGTAATTAAATGAACAATAATAAAATAGGAATTTTTGACTCTGGTATAGGTGGAGTAACAGTTTTAAAAGAAATTATAAAAATTTTACCAAATGAAAATTATATATATTATAGTGATTCTATAAATAATCCATATGGTGATAAGTCAGATGAGGAGGTTTTTAATATATGTGATAATATAGTAAAGAAAATGATTAATGAAAATTGTAAAGCTATAGTAATTGCATGTAATACAGCAAGTGCAAAATCAGCAGAAGCATTAAGGAAAAAATATACTGAAGTTCCAATAATAGCAATAGAACCAGCATATAAAATGGTTCATGATTTTGCATATAATGTTCCTACTTTAGTAATTGCAACTAAAGGAACAATAGAGAGTGAAAAATTTCATAAATTATATAATAAATATAATAATAATAATACATATTTGCTAGCTTGCCCAGGATTAGCAGATATTATTGAACAGGGAAATATAGATGAAGTAAAAATGTATATAACACAAAATTTATCTAAGTATAGAAATAAAGTTAAAAATGTTGTATTAGGTTGTACACATTACCCATTAATACAAAATGAACTCACAGAAGTTTTGGGAGATGTACATTTTTTTAATGGTGCACCAAGTGTGGCAAAACAGTTGAAAAAGATTCTTTTAGAAAGTAATTTGATTAGTGAAAGTACATGCTTGGGAGAAATATATTTTATAGATTCAAGTAATTCTGAACAAAAAAAACAAAGATTTTTTAAAATATTGCAATTATTAGGAAAAAATGATATAGTATCAACATAAATTTATACATAAATAGAAGGAGGAATAGTTTATGTATAATAATGAAATTTATAATTTGATTTTAAATTATGTTAATGAAGAAAATATATTAATTAATGAATCAATGAAAAAACATACAACATTAAAAATAGGTGGTGTCGCAGAGTTTTTTGTTAAAGCAAAAAATACTCAAGAAATAAAAAACATAATAAAAATGTGTACAGAAAATAACATAAATTTAACAATAATTGGAAATGGAAGCAATATGTTAGTTAAAGACAGTGGTATTGATGGTATTGTTTTAAAAATAGAAAATAGTGATATTAATATAGCTGAGTTATCTGAAACATATGAACAGTTAAAACCTGAAGTAAAAGAAAATATATGTAAAAATTTGCAACAAACAGAAAAATATGTAATTGTTGCAGTATCTGCAGGTGTTCAGTTAGGAAAGCTTGCTCAAATATTGTTAAAAAAATGTATTACAGGTTTTGAATTTGCATCAGGAATTCCTGGAACTATTGGTGGTGCTGTAAAAATGAATGCTGGTGCATATGGCTCAGAGTTTAAAGATATAGTTATAGAAACAACATGTGTAGATATGAATGGAAATATATTTACATTAAGCAATGAAGAACAAAAATTTAAGTATAGAAGTAGTATTTTTAAAAATGAAAAATACATAATTTTAGAAACAAAATTATTATTAAAATATGTTGAAAATCCAAATGAAATTAAAGAAAAAATGGATGAATACAAAAAAAGTAGAATGGAAAAACAACCATTAGAATTTCCAAATGCGGGTAGTACATTTAAAAGAGGAGAGGATTTTGTAACAGCTAAATTAATAGATGAATGTGGATTAAAGGGATATAAAGTTGGTGGTGCACAAATTTCTACTAAACATGCAGGTTTTATTGTAAATACAGGTAATGCTACTGCAGAAGATGTTTTAAAATTGGTTAATATAATTAAAAAAAATATATTTGATAAATATAAAAAAGAAGTTGAATTGGAAATTGAGGTTGTTGGAAAATAATTTATAAATTTAAAATATTTTGAATTAAACTTCAATAATAAAATAAATTTTAGTAAAAAATAAATGAATGAACAAATATGCGAAAGGAATGGAAATAATGAAGGGTTTTTTTGAATGGTTTAAATCAAGCTCTAAAATGAAAAGATGGATTTTTTTGGTATTGCTAGGAACTATATCTATATGTTATGCAATATCTAAAGTTCTAGTAACAAATAAATTAGAAAGTGTTGCAGATGTTGCAATTATTGCAGGATGCTTTGTTTTTGGATTTTTAGCCATTATTGTAGGTATGGTATATATGCAAAAACGTACACTTGAATTATTAGTAAAGGAAACAGACAAAAGAGAAAAAGATGATTTAAAATCATTAATATTTAATAGAAAAGTATATAGTCAAGGACCTAAAATTGTTGTAATAGGTGGAGGAACAGGGCTTAATTCAGTTTTAAAAGGGTTAAAAAAATATACAGATAATTTAACAGCAATAGTTACTGTATCTGATTATGGAGAAAAATCATCAGATTCAAGAAAAATGTTAGAAACATTGCCATTAGAGGATATAAAAGAAAGTATAATAGCATTATCTTCAAATGAAAATGAAATGAATCAGTTATTAAAATATAAATTTCAAAATGGCAAATTACAATCATTATCATTTGGTGATATATATATGCTTGCAATGCAAAATATATATAAAGATTTTTCAAAGTCAGTAAAACAATCAAGTGAAGTATTAAACATTACAGGAAAAGTTATGCCTGTAACAATGGAAGAAATGAAAATATGTGCTGAATTAGAAGATGGAACTGTTATTGAAAATAGAGCAGATATACCAGATATTGTAAGTAAAAAATCAAGTAGAATTAATAGAATTTTTATAAATCCATCAAATTGTAGAGTTGCACCAGGTGTTGCAGATGCAATAGAACAAGCTGATGCTATTATTATAGGACCTGGTAACCTATATACTAATGTTATTCCAAATTTACTTGTTAAAGGTGTTGCAAGAGCAATAAAAAATTGCAAAGGGTTTAAAATATATATAAGTAATATAATGACAGAACCAGGACAAACATACAATTATACATTATCAGACCATGTAAAAGCAATAATAGACCATGTTGGAGAAGGTGTAATTGATTATTGTATATATGATACAGGTGAGGTAGTACCTGAAATTATTAGAAAATATAATATGGAAGGTAGTGAACTTGTACAACAAGATGCAGCTAAAGCTAAATCTTTAGGAGTGCATTTATTAAAAAGAGATTTAGCTACTGTTGATGGAGATTACATAAGACATAATCCAGATGCAATAGCAGCTTCTATAATAGAATTAATTTGTGAAGATTTAAAATTCAGAGATATGCAAAATAATCCTGAATATATGATTTTAAGTGATAAACTAAAATATAAGAAAAGAAAAATTAAAGAAAAAAAAGCACATAAAGTTGGAAAAATCAATAATATTGATTATGATAAAAAAAGTAAATTTTTTGATAAATATGAAAAAAGAATAAATTCAATAAAAGAAAGTGAAGAAAAAATAAAACAAAAAAATAAAAAAGTTAAAGGAAATCAAATATTAGGAAAAACATTAAAAACAGGGAAAAAAACAGCTAAAGCTGTTAATGCAGAAGAACAATCTAAAATAGTTGCAAAAAGGGAAAGAAAACCTAAAACAGAAAGTATAAATAATGAAGTAGGTATTTCAGGAAAAACAAAAAGAACATCAACTATAAAACAACATAGTACTATAGAAGAAGAAAAACTTTTGAGACAAAGAAAAATAGCAAAAAAACAACAATTAGAAGATGAAGAAAAACAACAATTTTTTGATGCTATTAATAAATCAAATAAATAATTTTAAATTTATGTAGCAAGGAGGAAAATGTATGGAGAGTTTATATTTGTTTTATGGACAAGAACAGTATTTAATTGAAGAAACATTAAAAAAAATAAAAAAGTCATTTAATGTATTAATGAATGGAATAAATTTAATAAAAATTGATGAAAACAATATAAGTAAATTAATACCAAATATTGAAACTCCTTGCTTTGGATTTGAAAAAAAATTAATAGTTATTAGAAATTCAGGTTTACTAAAAAAAGAAGGAAAAAAGAAAAATGCAGTGATTAGCAATTTAGTTAATGAAATAGCAGAATATATAGAAGAAAATATTAACAACATACAACAAGATAATGTTATTGTTTTTATAGAAGAAGAGATTGAAAAAAATAAACTATACAAGGTAATAGAAAAATATGGTAAAATATGTAACTTTGAACCAGAAAAATTACCAAGTTTAATAAAAAGAGTAAAATCAATAACTTCTTTATATAATGTTAAAATTTCAGATGAAAATGCAAAATATTTTATAGAATGTTGTGGAACTAATGTACAGGATATAATAAATGAATTAAGAAAATTAATTGAATATACTGGAAATAGCAATGAAATTCAAAAAGAATATATAGATATGCTTACAACTAAGCAAATTGATAGTGTAATTTTTGATTTAACAGATAATTTAGGGAAAAAAAATATAAAAAAAGCAATGGAGGTTTTTAATAACCTAATATATCAAAAAGAACCAGTTCAAAAGATTTTAATTACTTTATATAATCACTTCAAAAAGTTATATATGGTTAGAATTGCACAAAACAGTAATGAAAATATAGCAGATGTACTAAAGTTGAAACCTAATCAAACATTTTTGGTTACAAAATACAAAACACAGTCTGGGTATTTTAAAGATAATGAGTTAAGAAGTATTTTAAAAGAACTTTCAGATTTGGATTACAAATATAAAATTGGTTTAATAGATTTGAATATTGGAATTGAGTCTATTTTATGTAATTATTGTAATTAATAAAAAAGGTATATATTATAATAAAAATAAATTAAAAAAATTAAATATTTTATAAAGATTTGTGTATTAGTAGTAAAAATGAATATATGCAAATCTTTTATTAAATTAAAAATTTTTTCATTTAATGTTCTTTTAATGTTTTGGAGTTAAATTGTTAATAACAAAACAAGGAGGGATAATTTATGAAAAGAAGTTTAAAAAATATTTTTATGATTTTAATTATAATAGCATTAGGAGTATGTAGTTATTTTACAATGAAAGATGTTAAGGAGACTAATAGTAGCTCAAATAAGGAAAATCAAACTATACAAGGTGGTCAGGGTGCAAATGGAGAAAATAAAGGGACTCCTCCACAAATGCCATCAGAAAATTCTAATAATAGCGGAACTCCGCCTGCAAAACCAGGTGAAGAGAATGGTAATTCTCCAAGTGATACAAATAGTGTAAATCAGGTGAGTGAACCGCTTACAAAACCAGGTGAAGAGAATGGTAATTCTTCAAGCAATACAAATAGTGTAAATCAGATGAGTGAACCGCCTGAGAAACCAGGTGAAGAGAATGGTAATTCTTCAAGCAATACAAATAGTGTAAATCAGATGAGTGAACCGTCTGCAAAACCAAATGGAGAAAATAGTAATTCATCAAATGGTACACCACCAGATATGCAAAATACAAATGAAAAACAGTCAAATGAAAATAGTAATAATCAAATGCCAAACATGAATGTAGAAAATAGTAATAGTGGTATAAGAACAATTCATTATATAATGTTTGTAATGGAAGGAATTATTATTTCAATATTAATAACTTATTTAGTAATGTCTAAATTTAATAAATTTACAATACAAGAAACTTTAAATGGAACAAGCAAGGTAATTATATTTGGATTAATAATAATTATTATTACAACAGCATTAACACTAGCACAAATTTGTATAGCAAAAAAGTTCTTTACAACTGAAAACTCAAATAGCCAAAATAATCAGCAGATGTTTCAAGGAGAAAATATGAATTCATCATCTAATTCAGTTACTAAAGTAGGTGCTAACGAAATAGATGGAACTGATGAAACATTAACATCAAGTTATACTGCATCAGAAAGTGATGAAAGTGTAATTCTAGTATAACATTAACAGGAGATTCTTATATTACTTCATTAGAAGATAGTGATTCAAGTTATAATAATATAAACTTTAATGGATATAAATTATATGTTAATGGAATAGCTATAAATTAAGAAATATAAAAATTGAATTTTATAAAAATTATGAGAATGTTACTTTTTAATATATTAGTAGCATTCTTTTTTGCTTTTAAAATTCTTGTTTTATAGATTGAAAAATATGGGGAAACATGATATATATAATATAAAAATATAATATAATAAAATTTATGAATGGAGTAAAAAATGCATAATAAAAATAATCTAATAATTGTTTGTTCAAAAAATAAAGCTAAAAATGATGCGGTAATAACTGTAATGAAACAATATTTTGAAAATTTTGAAATAAAATCCCTTGAAACAAATTCTAAGGTATCAGAAACTCCAATTGGTGATGAAGAAGGAATTGCAGGATGCTTCAATCGAATTAAAGATGCTATTGCTCAAGAAGAAAATGGAGATTTATATGTTGCCATGGAAGGAATTTTATCTGAAACAACACATGGGATATTTCTTTGTGGTTGGACGGTAATATACAACAAATCTGAAGATGAATACTATTATGGATGTAGTGCAAAAGTTAAAGTCCCTAATGAAATTATAGAAAAAACTAGTAAATCACAACGTTTATCTGATATAGTTGCAGAGTATATAGGAAGTACTGACGAAGAAATTAGTAAAATTGGTACTAATGGTGTTCTTACATACGGAGCATATTCAAGAACTGATGAATTTATAGATTCAATAATGTGCGCAATTTCTAGTAAATATAGAAAAATAGTGTAAAATAGACATTTTGGGAGGAAAAAAATGAAAGAATTATTATTTGCAACAGGAAATGCCTCAAAATTTGCCAGATTTTCTGAAAAATTATTAAAAAAAGGAATATTACTAAAATCATTAAAAGATGTAAATATTAATATTGATGTAGAAGAAAATGGAAAAACTGCTATAGAAAATGCAATTATAAAGGCAAAAGTATATTATGAGGCAACTAAAATGACAACAGTGGCAATGGATGATACGATGTACATAGACGATATACCAGAAAATAAACAACCAGGAGTGTTTGTAAGAAGGGTGAATGGGAAAAGATTAAATGACGAAGAAATGATTGAGTATTATACAAATCTTGCAAAAATATATGGTAAAAATGGAAAATTGAATACAAAATGGATACTGGGAATGGCAATTATAAAAAATGGCAATATTTCAACATATACGGGCATTACAGATGAATATTATTTGGTTGATAAGCCTGCTAAAGAAATAAAAGAAGGTTATCCGTTGAGTTCGATATTAATTAATAAAAAGGTAAATAAATATGATATATATTTAACAGAAGAAGATAAAAAAATTGGACAGGCGGATGATAGTGAATTTATTGATTTCATTGAAAAAACTATAAATGTATAGTAATAAGTTATAATTTATTTTTAATACAATTAGGAATTAATAAATATGGAGAGATAAAACAGAAAAAAATATATAATAAAATGGTAAATCGTAAGGAGGTAAAGAATATGGAAATTTTCGATGTACTTAATGAATATGGCGAATTTACAGGAAAAATAGCAACTAGAGAAGAATGTCATAAAAAGGGTTATTGGCATAGAGCAGTATATGCTTTTATCATTGATAAAAACGGAAATGTTTTGTTACAAAAAAGAAGTGCAAGCAAAAAATTATGGCCTAATATGTGGGATGTAACAGTAGGAGGTCATGTTGATAGAGGCGAATTTGGAAGACAAGCTTTAATAAGAGAAGTTAAAGAAGAATTAGGAATTCAAATATCAGATAGTGATATTAAATATTTAGTTGGCTCAACATCAATAAACAAACAAGGAGATATAATAAATAAGCATTATAATGAGTGTTATTTAATTACTAAAAATATTGATATTTCAAATATAGTACTTCAAAAAGAAGAGGTAGCAGAAGTTAAATACTTTTCTAAAGAAGAATTAATAAAAAGGATTGATAATAATTATGAAGGTTTAACTGATAAAACAGGTCCATGGAACTTTTTAAAAAAAATTTTAGAAGAATATGCTGTATAAATCAGAAAATGCAAAATAAAAATCTATATATGGAGGTATATGAAAAATGAAATACACATGTGCATATTGCCAAAAACACTCATGTCATAAAAATGAAATGGAAAAAGCTCCACAAAATTGCCCAACAAAAAATGAGAAAAAAGAATTAGAGGAAATATCAAAAATTTATAATGATAAAGAAAACTATAATATTGCTAAAGCATCTGCTGAAGTTGTAATGGACAATTATGGAACTAAGCCAAGAGTAAAAGAAATTATTGATTTTTGTAATAAAATGAAATATAAAAAAATAGGTTTAGCTTTTTGTGTAGGACTTTCAAAAGAAGCGAGTATATTTGCACAAATATTAAGAAAACACGGATTTGAAGTAGAATCAATTATATGTAAAGTAGGCAATGTAAATAGAAAAAATATAGGAATAAACGATTGTGATGTTCCAATGTGTAACCCAATTGCACAGGCTGAATTTTTAAATAAAGAAAAGACAGAATTTAATATAGTATTAGGTTTATGTGTAGGACATGATACATTATTCTTTAAATATTCAAAAGCTCCGGTTACAGTACTGGCTGTTAAGGATAGAGCTCTTGCACACAACCCTTTAGGAGCTATTTATTTGGCGGATAGTTATTATAAAAGTAAAATATAATAAATAATGAGGTGAATATCTTACTGATATAATTCAAAATGTGAATATACAGTGATAAAATACGAGGAGATGGTGATATAAATAAAATATTAAGTTTTGTGGTTAACACTAAGAATGAATTATTAATTTTAAAAGGAAGTCCTAATGATCCTCAATTTAAAAAGTCGTTGTGGTACGTTGTTACTGGAGGGTGTGAGAAATTTGACGATAGTATCGAGAGTACAGTTATTAGGGAAGTAAAGGAAGAAACAGATTTAGATGTAATTGAAACTTTTTACTTGAATTGGATTTTTAAATATAAATCCTTAGGAAGTGATTGCGTAGAATATGCATATATTTCATTTGTAAATGACACACAGGTTAGGTTAAACGAAGAAAGTATAGAATATAGATGGTGTACAGTAGATGAATTTATTAAAATGATTGATTGGTATGGAGATAGGGCTGTGCTGAGACAAGTATTAGAAAAGGCAATGAAAAAAGAAAAGCTTTGGAATTGCGAAAAGGTCGAGGCAATTATCAATGAGGTGCTATAACGAGCAATAATGTAATAAAATATAGGAGAATTTAAATGAATTTAGACGAAATATTAAAGGAACTTAAACAATTAAAAATATCAAAAGATGAATTTTATATTGAAGGAAATGCTGCACTTGTTATAAGAGGAATTATACCAGATACGGATGTTATAAAAATTTGTATATCAAGTGATAGAATAAAAACTTTAGAAAATACACATAAGCTAACTATTAAAGATTCAAAACATTATATATATAATAAAATGGAAATTAGATGGTGTAAGAAATCTATTTTTGATATGGAAGAATGTCAACCATATAATATAGAAAGTATTTGTAAAAGATTGTATATTTTGTTGGAATCAAACAATGAAGCAAAATTAATAAAAAAAATAAAGGAATATGTAGGACCATCTTTTTTATATGTTAAGAATATAGAAGAATATGAAATAGAAAAGAAAAATGGAGCTAATTTAGAAGAAACAGATAGTAGGGGAGAAACACCACTATTCAGAGCGGTTAGAAATGATAATATAGAATTAGTTAGTAGAATGATTGATGATAGTGCTAACATCAATGCTTTAAATAGTAATGGATGTAATTTAGGCTTTTTTTGCAATAGCCTAAATATGATTAAATTATTAATAAAGAATGGTCTAAAATATAATACGAAGAATTATAAAGGAAACACAATATTGGAGTATGTTGTAGACAATGAAATAAAAGATTATCTGCATAATTTGTAAAAAATGATACAAATAAATCAGAAACATATGATTAATTATTTATCCTGGAATCCTTGCTTTATAGATTGAAAAGTATGGGAAAACATGATATATATAATATAAAAACATAATAGAACAAAATTTATGAATGGAGTAAAAAATGAAAAAAATACTTATAGCAACAACAAATAGGGACAAATTTAAGATTATCAGTTGTTTATTAAGAAAAGCTGGTATTACTAACGAAAATTTTCAAATATTGTCTTTAAATGATATCAATTACAATGGACCAGATAATAAAGAAGTTGGAAATATAGCGAACAGAGCTAGAGTAAAAGCAGAAACGGTTAAAAACTACTTTAGTAATGAGAATTATGATTATTTTATAGGAATTGATGATGGAATTATTTTGAAAGGAAAGATGATAGAAAACGTAAAAGAATATCTGAATAAGATATTATATGAAAATTATTTATCTGAAGGTGAAAAAATTATATTTCCTCGAGCATATTGTGTAATAGGAAAAAATAATGAAATTTTTCAAGAGATAATTGAAATACCATATGTATACATGTCAAAAGACAATGTTATTTTGAAAGAATTTTCATATCCATTAAATCAAGTCGTTGTACCAATTGGATATGATAAACCAATTGCAGAAATGTCAACAGAAGAATCAAATGATTATTATTGGAAATATTCTAAGCTTAAAATAAAAGAGTTAGTAAGAAATATAATATAAAAATCCATATGTCGGAGGTCTATAAAATGAATTTTATAATTAGTAAAGCAAATTTTAACGATACAAATGAAATAAATAATATGCTTACATGCTTGATACAAGATGAAAGAAAAAATTATGATAACAATATAAATGAAAAATATAAAGTAAAAAATTTCTATGAAAAATATATAGAAAATAAAGATATGTGTATTTTAGTAGCAAAACAAAATGATACAATTTTAGGTTATATTTATGGATATATTCAAGATAATGGTACACTTTTAAACAAAATAGTAGCTCAATTAGATGCATTATTTGTAAAACAAGAATATAGAGGCAATGGAATTGCGAAAAAACTAATGAATGAATTTTATAATTGGGCTAAGAAAAAGGAAGCTGCATATATAGAATTATCAGTATGCAAAGATAATAGTAATGCTATTGATTTATATGAAAACGAAGGTTTTAATATAAATAAAATATGTTTAAGAAAAGAGTTATAGAGATGAACAAAGCAGAGAAAAGAGAGGAATTTTTAAATAAATTAAAAGAAATAAATAGTTTGATGAATTGGAATAAAATAAAAGTCAATCCAGAGGAAACAGAAGAAATCGACAATAATGAAATAAAAAAAGACTATGTATGTTGGAAAGAAGATGATGACAGTATCTTTGACGAATTATGTCAAGATAAAAATTTCGAACAGTTATCTACTATAGAAAAAATATTAAAAATACACTGTTTAGTTTGTAAGCATTTTATTTTTGATGATTTTTGTTATTTTTTAGGAAATTATAATAAAGAAAAAAATATTTGCACAATAGATTCAAAATATGGAAGGAATCCTAGTTTAGTATGGAAAGAAAACAGAAAAAAACATAACAGAAGGATATGTTATGAATTATCTAGATATGTTGCTGTTAGATTGAAACAATTCATTAAAGAAGAATCAGACATTTTTTTAGTGTCAGATGAATATGAAACTCATTATGCTACAGCATATATATGTGATGATTTTATGATTATTATTGACACAGATGATTATTGGAAAGGCGCGGATTTAAATAGAGTAAAATTAGGATTAGAAATAAAAGGCATAACTATAGTAAGTGATGAAAAAAATATTGTTAAAGAAAATCTAACTAAAATAAATAAAACAAGAAAATCAAAAAAAGAATTTGAAAAAGAAATTGAAACTGATACAATAGAAAAATCAAAACGTGAGTGGATAGATATATTGTTAGAAAAAATAAAAATAATAGGCAATGATGGTATATTTAAGTATATGTATAAAATATTAGAAATGAAAGGATATGAACCTAAAAAAGTTTGGGAAAAAGAGAATAAAACATATAAAGAGACTTTGTATATGAGATGGAACATGAAATTTATGGTCATAAATTCTTCAGGAATAAAAATATTAAGTGATAGAGAGTTTAATGATAATATTCATGAAGGTAAATATGTACATAATAAAGAAAGACATATAATATCAGAGGGGATTGAATATGATGGAAGATACGAATATATTTAAATGCATAAAATTAATAAATGAAGCAAATATTGAATATAAAAAAAAGAATAAAAAAGATTATGTTAGCGATATCACAATACAGGAAATGTTAAAAGATGAGAAAATATTTTTTAAAATTTCAAAAGAAAAAGCATATAAAATTTTAAATATGCTAGAGGTAAATAATATAGATGAGATATATGAAAAGTTGACTTATAAAGAAATTTAACAAGATAATAAAATGGTTATTGGCATAGAGCAGTATATGCTTTTATCATTGATAAAAACGGAAATGTTTTGTTTCAAAAATTGAAAAAAGAATAAACATTGTGAAATAAAGGAGGAATACATATGTTACATAAAATGAAATTAAATGAAAGTCCATTTGAAAGAATAAAAAACGGTACAAAAACAATAGAATTTAGATTATATGATGAGAAAAGACAACAAATAAAAATTGGAGACAAAATAGAATTTACAAAATTACCAGATTATAATGAAAAACTGTTGGTTGATGTTATTGATTTATACAGGGAGAATACATTTGAAGAGTTATTTAGAAAATTGTATTCTAATGAAGAAGAAATAGTACAAAAAACAAAATCTATGCATAAAATCTATTCACCTGAAAAAGAACAACAATATGGTATTTTAGGAATTAAAATAAAAATCAATGTGGATAATTTAAAAGAAAACATTGAAAAATTTACCCCATATAATGAACAAGAAGAAGTTGAAAGAAAAATTATGTTAAATTATATTAATGATTTTGATGATGTTTTAACTAGGCAAAATGAATATGGTCATTTTACAAGTTCGGCATTTGTACTTAACAAAGAAAGAACAAAAGTTTTAATGATATACCATAAAATATATAATTCATGGGCATGGGTAGGCGGACACAGTGATGGTGATAGTAATCTTCTATATGTTGCCATGAAAGAATCAAAAGAAGAAACAGGAATAAAAAATGTTATACCTATCTCCAAAGACATTTATTCACTAGAATTAATTAATGTAAATGGTCATGAAAAAAAAGGAAAATATGTTGGTTCACATATTCATCTTAATGTAACATATATATTAGAAGCTGATGAAAATGAAGAAATACATATAAAAGAAGATGAAAATAGTGGTGTAAAGTGGGTTCCAATTAATGAAGTATTAAATGTAACATCTGAGGTATGGGTAAAAGATAGAGTTTATGCTAAAATAATAAATAAGATGAAAAATGATGGAATTATTGAAAATAATTAATAAGATGATTTAATAATATTTACAAATTACTTTACAAAATAAAAATTTTAAAAAAGTATTGACCGATAGTAACTATTATTGGCATATACATCATAGTAAAAAAAACGGAGCACAGATTTTAACTTGTGTTGATGGAGAAGGCTGGTACCAAGAGGAAGGAAAAGAGCCACAAAGCTTAAAGGTTGGAGATGTTGTAATAATTCCCGCAAATGTAAAGCACTGGCATGGTGCGAAAAAGTTACTGATAAAAGGGTTGCAAGTAATAAAAACGCAAGCAAAAGTGGCGTAAGCTGTCAAACTGAGACGCTTTAGCGTCAGCTAGTATCAAGGCCTTATAGGCCGATATGAAAATCCCCCAGTTATACTGGGGGATTTTTATGTGATTAGTTGGATACGCTGCTTGGTTGAGAGGTTACCTTTATATTCTTTGATTAACAATTGTTCTGACATCATGTCAAACTACGGAGCAGTTATAACAGATTGTACTGACTTACCAGTCTAAAGACATTAATTTGTTATTATGATATAAATATGATACAAAATTAGAAGTAATAGGAGAAAATATGAGTAAGAGAATATATGATTATTTAAAAATTAATGATTTAAAAGATATGTTAAATAAAACAGGAAAATTATATGGAGATAGACCAGCATATAAAATAAAAGTAGAAGAAGGAAAATATCAAATTTTTTCACATAAAGAAGTGCGAGATATGGTAAATAATTTAGGAACAGCATTAATAAATTTAGGATTAAAAGGAAAACGAATTGCAGTTATTGGAGAAAATAGATATGAATGGGAAATAGCATATTTATCAATTGTATGTGGAACAGGAATTGTTGTTCCGTTAGATAAATCACTGCCTGCAAATGAGCTAGAATTATTGATAGAGAGATCTGATATAGAAGCAATATTTTATACAAAAAAATATTCAGAAATAATCCAAAATATTAGATATAGTGAAAAAAACAAATTAAAACATTTAATTTCTATGGATAATGATGAGAATTGTGAATGTATATACTCACAAAAAGAATTAATACGAGAAGGTAAGAAATTAATAGAAGAAGGAAATAATGAGTTTTTAAATGCAAAAATCAATTCAAAAGAAATGGAAATTATGCTATTTACATCAGGAACTACATCTAAGTCTAAAGTAGTAGCACTTTCACACGAAAATATTTGCACAAATTTAATGGATATTGGAAGTATTTTAGATGTAACGCAAGATGATGTTTTTCTTTCTATTTTGCCAATACACCATGTATTTGAATGTACAGTAGGATTTTTATTTTCATTATATAAAGGAGCAGAAACTGTATTTTGTGATGGCTTGAGACATATAGTAGAAAATTTAAATGAATATCATGTAACAGTTATGGCTTGTGTACCAGGTATATATGAAAGAATATTTATGATGATTAGAAAAAAATTAGAAAAACAAGGAAAACTTGAGGAAATATTAGAAAATGAAGAAAAATATAAAAATTTATCTATGCAAAAAAAGAAAGAAGTATTTAAAGAAATACATGATATGCTAGGTGGAAATATAAAGTTATTCATAAGTGGAGCTGCAGCTTTAGATAAGACAATAGAAGAAAAATATAGATTATTAGGACTAAACTTAGTACAAGGATATGGATTGACTGAAACTTCACCTGTTGTGGCAGTTGGAACAAATAAGAATTATAAGTTAGGTTCAATTGGAAAAACAGTTCCAAGCATAGAAGCAAAACTTGTAGATGTAAATGATGATGGAATTGGAGAACTAGTAGTTAGAGGTTCAAGTGTGATGCTAGGATATTATGAAAATGAAAAAGTAAATAAAAAATCATTACAAGATGGATGGTTTTATACAGGGGATTTAGCCAAAATAGATGAAGAAGGATATATATTTATATGTGGTAGAAAGAAAAGTGTAATAGTATTAAAAAATGGCAAAAACATATTCCCAGAAGAAATGGAAAATTTAGTGAATAAAATAGAAGGAATAAAAGAGTCGTTTATCTTTGGAAAAATACAATCAAATGATGAGAATAATATAAAAATAAATGTAAAGATAGTATTTGATAGAGATGTTATAAAAGATGTTTATAAAGTTGAAAAAGATGAAGACATATATAAAGTCTTGTCAAAGAAAATTAAAGAAGTAAACCAAACTATGCCATCATATAAAGCAATAAGAGGAATGATACTAACAGAAGAACCATTGATAAAAACAACAACAAATAAAATAAAAAGGCAGGAAAATTTAGATGCAATTAGAAAACTTAAAAACTAAATTTTTAGGAAGAAATAGTATTTTTTATAGCAAAATAGATTCAACACAAAATGAAATTTGGAGATTAATAGAAAACAAAAATACTCCAGATGGTACTTTAGTATTTGCAGATATTCAGGATAAAGGAATAGGAACACATGGAAGAGTCTGGCATACAGATGAAGCAAATAATATAGCATTCTCATTTTTTATAAAAACAAATTGTAATATTCAAAGATTAGATGGACTTACAATAAAAATTGCAAATATAATTGTTGATATTTTTAAGAATCAATATGGAATTTGCTTAAATATTAAAGAACCAAATGATATTACATTTAATAATAAAAAAATAGGTGGAATTTTGACTCAAACTAAACTTGTTAATGAAAAAGTTAAGTATTTGGTAGTTGGAATTGGAATTAATACTAAAAAGGAAAAATTTACAGATGATATAAAAAATATAGCAACATCAATAAAAAAAGAATTTGGAATAGATGTAGATACAAAAAAGTTTATAGTAGAGTTTTGTAATCAATTTGAAAAAGAAATAGAAATGAGAGGAGTTATTAAAAAATGAATATTGGTTTTTTATTTCCTGGTCAAGGATCTCAAAGTATTGGAATGGGAAAAGATATATATGAAGAATATGAAGATGCAAGAAAAATATATAATAAAGTTAAAAATATAACAGGAATAGATATTGCAAAAATATCATTTGAAGGGCCAGAAGATATATTAAATGAAACAAAATATACACAACTTGCGATACTTACAGAAAGTTTAGCAATATTAGAAATTTTAAAAGATAATAATATAACAGCTAATATATCAGCAGGATTGAGTTTAGGTGAATATACAGCACTAATCAATGGTAAAGCACTTACATTTGAAGAAGGAATAAAAATTGTTCAAAAACGAGGTGAATATATGCAAAATTTGCTTCCTAGTGGAGAATGGCAAATGGCTGCAATTATAGGATTAACTGATAATGAAGTAGAAAATGTCTGCAAAAAAGTAAAATCTGGATTTGCAGTTCCTGCAAATTATAATTCAGTAGGTCAAGTTGTAATTTCTGGAGAGAAAGAAGCAATTATAGAAGCAGAAGAAATTGCAAAAGAAATGGGAGCAAAAAAGATAAGAATTTTAAAAACGGCAGGTCCATTTCACACTGAAAAATTAATAGAAAGTTCAAAAGCTTTAAGAAAAGAACTTGAAAATATTGCTATTCATAAGTTTGAAACAAAAGTAATTAAAAATATAGATGGTGAAATGTACAAAGATACAGATGATGTAAAAGATATTTTAGCTTGTCATATTATAAATCCAGTTAAATTTTCAAAGACAATTCAAAATATGATAAATAATGGAATAGATACATTTATAGAAATAGGTCCTCGGAAAAACATTATCAGGTTTTGTAAAAAGAACACCAACAAATAAACAAATAAAAATATTAAATATTAATAATGTTTGTAGTTTACAAGCAGTATTAAAGGAATATGGAGGATAAAAAAATGAATAAACTAGCATTAATTACAGGTGGAACAAGAGGAATTGGAAAGCAAATTGCCTTAACATTTGCAAAAGAGGGATATGATATTGCAATAAATTATAGAACAGAAAATGATGACTTAAAAAATACTAAAAGAGAAATAGAAGCAAATAATGTAAAGTGCTTTGCGGTTCAAGGGGATGTAACTAAATTTGAGGATTGCGAAAAATTTGTAAAACAAATTGTAGAAGAATTTGGAAACATAGATGTATTAGTAAATAATGCAGGAATTACAAGAGACACATTGTTAATGAGAATGAAAGAAGAAGATTTTAAACAAGTTATAGATACAAATTTGGTAGGCACATTTAATGTAACTAAAAATGTAATTAGTTATATGATGAAAGCAAAAAATGGAAGAATAATAAATATATCATCAGTTGTAGGAATATCAGGAAATGCAGGTCAAACAAATTATGCAGCATCAAAAGCAGGAATTATAGGATTTACAAAAAGTTTAGCAAAAGAAGTAGCTTCAAGAAACATTACTGTTAATGCAGTAGCACCAGGATTTATTGATACACAAATGACAGCTGTATTAAAAGATGATATTAAAGAAGATATTGCAAAAAAAATTCCTCTAAAAAGAATGGGGACTCCGCAAGATGTTGCAAATGTTGTTAAATTTTTAGCATCTAGTGATAGTTCATATATTACAGGTCAAGTAATTCATATTGATGGTGGAATGTTAATGTAAGGAGAGATGAAAAATGGAAAGAAGAGTGGTTATAACAGGACTAGGAGCAATTACTCCAATAGGAAATAATGTAAATGAAACATGGAAAGGAATAGAAAATAAAGAATGTGGAATCGATAATATTTCGTTATTTGATAATAGTAATTTTAAAACAAGTTTATGTGCAGAAGTAAAAGATTATAATCCTTTAGATTATTTCGAGCCAAAACAAGCAAAAAGATTAGATAGAACTTCACAGTTTGCACTAATAGCAGCAAGAGAAGCAGTAAAAAATAGTGGGATAAATTCAGAAAATACAGATTTTAAAAATGTAGGTATTTTTGTAAGTACAGGAATTGGTGGATTGATAACAATTCAAAATCAATGTGAAGTTAATTACGAAAAAGGAAATAATAGGGTATCGCCTATGTTTATACCAATGGCAATAGCTAATATGCCAGCTGGAAATATTTCAATAGAATTTGGATTTAAAGGTGAATCCATGGCAATTGTTACAGCTTGTAGTTCTTCAACACATGCGATAGGAGAAGGGTATAAAACAATAAAACATGGATATGAAGATGTTGTTGTTGCAGGAGGTACAGAGGCTTCTATATGTCCTGTTGGAATAGCAGGTTTTGAAAATATGAAGGCACTATGTACATCTACAGATAAAAATAGAGCAAGTATTCCATTTGATAAAGAAAGAAGCGGATTTGTTATGGGAGAAGGAAGTGGAATATTAGTATTAGAAGAATTAGAACATGCAAAAAAAAGAAATGCTAAAATATATGCAGAAGTTATTGGATTTGGTTCAACTTCAGATGCTTACCATATAACATCTCC
>CAKPDY010000005.1 GCA_934149165.1 uncultured Clostridia bacterium | reverse complement strand
TACTTCAAATGGAGACAAAAAAGATACAAACACAAATAATAAAACAAATACTTCAAATGGAGACAAAAAAGATACAAGCACAAATAATAAAACAAATACTTCAAATGGAGACAAAAAAGATACAAATACAAATAATAAAACAAACACTTCAAATTAAGAACAAAAAAATAAGTAAAATAAATTATAAAAACATTACAAAAGAAGCTAAATAGTGCATTGAATTCTACAAAAGAAGATTAATAAAAGTAAAAAAATTCATAGCAAATAGGTGATATAGTAATGAAAAAAGTAAAATCATATATACAAGAAATGAAAAAAAATTTTATTATAATAGAATTCATAAGTGTAATATTATTAATATCAATAATTAGTTTAATGTTTAAATTTATTATATATTCAACCAAAACAGAAAATACTGTTTTGGTTGAATATTCTAAAATAAATATTACAAATATAAGTAACGAAAACAATATTGGCAATGCCAAAATAGAAATATTAGATGATAATCAATTATCATATTATATTAAGGTAAATTTGAAAAAACAAATAGTAGTTGTTTATACGAGTAATCAAAATGGAGAATATAATATTCCTATAAAAGTAATGTTATGTTCAACAGGTATTGCAACTCCTAAAGAAGGAGTTTTTACAATTTCTGATAAATATGAGTGGAGATATTTAGTTGGGGATGTATATGGACAATATGCAACAAGAATAACAGGTCAAATATTATTTCATTCTGTTCCATATACTAATCAAGAAAAGTCTTCACTTGAATATTGGGAATATGATAAATTGGGACAACCTGTTTCAAAAGGTTGTGTACGTTTAACTGTGGAAGATGCAAAATGGATATATGACTATTGTTCAAAAGACACAAAAGTAGAATTTTGTGAAAATGATAGTAATGAAGAAAATTTTGAACAACCAGTTAAAATGAAAATATCAGAATATAGTAATGAATTAAAATGTTGGGATCCAACAGATCCAGATGAAAATAATCCATGGATTAAGTATAATAAACAAAATAAAGGAGAGAATTAAAAATGAAAATAGGAATAGTAGGTCTTCCAAATGTTGGAAAAAGTACTTTATTTAATGCTATAACAAATGCAGGTGCAGAGTGTGCTAATTACCCATTTTGTACAATAGAACCAAATGTGGGTGTTGTGCCAGTTCCAGATGAAAGATTAGATGAATTAGCAAAAATTTATAATCCGGAAAAGGTAACACATGCAATTATTGAATTTGTTGATATTGCAGGACTTGTAAAAGGTGCAAGCAAAGGAGAAGGATTGGGAAATAAGTTTTTATCACATATAAGGGAAGTTGATAGTATAGCACAAGTTGTAAGATGTTTTGAAAATCCTAATGTTGTTCATGTTGATGGAAGTATAGATCCATTAAGAGATATTGAAACTATAAATTTAGAATTAATTTTTGCAGATATAGAAACTTTAGAAAAAAGATTGGATAGAGCAAGAAAAATTTTAAAAGCAGATAAAAAAGCACAAGCAGAAATTGATGTATTGGAAAAAATAAAATCAACATTAGAATCTGGAAAATGTGCAAGAACAGTAGAATTATCAGACGAGGAAAAAGAATTAATAAAAGATACATTTTTATTAACCATGAAACCAAGTTTATATATAGCAAATGTTTCAGAAGAACAACTTCAAAATGTGGATAATGATGAAAATGTAAAAAAAGTTATTGAATATGCAAAAACAGAAAATGCACAAGTTATACCTTTATGCATAAAAATAGAAGAAGAACTTGCTTCTTTAGAAGAAAATGATAAAAAAGAAATGCTTGAAGCATTAGGTTTAACTGAATCAGGATTAGACAAGGTTATAAAAGCAAGTTATGACTTATTAGGATTAATGTCATTTTTAACAGCAGGTGAGCCAGAAGTTAGAGCATGGACAATAAAAAAAGGAACAAAAGCACCACAAGCAGCTGGAAAAATCCATTCAGATATTGAAAGGGGATTTATTAGAGCTGAAATTGTTTCTTATGATGATTTAATAAAGGAAGGCTCTATGAATGCTGCAAAAGAAAAAGGTCTAGTACGTTCTGAAGGTAAAGATTATATTATGAAAGATGGAGATATTGTTTTATTTAGATTTAATGTTTAGAAAACAGAAAAAAGGAAAAGGAGATGCTTTAGTTTTTTCTTTATTAACATAATTATGCAAGCACTTTCTTGATAGAAAAGTATAATAAGTAAAAAAGTGAATAAAAAAATAAAAAAATACACAAAATATATTGACGGAAAATGATATTAAATGTAAAATTATAATGTAAAAGTAATTCAAAAGAAAAAGGAGTAAAAAATTATGAGAAGTTTTAATAAGAAAGTTTTTTTTATATTCGTTTTTTTACTAATATTAGTATTTTCAGTTAATACTAAAGTATTTGCTGTAGATTTAAATGGATATGATGATTTAGATGATGACCAAACACAAGAACAAACACCAACAACGACAACACAAACACCAACACAAACACCAACACAAACAACAACACCTGCACAAACAACGAAAACAACAGAAACAGACAAATCTAAAGGTGTAAAAACAGTAGAACAAGATAAAGCAACACAATCACATCCACAAACTGGAATATTTATGAATGCAGTATATGTTTCAACAGGTGCAATTATGTTAGGAATAATAACAACGGCATATATAAAATTTAAAAAATATAATTTTTAAAAATAAAAGCACATATTTTTTGAAAAATTTTCAAAAATAGGTGCTTTTTCTTTTAGTTTATGATAAAATAGCAAATGTAAAAAAATTTAAAAGGAGAGTGCAGAATATGTCACAAGTAAAGTATAAAAGAATTCTATTAAAGTTAAGTGGAGAAGCTCTAGCAGGAGAACAAAAAACAGGAATATCACCAGAAGTATTAGACGATATAACAGAGCAAGTTAAAGAATTAAAAGGCTTAGGAGTTGAAATTGCAATAGTTGTAGGTGGTGGAAATTTCTGGAGAGGTAAATATGGGCATAATATGGAAAAAACAACATCAGATTATATGGGAATGCTTGCAACAACAATAAATGCATTAGCATTACAAGATGCCTTAGAAGCAAAAGGAATGTTTACAAGAGTTCAAACAGCAATAGAAATGAGAGAAATTGCAGAACCATATATAAAAAGAAAAGCAACAAAACATTTAGAAAAAGGTAGAATTGTAATATTTGCTGCTGGAACAGGAAATCCATTTTTTACAACAGATACATGTGCAGCATTAAGAGCAGCAGAAATAGATGCAGAAGTAATATTAGTAGCAAAAACAATAGATGGTGTATATTCAGCAGATCCAAAGGTTGATCCAAATGCAGTAAAATATGATGAAATTACATATTTAGATATTTTAAATAAAGATTTAAAAGTAATGGATTTAACAGCAACAACATTATGTAAAGACAATAATATTCCATTAATAGTATTTGCTATGAGTGAAAAAGGAAATATGTTAAAAGCTGTTAAAGGTGAAAAAATTGGAACAATAGTAAAATAATTTATTAAAAATTAGTCTATAAATTTATAATAAAAATAAAATATAAGAAAGGAGTTATAGTTATAAAAAATAACTATAAAGTGAACAATTATGGATTATAATGAAATTAAAGAAAAAATGCAAAAAACAATAAATGTATATTCAGAAAATTTAGCAGAAGTTAGAGCCGGTCGTGCAAACCCAGCAATATTAAATAAAATAAAAATAGATTATTATGGTGTTCAAACTCCAATTAGTCAAGTTGCTGGAATTTCAGTTCCAGAAGCAAGATTAATTGTTATTCAACCATGGGATACAAGTGTATTAAAGGAAATTGAAAAAGAAATTTTAAAATCAGATATAGGAATAAACCCTAATAATGATGGAAAAGTAATAAGATTATCATTTCCAGAATTAAATGAAGAAAGAAGAAAAGAAATAGTAAAAGAAATAAGAAAAATGGCAGAAGAAGCTAAAATAGCTGTAAGAGCCACAAGAAGAGATTCTATAGATAATTTTAGAAAAATGCAAAAAGATTCTGAAATTACAGAAGATGAATTAAAATTAGCAGAAGAAGAAGTTCAAAAAATTACAGATAAATTTGTAGAAGAAGTTGATGTTATATTAGCTAATAAAGAAAAAGAAGTAATGAGTATATAATTTTTATATAATGCAAAATTTTAGAGCAATAAAATAATGTATTAATTTAGGTTTGAATTTAAGCAAAAGTAAATATTATAATTGGGGGTACATAAAAATGGATTTTAAGGAAACTCTAAAACAAAAATCAGACTTAATAAATAATGAGTTAAAAAAGTATATAAAAGTAGATGATTGCCCTGAAAAAATTTTAAACTCTTCAGTGGAATATAGTTTGTTAGCAGGAGGAAAAAGGTTAAGACCGATTTTAATAATTTCTACATATGAATTATTTAAAAAAGATATTGAAAAAACATATCCATATGCTATTGCAATGGAAATGGTACATACATTTTCTTTAATACATGATGATTTACCAGGTATAGATAATGATGATTATAGAAGAGGAAAATTAACAAATCATAAAAAATTTAATGAAGCAACAGCAATTCTTGCTGGTGATAGTTTATTAAACAATGCATATAATATTATTATAAATGACATTATAACTACTAAAGAAGATAGTATTTGCAAATTACAAGCTTTTAAAGAATTTTCAAATGGGATAGATAGAATGATAGCAGGAGAATATGTTGATACCGAATATGAAGGAAAACAAATATCTAGTCAGTATTTAGAATATATGCATGAAAATAAAACAGGTGCATTAATAAAAGCATCTGTAAGAATAGGTGCAATACTGGCAAATAGTAGTCAAGAAAATATTAACAAATTAACCAAATATGCACAAAAAATAGGATTAGCTTTTCAAATTAAAGATGATATTTTATCAGAAATAGGTGATGAAAAAGAATTAGGAAAACCTGTTGGAAATGATAGAGAAAAAGGAAAATGCACATATGTAACTAAATACGGTTTAGAAACATCAAAAAAAATGCTTAATAATTTAATAAGAGAAGCAATAGAAATTATAGAAGAATATGAAAATAATGAATTTCTAAAAAATCTGGCTTTATATATAGCAAATAGAAATAAATAAAGGAGAGACTTATGGAAAATATAGCAAATATACCACAGCATATAGCAATTATTATGGATGGAAATAGACGTTGGGCTAGAAAAATGGGAAAAGAAGTGTCTGAAGGTCATAAAGCTGGTGCTGATAACTTAGAAAAAATTGCAAGATTTTGTAATAAAATAGGAGTTAAGATTTTAACAGTATATGCATTTTCAACAGAAAATTGGAAAAGAAGTGAAAGTGAAGTTTCTGCTTTAATGTTACTTCTAAAAAATTATTTAAAAAAGTTTGCCAAAAATGCTAATAAAGAAAATATTAAAATAAAAGTTCTAGGAGATATACAAAGATTAGATAATGGTTTGAAAAAAAGTATAAATGATGCAATTGAAAAAACAAAAAATAACACAGGATTGATAGTAAATGTTGCTTTAAACTATGGTGGTAGAGATGAAATAACAAATGCTGTAAAAAAAATAGCACTTAAAATACAAAATAAGGAAATAACAGTTGAAGATATAAATGAAAAAATAATAAGTGAAAATTTATATACAGAAAATCAACCTGATCCAGATTTATTAATAAGAACAAGTGGTGAAATAAGAACAAGTAATTTTTTACCGTGGCAATTAGTATATTCAGAATTTTATTTTACAGATGTGTATTGGCCAGATTTTGGTGAAAAAGATTTAATGGAAGCAATACATACATTTAACAAAAGAAATAGAAAGTTTGGAGGAAAATAAATGAATATAAAACGTGTTCTAACAGGATTAATTGGCTTTCCTATAGTTGCATGTGTACTTATATTTGGAAATAAATATGTTATAGATATTTTATTTGCAATGATTTCAGCTTTAAGTTTACATGAATATAATAATGCATTAAAATTAAAAACAAAACCAATATTATGGATAGGTTATTTTGCTTGTGCTTTAATGGGGTTTATACATATAATACCAACCAAACATTTAGTATACATAATTGGAGCATTGATTCCATCAACAATATTAATATTATTTTTACATGTTATAATATCAAATATGAAAATTAACATAGTAGACATTGCTGTAACATTTTTAGGAATATGCTATATAACAATATTTTTGCTATTTATTCCAGTATTAATGGGAGGAGAAAATGGTAAATTGTTAGTATGGTATATAATGTTTGCAGCTTGGGGAACCGATACAATGGCATATTTAGTAGGAAAAAAATTTGGAAAACATAAATTTAGTCCAATTAGTCCAAATAAATCTATAGAAGGATGTATAGGAGGAACCTTAGGTGCATTAATTTTTATAATTCCATATACTATTGTTTTAAATACATATTTTAATATGAATATAAACTATATTAGTATAAGTATTATAGGAATTATTTTAAGTATAATTGGTCAAATAGGAGATTTTTCAGCTTCTGCTATAAAAAGATATGTTGGAATAAAAGATTTTAGTAATTTACTTCCAGGTCATGGCGGAATGTTAGATAGAATAGATAGTATAATATTTATTGCTCCTTTTGCATATTTTTTATTAATGCTTATATAATAAAAATGGAGGTAATCATTTTGGGATTTATAATAAGTGCTATAAAAATAATATTTCTATTAGGATTTTTAGTTCTAATACATGAAAGTGGACACTTTTTTGTTGCAAAACTTTGTAAAGTAAGAGTAAATGAATTTGCAATAGGCTTTGGTCCAACAATATGGAGTAAACAAGGAAAAATTACAAAATATGCTTTAAGACTTATTCCATTAGGTGGATTTGTTAGTATGGAGGGTGAAGAACAACGTTCTACTAAAGAGGGGTCATTTAGTGAAGCATCAGTTTTAAAAAGAATTGCAATTGTAATGGCAGGAGGATTTGTAAATATAATTTTTGCAATTGTATCATTTTGGTGTTTATCTACATATTTTGTAGGTGCAAAAAACGCATTTTATAATGTTGGGTATTTTATACAAAGTATGTTTAATGGCATAAAGCAATTATTTACTGGAAATGTAACAGTAGACCAAATGATGGGACCAGTAGGAATTTCTAGTGTAATATCACAAACAAATGGTTTTGCAGATTTTATTTATATATTATCCTTAATTTCTTTATCATTAGGTGTTACAAATCTTTTACCATTTCCACCACTTGATGGGGGAAAGGTGGTTTTACTTATTATTGAAGGAATACGAAAAAAACCATTTAATGAAAAATTTGAAGCTGCATTACAATCTGTTGGTTTTTTATTGTTAATAACATTATCTATTTTTGTTACTTATAATGATATTTTAAAACTTTAAGAAATAGGAAATAGGGATGTTTTAGTTTTCCTATTTTAAAAAACTGTTATTAGAAGTATAACATTTTATGTAATACTTCTTTTTTTGTAGTTTAATACTTTTGATTTCAGAATACTCTACAATAAAAAGTATTGAAATATAATTTATTATATAAAATTATATAAAATATATATTGACTAAAGTGAAAAAAAATGATAAAATGAAACTCAGTTTCAATTTGCAAAAACACAAAGAGGTGATTTTTTGAAAAATAAATATAACACAAAACAAAGAGAAAAAATATTAGCATATTTAAAGGAAAATAAAGATTCAAATGTAACTGCAGAAGAAATTTTAAAACACTTTAAAAGTATGGAAGATAATATAGGAAAAGCTACAGTATATAGATATTTGAATGAATTAGTTAAACAAAATATAATAAAAAAATATAACTTAGAAGATAGAAATTGTAGTTGTTTTCAATATGTAGAAGAAAAGCATTGTGAAGAACATTATCATTTAAAATGCGAGAAATGCAATAAAATAATACATTTAGAATGTGATGAAATTAAAGAAATTCAAAAACATTTGCAAAAAGAACATAAGTTTCAGTTAAATAATAGAAAAACAGTTTTATATGGTATATGTGATAGATGTAAGCAAAAATAATGTATAGGGGATGATAAGAAAATGAAGAAAAATATAGTATTTTTAATAGTGTTGATTATTATATTTTCATTAACAACATTTATTATTATAAAAGTTAAAAACTTAGATAAAAAAGAAAGTGAAAAAGTAGAAATAATTGCAACATTATTTCCGCAGTATGATTTTGCAAAAAAAATAGGTGGTGATAAAGTTAATGTTACATTATTATTGCCACCAGGTACTGAAAGTCATACATATGAGCCAACTCCACAAGATATGGTTAATATAAATAATTCAAACTTGTTTATATATACAGGTAGTGAAATGGAACCTTGGGCAGATAATTTAATATCTGGAATGAAGAATAATATTAATGTACTAGATTTATCAAAAACAGTTAAGTTAATTAATGAAGAGGAATTTGAAGAAAAACATAATTCAAATGATAATACACATACAAATGATAATGAACATACACATAATCATACATATACAGATAATCATACACATACATATGATCCACATATATGGCTAAATCCATTATATGCAATTGAAATGGTGAAAAGTATAGAAAATCAGTTATGTAATATAGATCCTATAAATGCACAGTATTATAAGAAAAATGCAGATGAATATATAAAACAAATAACTAAATTAGATTCAGAATTTGAAGAAACAGTAAATAATTCACAAAATAAAAAAATTGCATTTGGTGGTGCTTTTGCATATGCATATTTTATAGAAAGATATGGTTTGGATTTTATAAGTGCATATCAAACATGTGGTGAAAATGCTGAACCAAGCACTACACAAGTAAAAGAGGTAATAGAATATATTAATAAAAACAAAATTCCTGTGATTTTTTACAAAGAATATTCTACTGGAAATATTGCTAAAACTATTTCAGAAGCAACAGGTGCTAAAATGCTTGTGTTTAATACTGTGCATAATGTTTCAAAAAATGAGTTAGAAAATGGAGCAAGCTATATTAGTATAATGAGGCAAAATTTAGAAAATTTAAAAGAAGCCTTAAATCAAAAATAATAAAAAAGAAGGGGGAAATTTGTATAATAAAAATTATAATTATACAAATTATGCAGATAAAGTTATGAATATTTTAGAAGTAAAAAATGTTTCAACTTCATATAATGGACATACAGCAATAAGAAATATAAATTTTAATGTAAAACCACATGAATATATATGTTTAGTTGGAGAAAATGGCTCAGGAAAAAGTACTTTAATAAAAACAATAGTAGGAATAAATAAAAAAGATTCAGGTGAAATTATAAAAAATATAAAACCAGAAAAAATCTCATATTTAGCACAAAATAATATGACAGATTTAGATTTTCCAGCAACTGCTAAAGAAATAATAATGACAGGAGTGCAAAAACATAAAGTATTACCATTTTATAAAAAAGATGATTACAAAAAATTTGACGAAGTGTGTAAATTATTAAACATAAAGAATATAATAAATAAACGAATAGGAGAACTTTCAGGTGGTCAAAGACAACGAATAATGCTTGCTAGAGCATTAATTAGAAAACCAGAATTACTTATTTTAGATGAACCATGTAGTGGACTAGATATTCATATAACTAAAGAGTTATATGATATTTTGAATAAATTAAATAAAGAACAAGGATTAACAATTATAATGGCAACACATGATTTAGAAGAAATAAGAAATATGGGAGTTCGTGTTATTTGTATGGCTACAACTATAAAGTTTGATGGAAATATTAAAGAATGGAAAGGATTTTAGAAAAATGGAGTTTTTAATAAATTTATTACAATACCCATTTATGCAAAGAGCATTAATATGTGGCATAGCTATTTCATTTTGTGCAGCATTAATAGGTGTTATATTGGTATTAAAAAAATATTCAATGATAGGTCATGGTCTTGGGGAAGTTGGTTTTGCATCATTATCATTAGCATTAGTTCTTAATTTACCAGAAGTGTATGTTGCAATACCAATTGTAATAATAGCATCATTTATAATATTGGTAATAAGCCAAAAAAAAGGTGAAGCAGGTGATATTACAATAGCACTTGTTTCAACAGGTGCATTGGCATTTGGTGTTATAATTACATCATTAACAAAAGGATTTAATATAGATGTATATAATTATATGTTTGGAAGTATATTAACAATGACAACAAAAGATGTAATTGTTAGTGTTTTATTATCTATAATATTGGTTGTAACATATATGTTCTTTTATAATAGATTATTTATGATTACATATGATGAAAAATATGCAAAAGTTTGCGGAATTAATGTAACATTTTATCAATTTTTAATAGCTTTTTTTACAGCAATAGTTGTTGTAATAGGAATGAGAATGATGGGAACATTACTTATTTCTAGTTTAATAGTATTTCCAGCAATAATAGCAAGGAAATTAACTTATTCATTTAAAGGAATGGCTATAATGTCTGTTGCTATTTCAATTTTATGTTTTTTATTTGGACTAATTATATCATCATTACTAAATTTACCAACAGGTGCAAGTATTGTTATGGTATATATTGGTGTGTTAATATTTAGTAGTGTCTGGAAAAAAGTTGCTAGAAATTAATAAAAATACAAGTCTAAATGTAGTTATTACTTAATAAAATTTTAAAATAAAAAAACAAGGGTATAGAAAATTTTAAGTTTTTTATACCCTTGTTTTTTAAAAAAATTTTTAAACAATCCTATTAAAATTACCATTTGTAAAATCTTTACCTTCTATAATAGAACCATTTTTAAAAGAATTTATAATTTCACAAATTTCATTAATACTTTCATCAATAAAATCTAGTCTAGCAAAGTTAACATTTACTTCATTAATACTAACACTTGTTTTTTTACTATTAAAAATAGTAGTTGTTTTAGAAAAATAATCAGGTAAAATTCTAAAATTCATATTCATTCGGTCTTTTAAGGAATATGTGTATTTAGAATTTCCACAATTGCTTTTACATTTTTCTAAACAAAAATTACTTTTTGAAAGCAAGCAATAATTGGTAGTCATAACAGGTAAGTTACCATATATAATAGCTTCTGTTGCAATATTTGCATATAAGGAATTTAAAGTCAATTTATCTAATTCAGGTGATAAAGTAACACATGAAATTCCAAGTTTAGTTAATTCTTCAATTGTGTAATTATTGTATACATTCATATTGTAATTACTAATAAATTCATAATTTTTCATATAATTTTCTAATAAATGTATTTGTGAAATATTTGATACTACAAAACCTTTTATAGAATAACTAGAAAGTATTTGTGGCAATTTTTCACATATATTTTTTAGAATATTGTCTTTTAAAATACATGGCATATAAATATAGCAATTATATGTATGTGTTATTGTATTAATTATGTTTGAAAATTCTTGAATAAAGAAATATTTTAAAGGTACATAAATTTTATTTATATTTTTTAATTTAGAATAATCTTCATTTAAATTTAATGTGTTTAGTAAAACTGCAATTTCTTTATGTGCTTTTTCAACTATATTTTCCGAAGTATATGGAATATTGGTATTTTTAAAATTTATATTGCTTTTTCTATGAATTTTTTCTAGCAAAATTTCCTCTAGTTTAGAAATACAATCTCTACGTAACTGATTTAATTTACTAATACTAGGTATATATAAATTTTTATCTAAATCAACATCGATTTTCCCGAATTCAAATGGTGTACCACCAAGTTTATTAATTTGTTCAACAATTCTTTCAATAGTAATAGGAGAGTTGATTGAATCAACAGGTATTAAATCTGATATTAGTGTAAAATTAATATTATCATATATATTATTTGATTTAATACAATCAGTATAAATCTGCATACTAACAGGTTCGTTTTTGTGAACAGTAATTTTACAATTAATTTTTGTTTTAATATTTTCATTATTTACATATTCATTAGCTGAATTACATAATTCTTTAGAACGCATTTTGAAAATTTTGTCATTAACAGAAATATGTCCCTTAATTCTACCAATTTTAACAATATCACCTTTTTTAGCCAAAGACACATTTTTATTATTAATCATTAATTCAGAAATAGTATAAGAACCTTTTTCTTTTTCAAGACTAACAGTATCTCCAATAGAAATATTGTCTTCTAATTTCAATGTAACATATCCTTTATTTTGGTTGAAATTATAGACTTTTCCAATTAGAATTCCAGCATTATTAGGTTTATCTTTACATATAAAATTTTGATTAGGTTTATCATCTAAATATCCATTAGAAAATCCACCACGATTGAATACTTGTAATAAATCTTTTTTGTCTTTTTCGTCAATTATATAAGGTTTATCAGATAAAGCTAAATCAATATATTTTCTATAAATTCTAGTTACAGTTGAAACATATTCTGGATTTTTTAATCTTCCTTCAATTTTAAAACAGGTAATTCCAAGATTAACAAGAGTAGGAAGTAATTCAAGTGAGCATAAATCTTTAGGACTTAGAAGGTGCCCCTTATCTATAGTTTCAGAGTTTTTAATTAATTGATAAGGCAATCTACAAGGTTGAGCGCATTTACCGCGATTTCCGAGAACGGCTTCCAATCATACTAGATAACAGACATTGACCTGAATAACAAATACATAAAGCACCATGAATAAATACTTCAATTTCAATGCTTGAATTGTCACAAATATGTTTAATTTCATTTAGTGTTAATTCTCTGGAAAGTACAACACGTTTAAATCCTAAATTTTGTGCTTCCAAAACACCATCTAAATTATGAATAGTCATTTGAGTACTTGCATGGATAGGTAAGTCTGGAAATAATTCAATTAGTTTTTTGGCTAATCCTAAATCTTGAACAATAATTGCGTCAATTCCATATTCGTAAGCTTTTTGGGCAATGTGTATGGCTTCTGTAAATTCATTGTTTTTTATTAAAATATTTAATGTTAAGTTTGTTTTTACATTTCTAATTTTTGCATATTCAATAGCTTTTTTTAGTTCATCATCATTAAAATTATTTGCTGAAGCTCTGGCATTGAATAAATTGCTACCAAAATAAACACAGTTTGCACCACTTTGTACGGCTGATTTTAAGCATTCAAAATCTCCGAGCAGGAGATAGTAATTCTATATTTTTTTTCATGTTTTTCCCTTTCTTTTTGAAATATATATAAACTTTTTATTTTAAAATAATATGTAATTTTAATTATAAATTAAATTGTAACATATTTTTTGAATTTTGCATACTATATTATATAAAATAAAAAAGGAGGTAATGAAAAATGCCAGAAGAAGGAAGAAACTGTGGATGCGGATGTGGAAATAACTGTGGTTGTGGAAACAATGGAATTTTAGGTGGTTTATTTGGTGGAGATGGATGCAATAGTGAAATATTGTTTTTTATAATTGTATTCTTATTATTATTTACAAATTGCGGCTGTGGATGTGGCAGAGGATAGTTTAATAACATATTAAAAAAATTATTTTGAGTAGCATGAAGAGTATATAATGCTTATATATACTTTTCATGTTTTTTTATTATGATTTAATTTTTGCAATTATCATGTCAAACTTCCAAGTATTACGTAACCTAGATGTAATATAAAAATGTTAAACTGTTATTTTTATTTAATAAAAAAGTAGACTTTTAATAAAAATTATAGTAAAATAAATCCGAATTTAATTATAAGGAGTGTAAAAAACATGTTAAAATATTTATTAGTATTTATAGTTTCAATGGTACCACTAATAGAGTTAAGAGGAGCAGTTCCAATAGGATTAAGTCAAGTAATGGGAGATCCATTACCGATTATACCATTATACATAACATGTATAATTGGTAATATGTTACCAGTACCAATTATATACTTTTTTGCGAGAAAAGTATTAATGTGGGGGAAAGATAAAAAATACATAGGAAAATTTTTCACATTTTGTATAGAAAAAGGTGAAAAAGGTGGAAAAAAATTACAAGAAAAAGCAGGGCGTGGATTATATTTTGCATTATTTATATTTGTAGGAATTCCATTGCCAGGAACAGGTGCATGGACAGGAACATTAGCAGCTAGTTTTTTAGATATGGATTTTAAGAAAAGTACAATAGCTGTTATGGCAGGGGTTGTACTTGCAGGTATAATTATGGGACTAGCTTCTGCAGGAATTTTTGGAGCTGCTGGAGCAATATTTTCAAAATAAATTTTTAAATGAAAAACAGAAAAATTAGAATTATTTTCTAATTTTTCTGCTTTTTCATTAAATTGGTTGAAAATTATAAATTGTAATTATTAAATTTCAATTTTAGGTTGATACTTTTCAAGCCACATATTAACTTGGCACAAGTAAGCCATAAGCTGAGGACCAGTCATAAGTTGACCAAACCAAGGTCTAGTAAATGCTTTGCCATTTGTTTCTAAAATTTCTAAAATATATTCTCTATTTAATAAATCATTAATAGGAGCATTTTTATTTGACATAATTTTAGTAAGCATTTGCTTTACAGTTGCTAAATAGGTAGGATTCCATGTTTTAGGATATGGACTTTTCTTTCTTTCTACAATTTCTTCTGGTAGCAAATCTTTCATAATATAACGTAACAATCCTTTTTCACGTCCATGTAGTGCTTTCATTTCCCACGGAATATTCCATACATATTCAGCTAAACGATAGTCGCAAAATGGAACACGAATTTCAAAACCATTATACATAGCCATTCTGTCTGAACGATCAAGTAAAGTTTGCATAAACCAATTTAAGGTTAAATGTGAAATTTTTCTTTTTTGGGCTGTTTCCATTGAATCTTCATCAAGAATTTCTACTTCATTTAAGCTTTCAAAATATCTGTAATCTATATATTTCTTTAAATTAATTTTAGAGCTAATAATTGGATTTAATAGTTGTTGTCTTTCATCTAATGCAATAGACCAAGGAAATGTTTCACTATTTAAAGCATCTTCTCTGAAAAACCATGGATATCCACCAAAAATTTCATCTGAACATTCTCCTGTTAAAGATACGGTTGCATTAGGTTTTACTTTTTCACAAAATAGAAGTAATGAAGAATCAACATCAGCCATTCCAGGTAAATCTCTTGCAATCATAGCATCTTCTAAGCATTTTGCAAGTTCAGGTGTGTCTAACATAATAACATTATGGTTTGTATTAAGTTTTTTCTTCATAATATCTATATAATAATTATCTGAATTTGGTTGAAAATCAGTTTTAACAAAATTTTTATCATTATCCTTATAATCTACAGAATAAGTTGTTAAAGGCCCTAAATTTTTATCCTTATAATAATTTGCAGCATATAAAGTTATAATACTAGAATCTAATCCACCAGATAAAAATGTACATAAAGGAACATCTGAAATTAGTTGCCTTTTTATGGAATCTTCTAATAAAAATTTTGCTTTTTCACAAGTTGTTCTTAAATTATCATTATGAGGTTTACTTACAAGTGACCAATATTTTTTTGTATGAATTCCACTTGAATTATATACACCAAAATGGCCAGGTTTTAATTCAAAAATGTTTTTAAATGCTACAACTCCAGGTGTATGGGCAGGACCTAATCCAAATAATTCTGAAATTCCTTGTTCATCTAATTTGGCTTCAACTTCTGGAAATGCAAGAATTGACTTGATTTCAGAAGAAAATACAAAATTATTATTTTGAAGAGTGTAGAAGAATGGTTTTACACCAAAATGGTCACGTGCAAAATATAGTTCCTGTTTTGTGCTATTCCATATTGAAAAACCGTATATTCCATTTAATTTTTTTACAATATCATATCCCCAGCATATAAATCCTTTTAATAATACTTCTGTATCTGAATAACTATTAAAGGTAAAACCATTTTCAATTAATTCATCTCTTAATTCATTTGTGTTGTATAATTGACCATTATAAACTATTGTATATGTACAGTTATTATGCATAAATGTCATAGGTTGTTTTCCACCATTTGGGTCTATTACAATTAGTCTTTTATGCCCTAAAATTGCATGCCTTTCATAATAGTATCCATCTTCATTTGGACCACGTCTTTTTATTGTTTCATTCATTATTTTTATAGTGTCTTTCATATTTGAAATATCTTTGGTTAAGTTTATAAATCCTGTTATTCCACACATAATTTTTAGTACCTCCTAGTATAAGTATTATATGCTAAGGTTTGCAAAATGTTTCTTAGCTTTTTAGTCTACTTTATAATAAAAAGTATTAAACAGTAATAAAAAATCAGGAAAAAATAAAAAAATGATTGTAATGAAAATAAATAAATGTTATAATTATAAAGATAGGGGGATGTATAAAGTTATGGAAGAACAATCATCATATGAAAAAGAATTAAATAAAACAAAGGAAAAAATAGAAAAAAGTTTTAATATAAAAATAAACACAATAAGCAGTTTACAAACAAGCTATTATCTAAAAAAATTAGTAGAGCTTAATGAAAATACTAAAAATAAAAATATAGAAGAATTAATAAAAACAATAGGAGAGGTAAAACAAAAATATAAAAAATACTGTGATAAAAACAATTATTATACAGATCCATATGTAAATAAAAAAATAACAGAAGCATATTCAAAATTATCACTAAAAAATTTAAAATTACAAACAAAAAGAAGTAACATAAAAAATGATGGATTAAAAATGTTAATAAAATATAATTCAAATAAAGGAAAATATGAAATATCATATTATGAACATGGAAGAAAAACTAAAACAATAAATTATAATATAAAAAATATTACAAACTTAGCTTATAAAAGGCAAGTAATTTTAAATGAGTTGAAAAGGCAAAATTATGGTATTAATGTTTTTAAAGAATTAAAAGTTGATGAAGAAAAAATATATAAGTTAAATCCAGATATTATTCGTATTTTCTTAAAAGAAGGAAAAATGGATTATGCTAAAATGTATATAAGAGAAGTACTTGATGGAAATAGTATTTACAAACCTTTTAAAATTAAATATGAGTTAAATAGAAATTTAAAAACTGGTAAATTTACAGAAATAGAAAATAAAAATATGAAGAAAATGGCAAGAGCTGATAGAATTTCTAATGAATTAGTAATATTTGATAATAAAAGAAGAAAAGTAATACAAAAACCTAAAAATACAATTATTCAAGGAATAGAAAAATTTATAGAAACACAAAGGTCACATAAACAACAGAAAATATACAGTTCAATAAGTTTAGATAAAAACAACAATTTAATAAATAAAATTAATGCTTTTAAACAAAATTTAAAAGAAACAGGTAAAAATGTTAACAAAAATTCATATATAGCAGAAACAAGTGCAATAAATATGCAAAATAATATAGATATTAATAGTTCAGATAAAATAAGATAAAAAAGGAGAAAATAATGGAAAAAAATAAGTATTATAAAAAAATAGGTATTAAATTATTAGTAGTAATTTTTTGTATAGTAGCATTATTTTTAGCATATAAATTAGCAATGTTTTATTTACCATTTATAATAGCCATATTAGTATCAATGTCTATTGAACCAATAGTGAACTTTTTTATGCAAAAGTGTAAAATGAAAAGAAAAATGGCCTGTATTATATCATTAGTGTTGGTGTTTTCTATAATTGGAACTTTATTAACATTAGGTATAACAAAATTAATTTCAGAGTGTAAAAATTTAATTGAAAATTCAAATGATTACTTTGTTGGATTATATAATTATTCTATGGACTTTTTAAATGAAGTGCAAGAAGGAAGAACAATAATACCACATCAAATGGTAGATTTGGCAAAAGAATCTACTGGTGGAATAATAGAAGCTTTAAAAAATGGTGCAATAAATATTGGAAAATATATGATTACAAAAGCTACATCAATTCCAACAATAATTACATATGTAGTTATTACTATTTTAGCTATAATTTTTACATGTTTAGACAGAAAATATGTAACTAATCAAATAAAAAATCAAGTTCCAAAAAAATGGGTGGAAAAAGTTAAAGAAATTTATAATGAAATGTGCAAAGTAACATGGAATTATATAAAAGCAGAAGCAAAATTATCATTTATATGTTTTATATTAGTTCTTGTAGGTTTAATAATAACTGATTTAGTAGGACTAGATATAAAATATCCAATTTTAATGGCTACTATTATTGGATTTGTAGATTTATTACCACTATTTGGAGCAGGTACTGTAATGATACCATGGGCAGTATATTTGGCTTTTATAGGAAATATACCACTTGCTATAGTTGTTGCATCAATATGGGGAGTTTGGGCAATTTTAAAACAATTTATAGAACCTAAAATGGTTAGTAAACAAATGGGAATGCATCCAATTTTTACATTAATTGGAATGTATACAGGATTTAGATTAGCAGGTGTTTTAGGTTTAATGATAGGTCCAATTATTTTGTTAATTTTGTCAAATATATTTGAAGAATTATTAAAAAAAGGAATACTTAAATCATTTTTTGAAATGGAATAAAAATTAATTATAAAAAATGAGATTTGAGTTATAATTTAAACTCAAATCTCATTTTTGTATGTTTAAAAATTTTTTAATTATAATTTTTTATAGCATTTCTAGCTAATTCATCACATCTATTATTAAATTCATTATCACTATGTCCTTTAACCTTTATAAAATTAACTTTGTGAATTTTAGTTAAATTATATAATTCCTCCCATAATTCTCTATTCTTAACAGGTTCATTATTAGAAGTTTTCCAACCCTTTTTTATCCAGTTATAAATCCAACCTTGATTAAAACAGTTTATTACATAAGCACTATCACTATAAAGATTAACTGTGCATGGAAATTTTAAAAGTTTTAATCCTTCAATAACAGCAGTTATTTCCATTATGTTGTTTGTTGTATTTTTGCAACCACCAGATATTTCTTTTTTATTATTTTTATACATTAAAATTGTTCCCCAACCACCAGGTCCAGGATTACCAGAACATGCACCATCTGTATAAATTGTAACTTCTTCCATTTTTTTTACCCTTTCTATTGTTTGTTTATTTTGTTTATGATATTATAACAGTAAAGTCTTATATATGCAAGATTTATAAAAAAGAATGAAGGTGAAAAATAACATAAAATGAGTGAAGTATTAGGAATAATAGCAGAATATAACCCATTTCATAATGGCCATTTATATCATATACAAAAAACAAAAGAATTAACAGGAGCACAATATACAATATGTATAATGAGTGGTAATTTTGTTCAAAGAGGGAATACATCTATAGTTGATAAATGGACAAAGGCTAAAATGGCTTTACAAAATGGAGTTGATTTAGTATTAGAATTACCTACAGTGTATAGTGTTGCAAGTGCTGAAAATTTTGCTTCACGGTGCTGTAAGATTGCTAGAAAATTTAAAGGTAGTAGATACTATTTCATTTGGAACAGAAACATCAGATTTTGCAGCTTTAAATAATATTGCATCAATAATAACTGATGAACCGAAAGAATATGTATCATTTTTAAAAGAAGAACTAAAAATGGGTGCTTCTTTTCCAAAAGCAAGAGAAAATGCTTTAATTAGATTTTTTAATGATGATATTAGATATAAAAATATATTGAATAATCCAAATAATATTTTAGGTGTAGAATATTTAAAAGCTTTGAAAATAAATAAAAGTACAATATCACCTGTTTCAATAAAAAGAGAAAAAGTTTATTATAATGATAATAAAATTGTAGATGATTTTGCAAGTGCAACTGCAATTAGAAAAATGCTTATGAATAAAGATTTTCAAGGGTTAAGAAAAGTTATGCCATGTGAATGTTATGAAACTGTAAGAAAAGAGTTTGAAATTGGAAATGTTATTTTTGATATTCAAAAATTTGAAAAAGAAATTTTTTATGTGTTAAGAAAAATGACAATACCACAAATTGCTGATTTACCAGATGTTACTGAAGGGTTAGAAAATACAATAAAAAATGCAGCAAACTTTTGCAATAATATATATGATTTTATTAATATTGTAAAAACAAAAAGGTATACTCAAACTAGAATTCAAAGAATATTAATATTTGCATTACTTGGAATTACGAAAAAAGATGTTCAATTAGCTAAAAAGGTGGTTCCATATGCAAGAGTTTTAGGATTTAATAAAAAAGGAAAATTACTATTATCTGGAATAGCCCAAAATAATCCTAAAATGGAGGTTATAACATCTGTTAAAAGATTTTTAGATAATAATACAAATAAAACTTACAAAAGAATGCTTGATATTGATATTTTTGCTACAAATGTATATACTTTGGGCTATAGGGGGGATTCTATGGCTAATTTAGATTTTACAAAAAATATGATTATTAATGATATTTAATAAATTTAACAAAAAATATAAGATAAAGGAGAAATATAAATGAACGAAATTTTTGCAGATTTACATGTACATATAGGAAGGTCTGAAAACGGAAAACCAATAAAAATAACAGCAGCAAGGTCTTTAAATTTTGCTAACATAGCAAAAGAATGTGTTGATAGAAAAGGAATTAGTGTTGTAGGAATAATAGACTGTGCATCACCATATGTAATAGAAGATATAGAAAATTTTTTGGAAACAGGTGAAGCATATGAAATAGCTGATGGAGGAATTATTTATAAAGATAAGGTTTGTATAATTTTAGGAAGTGAAATAGAAACATCTGAAATAAATGATGAAGGAAAAACTGGAAGTGCACATAATCTTTGCTATTTTCCAAGTTTAAAAGATATAAAAGCTTTTTCAAAAGAAATGAGTACACATATAAAAAATATTACATTAAGTTCACAAAGAGCTAATATATCAGCATATGAATTAGTTGATATTGTTGAAAAATATAATGGTGTATTAATTCCAGCACATGTATTTACACCACATAAAAGTTTTTATGGAAATTGTACAGATAGGTTATCAAAAATATTTAAAGAAAAGTTTAGTAAAATTCCAGCTATAGAATTAGGTTTAAGTTCAGACACATTTTTAGCCGATGAGATTTCAGAATTAGAAACAAAAACATTTATAACAAATTCTGATGCACATTCATTACCTAAAATAGCTAGAGAATATAATAAAATTTTATTACAAGACATAAGTTTTAAAGAATTAATAATGGCTTTGAAAAATGAAGGTGGTAGAAGAATTTTAGCAAATTATGGATTAGACCCAAAACTTGGAAAATATCATAGAACATTTTGTGAAAAATGCGGAAAACCAGTTGAGGGGGTAGCACCTGTATTACAATGTCCAAATTGTGATAGTTCTAATATTACAATGGGAGTTTTTGATAGAATAGAAGTAATAAAAGATAAAAAAGAAACAAAAAGTCCTTCTTTTAGACCACCATATATATATCAAATTCCATTAACTTTTATGCCTGGTTTAGGACCAAAAACTATAAATAAATTATTAGATAGTTTTGATACTGAAATGAATATTTTACATAAATTATCAAAAGATGATATTGAAGGTGTTGTTGGCACAAAGGCTGCAAATACTATTTCTAATGCATGTTCTGGTAATATAAATATTCAAGCTGGCGGAGGCGGAGTTTATGGTAAAGTTAGTGTTGGATAATTAGAAAATATGAAGTGGCAACGGAGGGAAAATTATAAAAATGTTAAATAAAGAAGAATTAGAAAAAGTTAAACAAAAAGCTTTACAAAATAATGTTCCTATAATAATGGATGATACTTTAGAAGTAATTGCAAATATTTTAAAAAAAGTAAGACCTAACAAAATACTTGAAATAGGTGCAGCTGTTGGATATTCAGCAATGTGTTTTTCAGAATATCTAACAGAAAATGGATATATTGATACAATTGAAAGAGATGAAGAAAGAATACAAGAAGCAAAATTAAACTTTAAAAATGTTGGTGTTGACAATATAATTCATTTGTATGAAGGTGATGCTGTAGAAATTTTGCCTACATTAAATAATAAATATGATGTAGTGTTTATTGATGCAGCAAAAGGAAAATATCCATTTTTCTTAGAGCAGGCATTACGTATGATTAATGATAATGGTGTAATAATTGCAGATAATGTTTTATATAAAGGTTATGTTATGAGTGATTATAATAAACATAAGCAACGTACTGCAGTAAGAAACTTAAGGGAATATATTGCTAGAGTTAATGAAGATGCTAATTTAGATACAGAAATTTTAGAAGTTGGTGATGGATTGGCTATTAGTTATAAAAAATAAAATAAAGCACAAGGCAATTTGCATTGTGCTTTATTTTAAGTATTTAATACAAGACATTATAAAATCAACTAAAATTCCACATAAGAAAATTATAGATAGCATAATTTGAAGTTTGTTAGGAATTTTTGAAATTATTTTTTTATTAAATTTTTTAATTAAAGGATATATAAAGCGTACAAAAAGAACTGTTATTACTCCCCAACAAAAAGAATTAAATAATGTAATTCTTCCATTTAAATTATATTTACTATCTGAATAATCCCACCATCGTGCAGAAAAAAGAGCATCAAGGGCAAAGCCTACTAAATATTCAAAAAATGAGAATACTATAGTAAATAAAATAAAAAATTTAATATAATTTTTTAAAGTACTGTAGTTTTTATGTGTAGTTGTTTTATCTAAATATATAGTCAAAATAAGTGCTCCAGTACCATAAATAGGGCATATTGGAGAATATAAAAATCCTCTTTTTGTGTATTGACCTAATAATCCATAACAAAATGCAGTTTCCATTACCCAACCTAAAAATGAAAATATAAAAAAACAAAAAATATAGGGTACAAAATTAAGAATAATATCTTTAGATATTTTTTTGTTTACTATTTTTTCCATATGTTCCTCCGTTTATTAGTATATACAAAATTATTAAAAATACTTATTCATAATGTAAGTATATATTATTATTTATTGAAAGTAAATATGAAAATTTAAACTTATTCTACTTTTTTTATAAATGAATTTAATGAATCACTTTTAGACATACGTATTCTAGGTAGTTCATAACAATTCGAGTTAGGTGAAACACGCCCATATTTTGTAGTAAATGCCAAAATATAATTACAATCTTGTAAAGTTTTTTCTACATTTGAGTTATAATGACCAAAAGGGTAACAGAAAACTTTACAATTTTCGCCAATTATAGAACGTGAAGTGTTTAAATCAGTACACGCGTCATTATAAGATAATGTTAAAAATGCACCTTTTCCATCTGAACCAGGAATATGCATGTTGTGTGAATGTGATTGAAAATCAACTACTGGTGAAGTGTATTGTTGTATGCAATTTGCGTACCATGAGGTTATTAAAAATGATGTAGAATAAAAATTATATTTTTCTAAAACTGGTACTGCTAATCTGAAAAATGATTCATCACCATCATCAACAGTAATAACAACACTTTTTTCAGGTAATCCTATTTTTCCGTCTACAAAGTCTTTTACTTCTGACCAAGATGGTACATAATAATTGTTTTCTGCTAAGTATTTGATTTGGTTTTCAAAATTGTGAATTTCCATAAAGTTGTTGTCTGAACCTGTTTCACCTGCTTGTTCATCATAAAAAAAGTGATACATTAATACTGGTAAGTTTCTTGATGTTGTAATTTCTGAGCATGTTTTACGTTGTTGATTAATTTTTTCTGTTTGGGAAATTTGTGGTTCTTGTATTGTTTCGTTTTGTTCTGTGTTTGTTGCATTTTTTATTAATTCGTCTTGAGTTGTGTTTGGTGTGTTTGTTGTTTTAAATAATGTTGGTACTAGTATAAGTGCAAGTATAATTAATGCAATAAGTAAAATTAGAAATTTTTTCAATGTTGATTCCTCCTTTTTAGTTTTAATTAGGTGAAGTATAACATATATGTGTTAAATTTTAAATAGTTTTTTCGTTATATTTAATACTTTTCAGCCTATTCTACAATAAAAAGTGTTAAAGAATAATTTTTTGCTTAAAATTACAAACAACTGTTTACACAAAAATAAAAATATGATATAATACATAGTAAATTGACAAAAAATGAAAAATGTAATAACATACATTTAAAATTAACAAATAGGAGGATAAATATATATGAGCGAAAAAGTAACACCAAGAACATTGCCAGGTTTTATGCAATTATTACCAAATGAACAAATAGTATTTAATCAAATGAAAGAAAAAATACAAAAAACATATGAAAAATTTGGATTTTTACCATTAGATACACCAGTAATAGAATCATCAGAAGTTTTATTAGCAAAAGCAGGTGGTGAAACAGAAAAACAAATATATAGGTTTAATAAAGGTGAATCAGATTTATCATTAAGGTTTGATTTAACAGTTCCACTTGCAAAATATGTAACAGAAAATTATGCACATATTAACTTCCCTTTTAGAAGATATCAAATTGGAAAAGTGTATAGAGGTGAAAAGGCACAAAAAGGTAGATTTCGTGAATTTTATCAATGCGATATAGACATAATCGGGGAAAATGAATTAAGTTTAATAAATGATGCAGAAATACCAAGTATTATATATGCCACATTTAAAGAATTAGGATTTAATAATTTTACAATAAGTATTAATAATAGAAAAATATTAAATGGATTATTTGAATCACTTGAATTAAGAGAAAAATCTGTAGATATTTTAAGAATTATAGATAAAATTGATAAAATAGGAAAAGAAAATGTAATTAAAGAAATTAATGATTTAGGTGTAGAAGAAAATAAAATAGAAATTATTATGAATTTTATTTCAATTAGTGGAGATATACAATATACAATTCAATCATTACGAAATTTAAAAATAAATAATGAATTATTTGAATTAGGGGTAAATGAACTAGAAGAAGTTGCAAAAAATATTAATTTATTTGGAGTTCCAGTAGAAAATTATAAAATAGATTTAACAATAGCAAGAGGATTAGATTATTATACAGGAACAGTATATGAAACTTTTTTAAATGAATATAGAAACTTAGGAAGTGTGTGTTCTGGTGGAAGGTATGATAATTTAGCAGAGTATTATACAGATAAGAAATTGCCAGGAGTAGGAATTTCAATAGGATTAACAAGATTGTTTTTTCAATTAACAGATAAAAAAATAATTGAAATTGAAAATACTTCAATTTCAAAGGTTTTAATTATTTCAATGATAGATGATTTTTCAAAAAGTATAGAGATTGCAACAAAGTTAAGAAATGAAGGTATTAATACACAAATATATACTAATAAAGCTAAAATAAAAAATCAATTTAAATATGCAAGTAAATTAAATGTTCCATATGTTATTGTAATAGGAGAAGATGAAATTAAAGAAAATAAATTGTCTTTAAAGAATATGGTAACAGGTGAACAGATTACTACAACAATAGATGATACAATAAAAATACTAAAAAATAATTAAATAGAAATATAGACAAACCAATAAAAATAATATATCATTATATCATAATATATGGGGCAGTAAACAAAAGGAGGCTGTCTATGCACAATAATATAGAAAATGATGTGAATATAGATGAAAAGAGAAGTCTTATACAAGACCTTATAAACTCTATAAAAAATAAATTAGAAAAAGAGAATATATTAGTTATTGATAGATTTGAAGGTGATTTTGCAGTTTGCGAAAATAGAAAAACTGGAATAATGCTAAATATTAATAAAAATAAATTACCAAAACAAGCTGTGGAAGGAGATGTATTAAAATTTGTTAATAACAAATATGAATTAGACGAAAATGAAAAAGAAAAAATAGAAAATAGAATAAATAATAAAGTAAAAAATTTATTTAATGACTAAAGAAAAATTGGGGGAAAGATTAATGGAAAAAAGTAAGAGTAATAGTAAAATTATAAGTAGCATAATTGCTGTAGTAGTAATGTTGATAGTTGCTTTTTTAGGTGGAGATAATATATTAAATAACATTACTGCTCAAAGTAAAGTAGTAAATAATGTTGCTAATTTAGAAAATGTATCTGCCGAATTTGGAGATTCGTGTATATCACAAATCGACATAAATGAGGATATATTAAGAGTATATTATTTTGATGTAGGTCAAGCAGACAGTATGTTAATTGTAAATAATGGAAAAACAATGCTAATTGATGCTGGAAATAATGCAGATGGAGATTTGGTAGTTAATAATTTAAAAGAAATAGGAATAAAGAAAATAGATTATCTAATAGGAACACATCCACATGAAGACCATATAGGAGGATTAGATGATGTTATAGAAAATTTTGATATAGGTACTATATATATGCCAAAAACAACTACAACAACTAAAACATATGAAGATGTTGTTGATGCAATTGTAGAAAAAAATTTGAAAATTACAGTTCCAAAAGTTGGAGATACATTCAAAGTTGGAAATGCAAAATGCGAAATTATGTCTATAGAAGATAATAAAAAAGATTTAAATGCATGTTCAATTGTGGTTAGAATGGAATATAATGGAACAAGTTATTTATTTACAGGTGATGCTGAAAAAAATAATGAAAGTGCTAGAAAATGGCCACAAACAGATATTTTAAAAGCAGGTCATCATGGTTCAAATACAAGTTCTTCTCAAGAATTTTTAAGTCAAATACAACCAAAAATTATAGTAATATCTGTGGGTGAGGGAAATGACTATGGTCATCCTCATAAAGAAACTATGGAAAGATTTAAAAATTTGAATGCTACAATTTATAGAACAGATGAAAGTGGCAATATTTTATTAAAACAAGAAAATTAATAAATTTTTTAATAATGGGTGATTCTTTGGAAAGTAAAGAATCACCCATTAAAATTGATACTGTATTACTTGAATTTATAAACAAATTATGGTATATTAACTATTAGTAAAATTAAAAATAAAGGAGATTTTTTATATGAACGAACAAAAAGGATTTGTAAAAGATATAACAAACATAGATGAAAATTTTGCACAATGGTACACAGACATAGTATTAAAAGCTGAACTTGCAGATTACACAAGTACAAAAGGTTGTATAGCAATAAAACCATATGGTTATGCAATTTGGGAAAATATACAAAAATATACTGATGAATTATTTAAAAAATCAGGTGTAAAAAACGTATATTTTCCAGTTTTAATTCCAGAAAGTTTATTACAAAAAGAAAAAGACCATGTAGAAGGTTTTGCACCAGAAGTTGCATTAGTTACTAAAGCAGGAGGAGAAGAATTAGAAGACCCATATTGTATTCGTCCAACTTCAGAAACAATGTTTTCAAATTTATACTCAAAATGGTTATCATCATGGAGAGATTTACCAATGGTATATAATCAATGGTGTAATGTTTTAAGATGGGAAAAAGAAACAAGACCATTTTTGCGTTCAAGAGAATTCTTATGGCAAGAAGGTCATACAATTCATGCTACAAGCCAAGAAGCTGAAGAAAGAACATTACAAATGTTAGATGTTTATGCAAAAGTTATAGAAGAATTACTTGCAATACCAGTTCTAAAAGGACAAAAAACTAAAAAGGAACAATTTGCAGGGGCAGAAGCAACATATACAGTAGAAACTTTAATGCATGATGGTAGAGCATTACAAGCAGGAACTTCACATTATTTTGGACAAAATTTTACAAAACCATTTGAAGTAAAATTCCAAAACAAAGAAGGAAAAGAAGAATATGCATATCAAACATCATGGGGAATTAGTACAAGATTAATTGGTGCACTAATCATGGCTCATGGAGATGATAGAGGTCTAAAACTACCACCAAAAGTAGCTCCTATTCAAGCTGTTATAGTACCAGTTGCAATGCATAAACCAGGAGTAAAAGAGGCAGCAACAGAACTATTTAATAGATTAAATGAAAAATATAGAATGGAGTTAGATGTAAGAGAACAATATTCACCTGGATATAAATTTAATGATTGGGAAATGAGAGGTGTTCCAGTTAGAATTGAACTTGGTCCACGTGACATTGAAAATGGAAAATGTGTTGTTGTAAGAAGAGATAATAATGAAAAAATAGAAATCAGTTTAAGTGAAATAAATGAAAAATTAAATGAAATATTAAACGATATTCAAATAAATATGTTCAATATGTGTAAACAAAGAAATATTAGTAGAACTACTATAGCAACTACTATGGAAGAATTTGAAAAAAATATAAATAATAATCAAGGATATGTAAAAACAATGTGGTGTGGAGATGTTGAATGTGAAAATAAAATAAAAGAATTAACAGGTGCACATTCAAGATGTATTCCTTTTGAACAAGAACATATTTCAGACACATGTGTTGTTTGTGGTAAAAAGGCAGATACCATGGTTGTTTGGGGAAGACAATATTAATATTGAAAAGGTATAATGTATAAAATAAAAAGCAAAAAAGTATTATCATATATAAATTTAATAAAATAAATTAAAAAAAGAAAAATCAGAGGTGAAATAAATGAAATTACTAATGCACACATGTTGTGCACCTTGTAGTGTATATTGTATAGAAAGCTTAAAAAATGAAGGAATTATACCAACATTATATTGGTATAATCCAAATATTCATCCATACCAAGAATATAAAGCAAGACGTGATTGTTTAAAACAATATGCTTCAGATATAGGAATACAGGCTATTTTCCAAGAAGAGTATGGATTAGATGAATTTTGCAAAAATGTAATTAACAATTTACAAAATAGATGTGTAAATTATTGTTATAAAGTTAGACTAGAACAAACAGCAAAATATGCTAAAGAAAATGGATATGATGCAATTACAACAACACTATTTGTAAGTCCTTATCAAAATCATGAGGCTTTAAAAAAGGTATGTGAAGAAGTATGTAAGAAATATGAATTAGAATTTGTGTATAGAGATTTTAGAGTAGGCTTTAGGGAAGGACAAGCTAAGGCTAGAGAGTATGGGTTGTATATGCAAAAATATTGTGGGTGTATTTTTAGTGAGGAAGATAGATATAATGTTAAAAATTTGATGAAACAAAGTCATAAATCTACAAAATAAAAAGTATTATATAATTTGTGTGTATGGAGGATATAACATGGAAGTGAATAATTTGAAATTATCAAGAGAAAAAGTAAATAAAATTCTTAATACAGACAACAGTGTAATGTCTATTAATGAAAATATTAAATATTTATTAGATGTAATACCAGAATTAAATTATATGATAGGATTTGAACATAAACATCCACATCATCATTTAGATGTTTGGCAACATACTTTAGAGGCATTAAACAATTTAAATACAAATGATTTAGAAATTAAAATGGCGGTTTTATTACATGATATTGGAAAACCATTTTCATATCAAGATGATGAAGTTAGACATTTTCATGGTCATCCAGAAGTTTCCTATGAAATGACAAAAAAGATATTAGTTAGATTAGGATATAATGAAGAGTTTATAAAAAATGTATCTTATTTAGTGAAAACTCATGATACAATAATAGATGTAAATAATTTGGATAATACATTGGAAATGACCAAAAAAAGATTACAAGTACAATATGCTGACGCGAAAGCACATCATCCAGATACAGTATATAAAAGAATTAATTTTTTAAATAATATAGAAAAGCAATTACAAATGTTGGAAAAAGAACCACAAAGATAAGTTGTAGTTACCAAAAATGCAACATTCAGAATAGATGCAGACTATATTTTAATAAATTTTATATAAATAATGAAATTATCTTTTGTTTATGATATAATCAGTTAAAAATTACAAAAATATTACTATAAGATTAAAAAAGGAGAGGAAAACAAATGTCAAGATTATTAGTAATAGATGGAAATAGCATTATGAACAGAGCTTTTTATGGAATTATGGGAAGTAAAATGCTTATGACAAAAGATGGCAAATATACTAATGCTGTATATGGATTTTTAGCAATTATTTTTAAAGTTATAGAAGAAGTTGAACCAGACCATATAGCTGTTGCATTTGACTTAAAAGCACCAACTGCAAGACATAAAATGTATGAAGGTTATAAAGCAACAAGAAAAGGTATGCCAAATGAACTTGCAGAACAAATGCCCATTATAAAAGAAATTTTACATTATATGAATATAACAATAATAGAAAAAGAAGGGTATGAAGCAGATGATGTTTTAGGAACATTAGCTAGAATAGGTGAAAAAGAAGGTCTTGAAGTTACTATTCTTTCAGGTGATAGAGATACATTTCAACTTGCAACAGATAAGGTTACAATTAGAATACCTAGAACAAAGGCTGGTAAAACAGATGTAGATAATTTTGATAGAAATAAGGTCTTAGAAATTTATGGTATAGAACCAAAACAATTAATAGAAGTAAAAGGTCTTCAAGGTGATACATCAGATAATATTCCAGGTGTTCCAGGTGTTGGTGAAAAAACTGCTTTAAATTTAGTAAAAGAATATAATACAATTGATAATTTATATAAATCTTTGGAAAATGGAACAGCAAATGTAAAAGGAAAATTAAAGGAAAATCTTGTAAATAATAAAGAATTGGCAGAGCTTTCAAAAATTTTGGGTACTATTAATGTTGAAGTTCCTGTACAAGAAAAAATGGAAGATTTAAAAGTTAAAGAATGGAATAAAGTAGAGGTTCTAAATATATTTAAAGAATTGAATTTTAATAGATTTATAGATAGATTTAATTTAAATGAAGTTCAAGAAGTAAAAAATATTGAAAATTTATTTGAAATAAAAGAAATAGATATTGATAATGATTTAGAGATACAAAATTTAATTAATTTAATAGAAAAACAAAAAATATTAATTTATTACATAGGAAAGCAAATTAATAAAAATAGTAAAAATATAGTAAAAAAAGATGTAGTTTCAATTAGTATTTTTGACAATGAAACAAAATTAGTATATTATATAAACGTAAAAAACATAAATAAATTTATAAATAATTTTAAAAAAATATTTGAAAATAATGAAATAAAAAAATATGGATTTTCTATGAGTGAGGATTACGTTTTACTTGGCGAAAATTCAGTAAAAATGACTAACATTGTATATGATGCCGAAATTGCTGGGTATGTGCTAAATCCAACAAATAAGCCTACAATAAATAATTTGGCTTCTGAGTATTTAGAATTAGATATTAATGAATATGTTACATTAAAAAATGAAGAAGGTAATAATTCAAATGAAAATAAAGAAAATAGTCAAATTAATTTATTTGAAATAATGAATCAAAATAATACAGAACAAGAAGAAATAATAGAAGATAAAAATAAATACAATAATATAATAACAGCATATTGTATTGGAAAATTGTATTCTATAACATTAGAAAAATTGAAAGAAATAGATAGTATAAATTTGTTTAATAATATAGAAATGCCATTAGTAGAAGTATTAAGCCAAATGCAGTTAAATGGTATGTATGTGGACAAAAATGAATTGGTTGAAATAGGAAAAAAATTAAAAGAAAAATTAGACGTTTTAACTAATGAAATTCACGAATTAGCTGGGGAAAATTTTAATATAAATTCAACACAACAACTTGGAAAAATTCTTTTTGAAAAATTAAACTTACCTGTAATAAAGAAAACAAAAACAGGTTATTCTACAGATGTAGATATACTTGAAAAATTAAAAAATTATCATCCAATAATTGAAAAAATTTTGGAATATAGAAGTTTAATGAAATTAAACTCAACATATGTTGAAGGTTTATTACCATATATAAATGAAAAAACTAATAGAATACATTCATTTTTTCATCAAACTATAACAGCTACTGGAAGAATAAGTAGTACAGAGCCTAATTTACAAAATATTCCAACTAGAATAGAGCTTGGAAAACAATTAAGAAAAGTATTTAAACCAAAAGATGGATATATATATATTGATGCAGATTATTCTCAAGTAGAATTAAGAGTTTTAGCACATATTTCAAAAGATGAAAATATGATGCAAGCTTTTTTACATAATGAAGATGTTCATAAACAAGCTGCATCAAAGGTTTTGGGTATTCCAATTGATGAAGTTACAAAAGAACAACGTTCATCTGCTAAAGCAGTAAATTTTGGAATTGTTTATGGAATAAGTGATTTTGGTTTATCAGAACAACTTGGAATAAGTAAAAAAGAAGCTAAAGCATACATTGAACAATATCTTGAAAAATATAGTGGAATAAAAAAATTTATGGATGATATTGTTGAAGAGGCAAAAGCAAAAGGGTATGTTGAAACATTATTTCATAGAAGAAGATATATTCCAGAACTTTCATCTAATAATTATATGGTTAGACAATTTGGAGCTAGAGCAGCAATGAATACACCAATTCAAGGAACAGCAGCAGATATAATGAAAATAGCAATGGTTGATGTATATAAAAAATTAAAACAAGAAAATTTAGATGCACAAATAGTATTGCAAGTTCATGATGAGCTTATTTTAGAGTGTAATATTAATATAAAGGATACAGTTACTAAATTACTAAAGAAATCAATGGAAGAAGCATGTAAAATGGATGTGCCACTATTAGTTGAAACATCTGAAGCTTCTAATTGGTATGAAGCTAAATAAAAGGAGAGATTTAATGCAAAGGAAATTTACAACAAAATTAATATTATCTATGATAATAGTTTTGTTATTGGTAATATTATTAAAAATATTCAATATATACGATTTGATTAGAAAACAATTTTATAGACAAGAATATTCAGAATATGTAAATAAATATGCAGAAATAAATGAAATTGATCCTGCATGGATATATGCAATAATAAAAGTTGAAAGTAATTTTAATAAAGATGCTACATCAAATAGTGGAGCAAGGGGATTAATGCAACTTATGGATTTAACAGCAATTGAAATAGCTAAAGAATTAAATTTAGAAAATTTTGAAATTAATATGTTATATGAGCCAGAAATTAATATAATGATAGGTACTAAATATTTTAATAAATTATTAGAAAAATATAATCAAAATTATTATTTAGCAATTGCAGCATATAATGGTGGAATTGGAAATGTTGATGAATGGATAAAAAAAGGTGTTATAAATCAAGATGGTTCAAATATTGAAAATATTCCATATAAAGAAACAAATATATATGTAAGAAAAACAATAAAGAGTTATGTGGTATATGTTGAATTATACAAAGTATAAATTATGTAAGGAGGTTTTAATATGTCAATATTAGTAACAGGTGGTGCAGGCTATATTGGTAGCCACACAGTAGTTGAATTATTAAATAGGAAAGAAGAAATTATTATTGTAGATAATTTTTGCAATAGTAAGCCTGAAATGCTTGATAAAATAAAAATGATTACAAACAAGGATTTCAAGTTTTATGAAGTGGATTTATTAGATAAAGAGGGATTAAATAAGGTTTTTGAGGAAAATCCAAATATAGATTCTGTAATTCATTTTGCTGGATTAAAAGCTGTTGGAGAATCTGTTGCAAAGCCTATTGAATATTACCATAATAATATAACAGGTACTTTAATTTTGCTAGATGTAATGAAACAACATAATTGTAAAAAAATGGTATTTAGTTCTTCTGCAACAGTATATGGTGACCCTGCAACAGTTCCAATTAAAGAAGATTTTCCATTATCTACAACAAATCCATATGGAAGTACTAAATTAATGATTGAACAAATTTTAAAAGATGTATATATTTCAGACAATGATTGGAGTATAATTTTACTTAGATATTTTAATCCAATTGGGGCTCATGAAAGTGGTTTAATAGGTGAAAATCCAAATGGAATTCCAAATAATTTATTACCATATATTAATCAAGTTGCATGTGGAAAATTAGATTATTTAAGAGTTTTCGGAAATGATTATAATACTATAGATGGTACAGGTGTTAGGGATTATATTCATGTTGTTGATTTAGCAAAAGGGCATTTAAAAGCATTAGATAAAGCACGTAATTTTAATGGAGTAGAAGCATATAATTTAGGAACTGGTACAGGATATTCTGTTTTACAAATTGTTAAAGCTTTTGAAGATGCAAATAATATTGAAATTAAATATAAAATTGTTGAAAGAAGACCAGGGGATATTGCAACATGTTATGCAGACCCAAGTAAAGCTAAAAACGAATTAGGTTGGGAAGCTAAAAAAAGTATTGAAGATATGTGCAAAGATTCATGGAGGTTTACTAAAAATGCATAATCTTTCATTAGATTGAAAGATTTACCTAATAAATAAAAAAATCACTATAATATTTTTTAAAGTATATTATAGTGATTTTTTTATGTTTAACTATTTATGTTTGGTTGAACATTAATAGTAGAATTATGAGTATAAATAACCATTCCAGGTTTACTTCCAGAAGGCTTTTTTACATATTGACCTAATGTATAATCAACAGGAACATTAGAAGATTGTCTAGCTTGGCTGTAGTAAGCAATAATTTGTGAACATTTAATAATTACATCAATAGAAGGAGTTGTATTGTTTGTTTGTAAAATACCATGACTTCCATGTATGTCTTTTGTATGAAACCATAAATCATTGTTTTTTAATACTTTGGTAGATAAATAATCATTTTGTTTATTGTTTTTTCCAATTAAAAATGTGTAATTTTCAATTTTATATTGTATAGGAACATATTCTTTATCCAATTTTTTATTAGACTTTTTTATTTTTGAAGATTTAACGAATTTTGAAGATTTTTGTATTGATTGTGAATTATTAAATTTTTTACTAAAAAATAATTCATTTTCTTTTATTTCACTATAAATTTCATCTACATCTTCAATAGTTCTAGTGTTTTCTAAAGAGTATATTATTGTTTCAATATAATCTAATTCTGCTATTGTTTCCTTTTTTTGGTTATTAACAATTTCTAATGCATTTTTTAATTTATTATATTTTTTAAAATAGTTTTTTGCATTAGCAGATGGTGAAATATGTTTATTAACAGGTATTTTTATTAAATTATTGTTATCATAATAATTTTCAACTTCAATAAAATCATTATTAAAAAATTTGAATTTATACATATTAGCAGTAATAAGCTCTCCATATAATTTAAAAGTATCTTTATGTGTACATTCTTTTAATTTAATATTTATATTGTTCAATTTTTTTGTAATCTTTTTTAAAGTACCATCAACTAATTTTAAAATAGTATTTCTATAACTTAAAAAATCAGACTGATTTTCTTTTGATGTATAATAATCATCAAGAAAAAAGTTTAAATAAGGTATTTCTTTATTAGAGTCATTTGGCAATAATGTAATAGTATAATCTGAATTATATGTTTTAAAATACACAGTTGTATTAAGCACTTTAGTTATATAGTTAAATATTTTCTCCAAGTTGTTGTAATTTACAGCAGTTTTATCATTTTCAGTAATTTGAAGTTCATCTAAAACACTTTGCATAAATAATTTGCTAATACCATTGAATGTATTAGAAATACCAATATCTAAAGAGTCAAGATTTTTGGTTAAATTATAAAAATCTTCAAAATTGTTTATAGTAAGAAAATCAATTTTAGATGTATTTGGTAATTCATAAAGGTGGGCAGGTAAAATATCTCTTAATGAATTATTATAAGAATCAAGATGTCTAAGACTATCTATTATTATATTTTTTTCATTTAAAAGAATAATATTACTATGTTTTCCCATTAATTCTATAACAAGTTTTTTTGTAATTAAATCATTTAATTCACTATAACATTCAAATTCAATAATAACAATTCTTTCTAATCCTGGGGTATAAATTTTATTTATTTTTCCACCAATTAAATGTTTTCGTAATAACATACAAAAACTAGGTGCATTAATAGGGTTGGGTTTAGAATTTGTTGTTAAATTTATTCTATAGTTATCTGAACCAATAGAACAGTTTAAAGCATAATTTTTGCCATAATTATATATACCTAATATAATTTCATTTTTATTTGGTTCAAAAACTTTATTAATTTTTCCATTTAATATAAATTTGTTTAATTCATTTACAATTGATATTGTAGTAATGCCATCAAAAGCCATATAATACAAAACCTCCTTTTATACAGTTATTTTGTATTATATAGCAAATATATGGCTTTAGCAATAAAAAATTAAAGAATAATGCAAATTAAACCGCCACTACCTTCATTAACAATACGTTCCAAAGTTTCTTGTAACTTACATTGAGCATCTTCTGGCATTCTACATAATTTATTTTGCAATCCTTCATTAACCAATTCATGTAAACTTTTTCCAAATATATTTGATTCCCAGATTTTTATTGGGTCATTTTCAAATTCAGAAAGTAAATAATTTACTAATTCTTCTGATTGTTTTTCACTTCCAACAATAGGTGAAACTTCGGTTTCAATATCAGCACGAATCATATGTATTGAAGGTGCTTTAGCTTTTAATTTAACTCCATATCGTGAACCTTGTTTTACCATTTCTGGTTCATCTAATATTAATTCTTCCATTGAAGGTGTTACTATTCCATAACCTTTTGCTTTTACTTCTTCAAGAGCATATGCAATTTTATCATATTCTTTTTTAGTTTTTGAAAATTCAGCTATTGTTGCAAATAAATCTCCTTCATTTGAAATTGTAACTCCAGAAATTTCGGTAATTATTTTATAAAATAATTCATCGTGTAAATTAACAGTAATATTTACTTCACCAGTTCCTAAACGAATATCATTTAATACACTTGAAGATATTACATCTGTTTTTTGTAATTTGCTAAGTGTAGTATCAACATTTTTTAAAATTCTTGCATCTGAACAAGCATCTTTAATTTCAGCAAAAAGTTCTTTTTTTAGCCAATGATTTTCATCTAACCTATCAGCCCATTTTGGAAAGTTAATGTTTATTCTTTCAATAGGAAACTCATATAAAATTTTGCTAAATATATTGTTTATATCATCTAATTCTAAATTAGAGCAATCAGTTGGAACTACAGTTGTTTCGTATTTATCCTCTAATTTACGTGCTAAATTTTTTGTACTTTCAGAATAAGGAGAGTCACTATTAAGAAGAATTATAAATGGCTTATTTAATTCTTTTAATTCACGAACAACTCTTTCTTCTGCTTCAATATAATCTTCCCTTGGAATATCTGTAATACTACCATCTGTAGTTACCAAAATACCTATTGTAGAATGTTCTTGTATAACTTTTCTAGTACCAATTTCAGCTGCTTTTTCAAAAGGAATTTCATCCTCAGACCATGGAGTTTTTACCATTCTTGGCATATCATCTTCTAAATATCCTATTGCATTATTTACTAAGTATCCAACACAATCAACAAGTCTTGTTTTTAAAGAAATATTATTTCCTACTGTTATTTCAACTGCTTCATTTGGTATAAATTTTGGCTCTGTAGTCATAATTGTTCTACCACCAGCACTTTGAGGTAATTCATCTCTAGCACGTTCTTGTTTATAAGAGTTGTCGATATTTGGAATTACTAATAAATCCATGAACCTTTTAATAAAAGTTGATTTTCCAGTACGTACAGGACCTACTACTCCAACATAAATATCACCTTCTGTTCGTTTGGCGATATCTTCATATAGTTTAAAATTATTTTCCATTTATAATTCCTCCTTAAATGTTTGTCTATTTAAACTTTATTAATTTATATTAATGACAAATAGGTTTTATGACAAAAAATAAAATACAAACTATTGATTTTGAAAAACATATGTGCTAATATGAACATATTATATATGGAAAGAACTTATAATTAATATTGTAAGTTGAAAAATTTATACAATATAAGTAAAGGAAAGATGACAATGAAGAATGAGAAAAAGTCAATAGAAATACTAAAGAAATTTAATCAAGAACATATAATTTCTTGGATGAATAAGTTAGAAGAAAATAAAAAAATTGAATTAATAAATCAAATAATGAATTTAAATATAGAGCAAGTAATAAATTTGTACAATAATTTAAATAAAACATTTGAAATTGGAAATAGAAAAATTGAAAAAATTTCAGCAATAGATATAGGAAAATTATCAAATGAAGAATTCGATAATTTTAAAAGTATTGGAGAAAATTATATAAAAAATGGTGAATACGCTGTAATTACTATGGCTGGTGGTCAAGGAACAAGACTTGGTCATAGTGGACCTAAAGGTACTTTTAAAGTAAAATTAGATAATGGTGAAAAATATTTATTCCAAATAATTGTAGAAGCTTTACAAAAGGCAAATAAAAAATATAATGTTATAATTCCTTGGTACATAATGACAAGTGATGAAAACAATTCTCAAACCGTACAGTTTATGGAAGAACATAATTATTTTGGTTATGGAAAAGAAAATGTAACATTTTTTAAACAAGGAAAGGCTCCATTAATATCTATGAAGGGAAAATTATTAATTGGTAAAGATAAATTAATAAAAGAAGCTTCAGATGGAAATGGTAGTATTTATAGTTCTTTGCAAAAAAATGGTATTATAAATAAAATGAAACAACATAATATAAAATGGGTGTTTGTTGGTGGTGTGGATAATATTTTACTAAAAATAGTTGATCCTTTATTATTAGGAATAACTGTTAGTCAAAATAATAAAATAGCTTCAAAATCTGTAATAAAAACAAATCCTAAAGAAAGAGCTGGTGTTTTTTGTAAAATTGATGGAAAACCAGGAATAATAGAGTATTCAGAATTGCCAGAAAAAATGACAGAAGAATTAGATGAACATGGTGAATTATTATATGGTGATGTAAATATTTTAAGCCATTTATATAATATAGATGCATTACAAGAACTTGCAGATAAAGTATTACCATATCATATTGCAGAAAAAAAATCAGAATATTTAGATGAAAATGGTAATTTAATTAAACCAGAAGAAAAAAATGTTTACAAATTTGAATCTTTTATTTTTGATGCTTTTTCAAATTATAATAATATGAGTATCTTAAGAGTAAAAAGAGAAGATGAATTTGCACCTATAAAAAATGCAGAAGGAAATGATAGTCCAGAAACTGCTATAAAATTATATAATAATAAACTTGCCAAAAATATGGCACAAATAAATTAAGCAATAAGTAAAATGCACAAAGTAGGGAACATATATAAAAAAAATATATATGTGTTATCTACTTTGTGCATTTTAAGCTTTATTATATACTAATATTGTTGTTCACCAGGTAAAAAGTAATCAACAACACCATATACAATAGCACCAACAATTGCAGCTATCCAAGATATAGTATATCCTACAACAAAATATTGTGTTACATATAATACAACAGCAGAAAGTACAAAACCTACAAATCCTTTACCAAATGAACTTGCATGAAGTCCTGTAAATTTTACTATTAAATAATCTATTACAGTAAGCACAATTGCAGCAGCAGCTAGTGCCCAAAAGCTACTTATTCTAAATCCAGGAGTGAAAAATGCAGTAATAGCAAGAACTATAGCTGCTGTAATTAATCTACCTACAATTTGCCAAACTGTATTTACTCCGCCGTTAGATTGAGTATTTACTTGATTATCTGACATATGAATAACCTCCTTATAAAAAGCATGACGCAATAAAAATTACGTTCATTTTTATTATTAACTAAAAATTATATATTATGCTTAAAATATGAATAATTTTTTTTAAACATTGGCAAAATAAAATAAAAAATCATAAAAAAGGAGATTATGCAAATGTTAGTAACATTTATTAGGTCAATTCTTTTATACATAATTGTATTAATAGTTATGAGATTAATGGGAAAAAGGGAAATAGGGCAACTTCAACCATTTGAACTTGCTATATCAATAATGATAGCAGATTTGGCAGCTACACCAATGAGTAATAGTGGAATACCAATAACTAATGGTATAATTCCAATTTTAGGGTTATTAGTAATGCATTTAATAATTTCTGTTTGTAATTTAAAAAGTACTAAAATGAGAGAATTAATTTGTGGAAAACCTTCAATATTAATATATAGAGGAAAAATAGATGAAAAAATGTTAAAAAAAGAACGATTTACAATAAATGAATTACAAGAAAGGTTAAGAGATAGTAATGTTATGAATTTGGGTGATGTAGAATTTGCAATATTAGAAACAAGTGGTCAAATTAATGTAATACAAAAGCCAAATAAACGTAATTGTATTCCAGAAGATTTCGGAATTGAGCCAGAATATGAAGGAATATCCTATGATTTAGTAATTGATGGAAAGATTATGAATGAAAATTTGAAAGCTTTGGGAAAAAATTATGTATGGTTAAAAAAGCAAGTAGAAAAGTTTGGCTTTAAACCAGAAGAAGCATTAATTGTTACAATTGATGGAAAAGGTCAATTTTTTTGCCAAAAAAAGGAGAATTCTTAATTTATTATTTTAATAATGTGATATTAATAAATAAGTAAGAAAGGAAATTAATTTTATGAAAAAAGAGATTTATATAGTTATATTAATAATTATATTAATAATAACAGGTCATATATGCACTCAAATATATACAAAAAATTTTTTTGATAATATATCTGTACAATTAGATAATATAATGGGAAAAATAATTAATGATAATTCAGAACTTTCAGATTTAGAAAGTGAAATTCAAGGTGTTGAAGATAAGTGGAATGAAAAATATGATTTACTTGCATATTATATTGAACATGATGAACTTGAAAAGGTTAAAACACAGTTAATTTCTGCAAAAGCTAATATTAAAATTAAAGATTATGATAAATGTTATGAAGAATTAGAAAAATGTAAATTTGTATTAGAGCATATAAAAGATAAAGATTCATTAAAATTAGTTAATATTTTTTAATGAAATATTTTTTTCAATATAAAAAACAATCACTATTTTTTTTAATAGTGGTTGTTTTTATAAAATTAAATTTTATAAATGTATTATAAATAAACATAGGAAAATATATGCTAATCGTAAGTATTTTCTGGAAAAAAATACTTTATAATAATAGCTAAAGCTTTCTGAAATAGCACAATATTTATCAGAAAAAGTTACTATATAACTTTCTGCATATTTTGGAAAAGTAAGTGTTACAGGCCACATGTGTTTTAAAATTATGTCTTGTTCTTTTGATGATAAATTAAAAAGTTTTTTTGAGTTTTCTAATGCGGCTTTTGGGTGTGTGAAAGCATGCAGACCTTTTCTTCCATTTTCTCTATGTCTCCAATCATATAAAAATAGGTCATGCAACATTCCTGCCCTTGCGACTGAAATATAGTCTAGGTGTAGTTTTTTACATATTTTATAACTAATTAATGCAACATTTTTACAATGGTCATAACATGAGGTTTCATAATGTTGTTTAAAATTTTTCATTTTTTGAACAGTTGGGTTTTCAATAATATCTTGTATTATTAATTCAAATTCTTTGGTATTTTTCATATAGTGCTATGGAACTCCTTTCTTTTGCTTTTATATTTTATTATACTATTATTATATTATATTGTTATGAAAAATGGAATAGTTTTTTTATATTTATATTTTTAGTCTACTCTATAATTTAATGCTTTTGCAATTGACATATTAATAAAAATATTAAGCACAAACAACTTAGAAAAACAAAAAATAAAATACTTGAACTTTTTATTAAATTAAAATATAATGTAAAAAAAGAGGTGAGAGTAGTGAAAAAAATAATAAAAAATACACTTATAATTATAATTGCAACCTTATTAACAATAGGAATATACATATTTGCAAATGGATATATACTATATAAACAAACCATAAAAAAAATGAGCATATCAGATAAAGTTGAACAAATAAGACAATCTGAAAAATTTGTTTCAATAAATGAAATTCCACAAAATTACAAAAATGCAGTAATAGCAGTTGAAGACCATAGATTTAATGAACATGGTGCTGTAGATGTAATAGCAATAGGAAGAGCGTTAACATCAAATATAAAAAATAAAGAATTAGTTGAAGGTGGAAGTACTATAACACAGCAAGTTGCAAAAAATTTATATTTTATGGAAAATCTAAATGATTCAATTGATAGAAAAATAGCAGAAATATTAATAAGTATAAAATTAGAAAAAAATTATTCAAAAAATGAAATTTTGGAATTATATGTAAATGATATTTATTATGGAGATGGGTATTATTGTATAAAAGATGCATGTAAAGGTTATTTTAATAAAACACCCTCGGAAATGAATTTGTATGAATGTACATTATTAGCAGGAATACCTAATGCTCCAAGTGTATATTCACCAAATGTAAATCCAGATTTATCTAAAAAAAGACAAGAAAAAGTTATAAAATCAATGGTACAATATGGGTATTTAACTCAGGAAGAAGCGGATAAGATTAACTTAAATGAGTATTATGAAAAATGAATAAAAAAATAATAAATAAAGATAATAAAAAAAGCAAATATTACCTTTGATATTTGCTTTTTTATAAAGAGAAACAAGAGGTGTGTTTGATTATGAAAAATCAACAAAATAATAAACAAGAGAAAAATGATAAAATAGATATAAAGAAATTATATGGTAAACAGTGTATTTCAAATGTAGATGAATTTGTTTCATATATGAAATTAAATATTTCAGAACGGATTAAATAATAATCAAGTAGATGAAAATATTGCTAAATATGGCAAAAATCAAATAGATAATGGTAAACAAAGAAAGTGGTATCAATATTTATTTAATAGTTTAATGAGTCCATTTAATTTAATATTAATTGGAATAACTTTGGTTTTAATTTACACAGATATAATACTAACAGAACCACCTAATTATGCAAATATAATAGTAATAATAGTTTTAATTTTGTTAAGTACATTATTGGACTTTGTTGTTGTTTATAAATCTAATAAAGATGCAGCAAATTTAAAAAAATTAATAGCAACTACAGCTACAGTAATTAGAAATGGCGAAAAGATTAAATTGCCTATAGAAAACTTAACAGTAGGTGATGTTGTTTTATTGTCGGCAGGAGATTTAATTCCAGGAGATTTACGTTTAGTAGAGTCTAACAATTTGCATGTAAGTCAATCTTCATTAACAGGTGAATCTGAAGCTATTGAAAAATTTTCAAGTACACAATTACAATCAGAAGAAGATATAGAAAACATAACAGATTTAGATAATATTTGTTTTATGGGAACAAATGTAACAAGTGGTTCAGGAAAGGGCGTAATATTTAAAATTGCTAAAGATACTTATTTTGGGAAAATATCAAACACAATTACTTCTGGAAAACCTAAAACTACATTTCAAAAAGGAACAGAAAATTTAAGTAAATTATTAATAAGATTTATGTTAATTATGATACCTATAACATTTGCTTTAAATGCAAATAAACATAGTGTACTAATAGCTTTTACATTTTCTGTTGCAATTGCAATAGGTATAACCCCTTTATTATTACCAGTTATACTATCATCAAGTTTAGGTAAAGGTGCAATTAGAATGTCTAAGAAAAAGACAATAGTAAAAAGATTAGATAGTATACAAAGTTTTGGAGCTATGAATATTCTATGCACAGATAAAACAGGAACTTTAACACAAGATAATATAGTTTTAGAGAAATATTTAGATGCATATGGAAAAGAAAATATAAAAATATTAAATTATGTATATTTGAATGCTGTTTTTCAAACTGGGTTAAAAGGTAGTATTGATGAGGCTGTTTTAAAAAGAGTATCAAAAGAAAATATTGAAAATATAAAAGATGAATATATAAAAATAAATGAAATTCCATTTGATTTTGTTAGAAGATGTTTATCAGTAATTATTTCAAACAATAGTGGATTACAAATAATTACTAAAGGTGCAATAGAAGAAATATTAAATATGTGTACAACAGTTGAAGATAATGGAAAAATTGTACCAATAACTAGCCAATTAAAAAATAACATAAAAAATATATCAAAATCTCTTAATCAAGAAGGAATGAGAGTTATTGGAGTTTGTACTAAAACATTAGATTCTGCTACAGTAGAATTTTCACAAAAAGATGAAACAAATATGACTTTCTTAGGTTTTGTTGGATTTTTAGACCCACCAAAAGAATCTGCAAAACAGGCAATTTCAAGATTAAATGATTCAGGAATTAGAGTTATTGTTTTAACAGGTGATAATGAATATGTTACAAAAACTATCTGCCAAAGAGTTGGAATAAATACAAAAAGAATTGTTTCAGGAAGTAATTTAGACACAATGGAAGATTCAGCAGTATTAAGGCTTTTAAGAAATACAAATATATTTGTAAAATTATCACCAATTCAAAAGGCTAGAATTATAAGGTTACTAAGAGAAAGTGGAAATATAGTAGGATATATGGGTGATGGAATAAATGATAGCCCATCTCTTGTGAATTCCGAAGTTGGTATTTCAGTAGATACAGCTGTTGATATTGCAAAAGAAACTGCTGATATTATATTACTAGAAAAAGATTTAAATGTTTTAGTTGATGGTGTTATGGAAGGAAGAAAAACATTTGGAAATTTAATGAAATATATAAAACTTGCTGTTAGTTTTAATTTTGGAGAAGTGCTATCTGTGGTAATTGCAAGTGTATTTTTACCATTTTTTCCAATTACTCCAATTCAATTATTAGTTCAAAGTTTATTATATGATTGTGGACAATTATCAATTCCACTAGATAATGTTGATAAAGAATATTTAAAAAAGCCAAAAAAATGGAATTTACAAAGTATACAAAGATTTATGTTGTACATGGGACCAACAAGTTCAATTTTTGATTTATTAGTTTTTGGAATTTTATGGTTTGGGTTTAAATTACGTGGAACAGATGTAGCATTATTTCAAACTATTTGGTTTTCATATGGAATAGTATCTAATTTAGTTGGATTACATGTAATAAGAACTGCTAAAATTCCGTTAGTGCAAAGTCATGCATCTAAATATGTGTATGCAAGTTCTGTAATATTAAGTATAATTGCATTAGTAATACCATTTACATTTATAGGAAATTTTATCGGACTTGTTGCTTTACCAATTAAATATATTGTATTAATAATTACAGTACCTATTTTGTATTGTTTAGTTGCTTTATTTGTGAAGAAAATTTATGTTAGAAAATATGGTGATTGGATTTAAAGGTTGAGTAGTGAAAAAGAAACGGAGGAACCCAAGGGGTAGGGAAAACCATTTGGGTTCCTCTTTCCCTTTTGCTTTCCACTTCCTCCATCAATTCCTAAAAATTTCTTGACAAAAATTACATCTTAATAGATAATAATACTATAAAAAAGAGAAACAATATAAAATATATGCAATTACGAAAGAAAAAGGAGGAAATGTATCAATATGTATGTTTTTAATAGAATTACAGTAACACCACAATTACCAGAAAGAATAAAAGGTCTTTCAAAAATATCAAATAATTTATGGTGGTCTTGGAATAGTGAATTTTTAAAATTATTTAAACAAATTGATATAGATTTGTGGGAAAAAGTAGAAAAAAATCCTGTCAAATTTTTAAGATTAGTATCACAGGAAAAATTGAATAATATATTACAAAATAATGAATTTTTAAAAAAATATGATGAATTATTAGTAAATTTTAATTCATATATGGAAAGTAAAAATACATGGTTTTTAAAAAAATATCCAAATAACAAAAATGATTTAATAGCATATTTTTCAGCAGAATATGGGCTAGATGAAATAGTACAAATTTATTCAGGTGGACTTGGAATTTTATCTGGTGATCATTTAAAATCAGCAAGTGACTTGGGAATTCCACTTGTTGCAGTAGGGCTATTATATAAAAATGGATATTTTCATCAAAAAATAAATGCTTATGGTGAACAAGAAACAGAGTTTAGAAGTATAGATGTTTCAACATTACCAATTAAAGAAGTAAAAAATTCTAAAAAAGAGAATGTTTTAATAGATGTAAAAATGCCAAAAGGAACACTGTATTTAAAATTATGGCAAATAAATGTTGGAAGGGTAAAATTATATTTATTAGATTCAGATGTAAAAGAAAATATAGCAGAATATAGAGGAATAACGTCAACATTATATGGTGGAAATCAAGAAACAAGAATACAACAAGAAATTGTGCTTGGTATGGCAGGTGTTAAGGCATTAAAACAACTTGGTTTAAATCCAACAGTTTATCATATGAATGAAGGTCATTCATCTTTCTTAATAATAGAATTAATAGAACAAATAATGAAACAAAAGAAAGTATCATTTAATATAGCAAAAGACATAGTATCTTCAAAAACTGTATTTACAACACATACACCAGTTCCTGCAGGAAATGATATTTTCCCAATAGCATTAATTGAAACATATTTTAATGGAATTTGGGACAGTTTTGGAATATCAAAAGAGGAATTTTTGAAAATGGGAATGGCTCCAAATGCAAAAGTTCAAAATAGTGGATTTAATATGGGAATATTAGCACTTAAAATTTCAGGAAAGAAAAACGGTGTAAGTAAGCTTCATGGAGCTGTTTCAAGAGAATTATTTGCAGATGTTTGGCCAAATATAATATCACATGAGTCACCTATAACATATGTAACAAATGGAATTCACACATGCACATGGCTAGCTCCAAATTTAAAAAGGTTGTATAATAGATATTTAATTCCATTTTGGCAAGATATGATTTATGATAATAATGTATGGAAAAATATAAAAAATATTCCAGATAAAGAATTATGGGAAGCACATATTGAAAGAAAAAGAAAATTATTGGCATTAGTAAAAGATAATACAGCAGAAAGATTAAAAAGAAATGGATATACATATGATGAAATTTCAAATGTAGTTTCAGGATTAAATCCAAATGCTTTAACAATAGGATTTGCAAGAAGATTTGCAACATATAAAAGAGCTACATTAATTTTTAGGGATTTAGAAAGAATTACCCAAATTTTAAATGATAAAAATAAGCCAGTTCAATTAATTTTTGCAGGAAAAGCACATCCAGCAGATAAAGAAGGTCAAGAACTAATTAAATTTATACATGAAATATCTATGAAACCACAATTTAAAGGAAAAGTATTTTTGTTAGAAGATTATAGTATCGGAATGTCTAGGTATTTAATAAGTGGTGTTGATGTATGGTTAAATAATCCAAGGCGTCCAATGGAAGCATCTGGAACAAGTGGTCAAAAAGCATCTGTAAATGGTGTAATTAATTTTAGTATATTAGATGGTTGGTGGGCTGAAGGTTATAATGCTTGTAATGGCTGGAAGATAGGTACTAATTCGGATTATGATAATTATGAAGTTCAAGATAATGATGATAGTGAAAGTATATACACAACACTAGAAAAGAAAATAATACCAAGTTATTATAATCAAAATGATAAAGGTTTTTCAAATAAATGGGTAAATATGATGAAAGAATCTATAATTACTACAGGTGGTAAATTTAGTACATCAAGAATGTTAGTTGATTACATGCAAAAATTATATATGCCTTTATGTAATTTAACAAATAAATATTACACTGATTTAGCAAATGTTACTGAGTTTAATTTATGGAAAAAGAAAATAAGTGAAAGCTTTGATAAAATTATTATAACTCAAGAAGATAGTAATGCAGATAATGAAACAATTGATGCTGGTAAATCAATTAAAGTTAGATGTAATGTAAAGTTGCCTAATATTTCGGTGGATAAAATTCAAGCTCAGGTTTATTATGGACAAATTGAAGATACAGGTGTTGTAAGTAATGCAGTTGTAATACCAATGAAATTAATTGAATCAGATGATAGTAATAAAACATATAAATTTGAAGCAAATGTGGAGTTAACAACAGGAGGAAATTATGGGTATACATTTAGAGTTATGCCAAAACATGAAATGATATTAGATGCAGAGAATTTAGATTTGATTAAATGGATTGAAAAATAGAACTATGTTAATAAACCTCTTTTTACAAAAAATGTCGAAAAATCCCTTGTAAATAAAAAAAATAGGTGATATAATATCAGACGTTAAAACAATATATGTAACCAAATTTCTAGTTATATATATATTAGTAATGGGAGGAAAATATATTATGAAAAGAACAAAAATTGTATGTACTATAGGTCCAGCTGTAGGAAACAAAGAAATGCTAAAGAGAATGATGAAAGCAGGAATGAATGTGGGAAGATTTAATTTTTCACATGGTTCATTTGAAGATCAAGAGAAATATTTCAAACCATTTGTAGAAGCTAGAGAAGAACTAGGTTTACCAGTTGCAGCTTTATTAGATACACAAGGTCCAGAAATAAGAACAGGTATGCTAGTAGAAAATCCAGTAATACTTAATGCAGAAGAAGAATTTACATTAGTAAATGAAGATATAGTAGGGGATACAACTAAAGTTTCAGTTACATATAAGGATTTATACAAAGATGTAAAAATAGGAACAACAATTTTAATAGATGATGGAAAAATTGAACTTGAAGTATTAAGAATAGAAAACAAAGATGTTGTATGTAAAATAATGAATGGTGGAGCTTTAGGAAATAAAAAAAGTATAAATATTCCAGGAACACATATTAATTTACCAGCATTAAAAGAAAAAGATATAAATGATTTAATAGCAGGATGTAAAAATGGTTTTGACTTTATAGCTGCATCATTTATAAGAAGTGCAGATGATGTTAATGCAATTCGTAAAGTGTTAAATGAAAATGGTGGAGAAAATATTAAAATTATATCTAAAATAGAAAGTCAAGAAGGTATAGATAATTTCGATTCTATTTTAGAAGTATCAGATGGTATTATGGTTGCACGTGGAGATATGGGTGTTGAAATACCAATGGAACAAGTTCCTATAGTTCAAAAAGAACTTATAAAAAAATGTAATAAAGCAGGAAAAATAGTTATAACAGCAACACAAATGTTGGAATCAATGACAACAAACCCACGTCCAACAAGAGCAGAAGTTTCTGATGTAGCAAATGCTATATTTGATATAACAGGAGCAATAATGCTATCTGGTGAAAGTGCAATGGGAAAATATCCAGTTCAATGTGTTGAAACAATGTCTAAGATAGCTATAGCAACAGAAAATGATATAAATTATGAAAAAAGATTAGGATTAAGAGATACAGATTTTGAATATGCAAATTATGAATTTTACTTAGATCGTGCATTATGTGTAACAGCTAAAAAAATGAATGCAAAAGGTATATTTGCATATACAGAAGGTGGAGATACACCAAAAATGTTGGCAAGTTTTATGCCATGTTGCCCAATATTTGCGGTAACAAAAAATGAACAAACATATAGACAATTAGCATTAGTAAATAATGTAACACCAATATTAGTAAAAGAAGACTTATCAGCACAAGATACAATAGCTAAAGGAATAGAAATAGCAAGACAACAGGGATTTGTTTTGAAAGATGATATACTTGCAATAGCAGGTGGTGAAAAAGCTTTATATAGTGCTAAATCTACAGATATGAATAGAACATTAGGTGGAGTTTTTAAAGCTTAATTTTAGCATATAAAGTTTTAAAATTTGTCCTTGGAAGTGCAATATAAAATGCATAGCCAAGGACAATATTTTTTATGAATATTTTATACAAAAATTGCATATTTAAGATAGGAAAACAAGGAAGGAGATTAAACAAATGCTCAAAATACTTAAGAACTTAAAACAATCTTGGCTAGTAGTAATTATAGTAATAATGCTTCTATGTGTGCAAGCTGCAGCAGACTTGAATTTACCAGATTATACTTCTAAAATTGTTAATGTAGGAATTCAACAAAAAGGCATACAAAATTCTGCTCCAGAAGCAATAAGTAAACAAACTTTGGAAAAGGTATTACTATTAAGTAAAGAAGATGAATTTATATTACAAAATTATACAGTGTTTTCAAAAGATAATTTAACAGAAAAACAATATAATAAATACCTAAAAAAATATCCAAAACTAGATGAGCAAGAATCTTATGTATTAAAGGAAATCAGTAAGGATATTCAAGAAAAATTAAATTTAGAAGTAGGTAAATCATTAATGTTAATATCTACATTAGAAAATGAAGAAAGCGCTACTAAAATAAAAGAGCAAATCATTTCCGAATTTAGTGCAATGCAAAAAACTATATCTAATGCGGAAATAAACAATAATCATAATCTACCAATAACAGATATTAATCAAATAATGTCTCAAGATTTAATAACAATTATACAATATATTCCAAATGAATATTTGAATATATTGTTAGACAAAATAAATGAAAAATATTCAGCAATGCCAGATAGCATAATACAACAATCTGCAATTACTGCAGTTCAAAAAGAATATGAAGAATTAGGAGCTGATTTAGAAAAAATCCAAAATGATTACATATTATTCACAGGACTACAAATGCTTGGAATTTCGCTAATAAGCGTGATTTCAGGTTGTATAATTATTCTGCTATCAGCAAAAATGGCAGCAAAATTAGGAAAAAGCTTAAGAGAAAAAGTGTTTAAAAAAGTATTAACTTTTTCAAGTACAGAATATAGAAAATTTGGTAGTTCTTCATTAATTACAAGAAATACCAACGATATTCAACAAATACAGAATTTAATTCCTATGTTATTTAGAGTAGTTATTTATGCTCCAATAATGGGAATAGGAGGTTTTATAAAAGTACTTACAACAAGTGAAAATTCAATGGCTTGGATAGTTGGTGTAGCAATACTTGCAATTTTATTTGTAGTAGGAACATTATTTGCAATAACAATGCCAAAGTTTAAAAAATTACAAAATCTTATAGATACATTAAATATGGTTTCTAGAGAAATCTTAACTGGACGCCCTGTTATAAGAGCTTTTAATAAAGAAAAATATGAAGAAGAAAAATTTGATAAAGCTAATAAAGATTTGATGAAAACTAATATTTTTGTTAATAGAGGAATGAGCTTAATGATGCCATCATTAATGTTTATAATGAACTCAATATCTCTTTTAATAATTTGGGCTGGAAGTTTTAAAGTTGATGAAGGAGTAATGCAAGTAGGAGATTTAATGGCATTTATACAATATACAATGCAAATAGTAATATCTTTCTTATTTATATCAATGTTGTCAATAATGTTACCACGTGCTTCTGTATCAGCAAAACGTATAACAGAAGTTTTAGAAACAGAACCTATAATAGAGGATAAGAAAAATGTTAAACATTTTGATAAAACTAAAAAAGGATTAGTAGAATTTAAAGATGTTTCTTTTAGATATCCAGATGCAGATGCGGAAATTTTAACAGATATTAATTTTACAGCAAAACCAGGTGAAGTTACAGCAATAATAGGAAGTACAGGAAGTGGTAAATCTACAGTGGTAAATTTATTGCCACGTTTTTATGATGTAACAGGTGGAGAAATTTTAATAGATGGTGTAAATATAAAAGATGTAACACAAAAAGAATTAAGAAATGTTATAGGATTTGTACCACAAAAAGGTGTACTATTCTCAGGAACAATAGAATCTAATATCAAATACAGTGATGAAAATATGTCAGATAAAAAAATGATACAAGCGGCTAAAATCGCACAAGCTGAAGAATTTATAAATTCAAAAACCGATTTGTATAATTCTGAAATATCACAAGGTGGAAACAATGTTTCAGGTGGTCAAAAACAACGTTTATCTATAGCAAGGGCAATAGCAAAAGACCCAGAAATATATGTTTTTGATGATAGTTTTTCAGCCTTAGATTTCAAAACAGATTTAAAATTACGTACAGCATTAGAAGAAGTAACACATGATAAAACAGTAATAATAGTTGCTCAAAGAATAAGTACTATAATGAATGCAAATCAAATAATAGTATTAGATGAAGGAAAAATTGTTGGAAAAGGAACACATGAGCAATTATTAAAGAATAATGAGATATATAAACAAATAGCTTTATCACAACTTTCAAAGGAGGAATTAGAAAATGACAAATAATAAAAGAAAGCCTCCAATGGGAGGAGGACATGGACCAGGAATGGCTCCAGTAGAAAAGGCAAAGGATTTTAAAGGAACAACAAAAGTATTATTAAAAAATTATCTTTCAAAATATAAAATAGGTTTAATAATTGTGTTAGTATTTGCAATAGGAAGTACAATATTTTCTATTGTTGGACCAAAAATATTGGGAAATGCAACAACAGAAATATATACAGGAATAATTAGTAAAATTTCAGGCGGATCAGGAATTAATTTCTCTAATATAGGCAAAATACTTTTAACTTTAGTAACACTATATATAATAAGTGCAATATTTTCATTTATTCAAGGATTTGCAATGACAAATATAGCACAAAAATTAACATATAAATTACGTAATGATTTAGCTAAAAAAATAAATAAATTACCTATGAATTATTTTGACAAAAAGACAAATGGAGAAGTATTATCTATAATAACAAATGATATAGATACATTAAGTACTAATTTAAATCAAAGTATTACGCAAATAATAACATCAGTATGTACATTAGTAGGTATTTTATATATGATGTTTTCAATGAATATAACCATGACTTTAATTTCTTTATTAATATTACCAATATCAGCATTTGCAGTAAAAAATGTTGTATCTAAATCTCAAAAATATTTTATAAAACAGCAAGAATATCTAGGACATGTTAATGGAAATGTAGAAGAAACTTTTGGTGGATATAATATAGTAAAAGTATTTAATGGTGAAGAAAAAGCAATTAAAGAGTTTAAAAAATCAAATGATGAATTATATGTATCATCATGGAAATCACAATTTCTGTCTGGATTAATACATCCGATAATGAATTTTATAGGTAATATTGGTTATGTTGCAATTGCTTTATTAGGTGGATATTTAAGTATACAAGGTAAAATTACAGTAGGAAACATCCAATCTTTTATACAATATAATAAACAATTTACTCAACCTATAAATCAAATTGCACAAGTATCAAGCATGATACAAGCAATGATAGCTGCTGCTGAGAGAATTTTTGAATTTTTAGGTGAAAAAGAAGAAACAAAAAATGTGACAGACAATACAGATATAAATACTTTAAAAGGAAATGTTAAATTTGAAAATGTTCATTTTGGTTATACACCAGAAAAAATTGTGATAAACGATTTTAATGCAGATATCAAAGAAGGTCAAAAAATAGCCATAGTTGGTCCAACAGGAGCAGGAAAAACAACAATAGTAAAATTATTAATGCGTTTCTACGATTTAAACTCTGGAAGAATTTTGATTGATGGACATGATATTAAGAATTTTGATAGAGGAGAAATAAGAAAATTATTTGGAATGGTGCTTCAAGATACATGGCTATTTAATGGAACTATAAAAGATAATATTAGATATAGTAAATTAGATGCAACAGATTCAGAAGTAATAGAAGCGGCAAAAGCAGCAAAAGTGCATCATTTTATTAAAACACTACCAAATTCATATAATATGGAAATAAATGAAGAAACAAGTAATATTTCACAAGGACAAAAACAATTATTAACAATAGCACGTGTAATTTTAGCAAATCCTAAGATATTAATATTAGATGAAGCCACAAGTTCAATAGATACTAGAACTGAAATACAAATTCAGGAAGCGATGGATGAACTTATGAAAGGTAGAACAAGTTTTATTATTGCACATAGATTATCAACAATTAAAAATGCAGATTTAATTTTGGTTATGAACAATGGTGATATTGTTGAACAGGGTACTCATGAAGAATTGTTAAATAAAAATGGATTTTATGCTAGTTTATATAATTCACAATTTGAAGAAGTTGAAGAATAGAAAAAATAAATTCAAAGGAGAAAACTAAAAATGTCAAATATTATAGATTATATAAAATGGAGAGGAGATTTAGATTTTTCATTATCTAAATTTAATGAAATTGATAGTGCAATAATGGCAAGATTTTCATATTTGCCATTTGACACAATAATAAAGGAAAATGAAAAAGTAACAATAAAAGAATTAAATAAAAGGTTTCAATTTCAACAAAAACAGAAGAAAAATTTAAGAATATTATGGCCAGATGACGTATACCTGTTCCCAGAAATTGGAAAGTCAATAAGGTTTGGAAATTTAATAGCTACAGATTATATAAACATATATGACCCAGAGAAAGAAAAACAATTTTCTGCAATAACAGTTTTTCTACCAAATGATGTAATGTATATATCATTAAGAGGTACAGATTCAACTATTGTTGGTTGGAAAGAAGATTTCAATATGTCGTTTAAATGTCATATTGAATCTCAAAAATCTGCTAAAGAATATGTGGAGATAATGGCAAAGAAAAATCCAAACAAAAAGATAATAATAGGAGGACATTCAAAAGGTGGAAATTTAGCTATATATTGTGCAATGTTTGTATCAGAAGAAATTAAAAATAGAATTATAAAAATATATAATTTCGATGGACCAGGGTTTAGTGAAGAGATTGTTAAAACAAATGAGTATAATAGTATAATTAATAAAGCTCATTCATATATACCAAATTCTTCTATAATAGGTAGACTAATGAGTCATAAAGAAGATTATACTATATTAATAAGTAATGCAAAAGGAATTATGCAACATGATATATATACATGGGAAGTAATAGGAATAAAATTTGTAAAAGCTGAAAAACTTTCAAATCAAAGTGATTTTATAGATAAAACACTTACAGATTGGTTAGGAGAAATAGAACCTAAAAAAAGAGAAGAAATAATTGATGCTGTATTTGATATAATCTATAAAACAGATGAAGAAACATTTAAGGGAATAAAAGAAAATTTGTTTCAAAGTACAAAGATTATGCTAAAATCATATCAAGATTTAGATACAGAAACAAAAAAATTAGCACTTCATGCAGCTTCTGTATTAATAAAAGTTGCAAAAAATAATGTATCAGAATTAGAAAAAGGAACAGTTCTTTTTAAAAATAATAAAAATAAAAAAATTTAAAAATAAAAATACTTCAAATATTAGATATTTTATTTAATATTTGAAGTGTTTTTTATTTTCTAAATATCTAAATATAAAATCATAAAAAATGTCGAAAACTTTTTACGTATTCGACAAAACTTCCCAAGTTTCACTCTTGGAAAAAAATGTAAAAAGTCCTATAATTAGATATATAAATTAGTAAGGGAGGATTGAATTTTGGAAAGTCAATTTGTAAAAGAGGACAAGTTATTAGTTTTAAAAATAACAGAGGAAATTGATCATCACTCTGCAGAAAAAATAAGGAGGATAGCTGATAATGAAATTACGAGATATATGCCTAGAAAAGTTGTATTTGATTTTAATAAAGTGTCTTTTATGGACAGTAGTGGAATAGGAATGATTATAGGAAGATATAAAACAGCAAATATGTTAGGTGGAATTGTTGAAATGACAAATGTAAAACCAAGTGTTCAAAAAATTTTTGAAATGAGTGGAGTATTAAAAATTATCCCAATTGCATAAATAAAAAAGGTTTATAGGTATAACCAAATAAAAACCTAAATATATTTTACAAAGGATGGAAACTAAAAAATGAAAGGTTTGTATGAAAATGAAATGAAATTAGAATTTGTAAGCAAATCTAATAATGAAGCTTTTGCTCGAATAACTGTTGCAGCATTTGCTGCACAATTAGACCCAACAATAGAAGAACTTGCAGATATAAAAACAGCTGTTTCAGAAGCGGTAACAAACAGTATTATTCATGGATATGAAAATACAGAAGGAAAAATAAAAATAATTGCAAAGATTTTTGCAAATACAATAGAAATAGAAATATCAGATTCAGGAAAAGGAATAGATAATGTAGAAATGGCCAGAAAACCATTATACACATCTAAACCAAATTTAGAAAGGTCTGGTATGGGTTTTACCATAATGGAAAGCTTTATGGATGAGGTACATATTGAGTCTGTCTTAGGCTTAGGAACTAAAGTTACAATGAAAAAAATTATTGAAAAACAAGAAAAAATTGATAATGAAAATGAATTGGAACTTATAGGAATAAGTTAAAAATTTATACTAATATAAAACTTATAATATTTATTGTTAGCCCATATTATAAGAAAAAATATTAGAATAAATAAAAATACTAAAATATTAGCACATAAGATAGAAAGGCAGGCTTGATAGGTAATATGTATGATAATAGCATAGAAGATATTATAAAAGCCAAGCAAGGAAGCGAAAATGCAATGTCCAAACTAGTTGAAAACAATTCTGGTTTAATATGGAGTATAGTTCGTAGATTTAAAGACAGAGGATATGAATTAGAAGATTTATACCAAATAGGTTCCTTGCGGTTTTATAAAATCAATAAGAAGATTTGATACTAATTTTGAAGTTCAATTATCAACATATGCAGTACCATATATATTAGGAGAAATAAAAAGGTTTATTAGAGATGATGGACCAATTAAAGTAAGTAGAAGTACAAAAGAGTTATGTATAAAGATAAGAGAAATACAAAAGGAATATTTAAATAAACATGGGGAAGAAATAAAAATAGAAGAAATTTCAAAAATATTAAAAACCTCAAAAGAAGAAATTGCATTGGCATTAGATTCTGTCAATTGCGTAGATTCAATTTATGATTTAAATTATAAAGATGATACTGAAGGAAATATATTAGACAAAATACCATCTAATGAAGAAGGAGAAATAAAAGTAATAGATAAAATTGTAATAAAAGATGCTATTGAAAAATTAGGTGAAAGAGATAAAAAAATAATTTTACTTAGATACTATAAGGGAAGAACCCAAACACAAGTGGCGAAAATCTTAGGAGTAAGCCAAGTTCAAGTATCTAGAATAGAAAAGAAAGTTTTATCAGATATGAAAAAAATGTTAGCAGTGTAAATATAATGTAAAAAAATTTTATAAAATAAGAAAGGCATTTATAATGAAAAAAATTTGTTTGTATGTAATTATATTAGTATTTTTAACATTTATAATTCCAGTATTTTTTACACGCACTACAATTGAAAATATATCTTTTGCAAAAAATGAAAGTACACAAGATATTATTCCAGAAATAAAAAGTACAGAAAAATATAATTATGGAAATTATAGTAATATAAAATTATTACATACAAAAACAAATTCTGTTGAAGAAATACCATTAGATGAATACTTATATGGAGTTGTATCAGCAGAAATGCCTGCAAATTTTGAATTAGAAGCATTAAAGGCACAAGCAATTGTAGCAAGAACATATACTATATATAAAATAATACAAAATGAAGCTAAACATACAGATGCCAATATTTGTGATAATTCAGCATGTTGCCAAGCATGGATATCTAAAGAAGATAGATTGGCTAGATGGGAACCAGAAAAACAAGAAGAAAATTGGAATAAAATTGTTTCTGCTGTTAATGAAACAAAAGGAACAATAATTACATATGAAGGAAATCCAATAAATGCATTTTTTCATTCAAATAGTGGAGGCTCAACAGAAGCACCAATTGATGTTTGGGGAGGAAGTGGATATCCATATTTACAAACAGTTCAAACATCTGGTGAAGATGGATACACACAATATAGCTCAGAAGTTGAAATTAGCAAACAAGAATTTATAAATAAAATGAAAGAAAAATATTCAGATTTTGATATAAATTTTGAAGAAACAGACTGTATTCAAATTTTAGAATATACATCTGGTGGAAGAATTAAAACTATTAAAATAGGAAACCATAATTTATCTGGTGTGGAAGTTAGAACAATTTTTTCATTAAAATCTGCAAATTTCAATATTGAAGTTACAGAAAATGTTAAATTTAAAGTAACAGGCTATGGTCATGGTGTGGGAATGAGTCAAACAGGTGCAGATAGTTTAGCTAAACAAGGTCTTAATTGTGAAGAAATTCTTAAACATTTTTATACAGGTGTTGAGGTAAAAAAAATGGAAAATTAAAAATTATATAATTTTAATTAAAAAGTTATAAATTACAATAATTAAAAATGTATAAATTTATAAAAAAAGGAAATAATTCAACTAAAGAAAAAATTTAAGGAGGATACTTTATATGTCTAAAACATTAAAATCACAAAAAATGAATAAAATTATGTATATTTTTATAGGATGTACAATTATTGGTATAATACTTTTAATAACAATATCAAAAGTGTTAAACAATAATAAAAATACCAATTTGCAAACAGGAGAAAATAATAATTCTACACCAAGTTCTATAGAAGAAGCAAGCTCATCAATAGGAAAAAAAGTAGATGAAGTAAAAGAATCTAATGAAAATAAAAATAATGAAACAATTCAAGTACAATTAGAAGATAATACACAAAATACTGTAAGTGAAATAACAAATAATGAAATTGATTTAAATACATCAAAAGTAAATAATACAGAGAATTTAAATAAACAAGAAAATACAAGTAATAATTCAGAAGAACAATTAACACAAGCACAAGAGAATACAGAAGTAACAAAAGATCCTGTTTTTTCAATGCCAGTAGATGGTGAAGTTGTAAAAAAATATGGGAAAGATAAATTAATTTATTCAAATACTTTAAAAGAATGGACAACACATCTTGGAATAGATATAAAAGCAGATAAAACAACAATAGTAAAAGCATCATCAGAAGGAACAGTTAAATCAATAAAAAATGATCCTAGATATGGTTTAACAGTAGTAATTGAACATGAAAATGAATTTACAACTGTATATTCTAATTTATTAACAGCAGAATTTGTTGTCGCTGGAGAAAATGTAAAGGCAGGACAAACAATAGGTACTGTTGGAAATTCTGCTACATTTGAAATAGTAGATGATCCACATTTACATTTTGAAATATTAAAAAGTGGCGATTCTGTTGATCCTGAAATGTATATAAAATAAAAAATAACTGCTTGAAATTTCAAGCAGTTATTTTTACTAAAAATTTTTCACAACTATTTCTTTTGTGTTGGAATCAATATAATTCATGAATGAATTTGAATTTTTTAATGAATCCATGTTTTCAACCAGAAAATTTATAACTGCATTACGATACTCAGAATCCAGTCTAAGCAGTTTAAAATCAACTATGTTTTCAATAAGCAATTGTTTATTATTTTTTTTATCTAAAATAAGCAACTGCTGAAATTTAAAGTTGTTTGCTTTTTCCGTCTGTACAATACCCTGACCAACCTGAAGAACAGAAATGTTTTTTTCTGAAAAAGTAGCAGAATTGTCTTCAAACTTTGAATAATAAAAACGAAGAATTTTTTTGCCAATTTTTGGGTCAAATTTTTGTATAGCGGGTTCACTAATTTCATTAAGGTAACCAAAATGACCCAAACTTTGTTCTAAAAGAGATACTACATTTTCTCTTTTTGAAAAAAAGTTTCTGGCTTTTTCAATTCTTTCTGTTGGACAGTATGTTGTGTCAATTGAACCAACAAGCAGGTTTGTATAGAGTTTGTTTTTGTGCAATACATGCAGTTCAAAAATTGAGTGCTGGTATCCAAAAAGTCTTTCAAGTTCAGTGGAACTTTCAAGTTCCTCTTGTGTGGAGAAGCTGATATTAAGAAGTGTGATGTTTTTGCTTGAGATAAGCTGTTTGGTTTTCTCTACAGAAAGAGGATTAGAAGAGTTAGATGGTGCTGACATCAAATTGTAATTCATAATTATGAAACTCCTTTTTTGATAAAAATATATAATTAATATTATACAGTGTTTTACATAAAAAGTCAACTGATTTTTTAAATTATTTATGAATTTGTACAGTTTATACTTTTGCAATTATCAAGCTAAAAGCAAGCCTTACATCCCCATTTGTATACACCAATGGGGATGTAAGGCTTGCTTTTAGGCTACTCTATAATAAAAATGTTAAAATGTAACTTACAAAATTCAAACCTTGAAAAACAAAAGTAATTAATATATACTATAAAAAAATAAAAAAATTAGGAGGAAAAAGGTGTCAGAAGTAAAGTGGACAAAAGAACAATCTTTAGCAATACAAGAAAAAGGAAATAATATACTAGTTGCAGCAGCTGCCCGGAAGTGGAAAAACAGCTGTATTGGTAGAAAGAATAATTAATAAAGTAATAAATTATAATATTGATATAGATAAAATATTAATAGTAACATTTACAAGTGCAGCAGCAAGTGAAATGAGGGAAAGAATATTAGAAGCAATATATAAAAAATTAGAAGAAAATCCATCAAATTTAAATTTACAAAGACAAATTATTTTATTAAATAAATCTAATATAAGTACAATTCATTCGTTTTGTTTAGATATAATTAGAAATAATTTTTACGAAATAGATACATCTGCAAATTTTAGAGTTGCAGATACAGCAGAAATAGATTTATTAAAACAAGAAATTATAGATAATTTGTTTGAAGAAAAGTATATACAAGAAGATAAAGAATTTAATAAATTGTTAGAAATATATACAGATTATAAAGATGATGAAAATCTAAAACAATTAATTTTAAATATATATAAATTTATTCAAAGTAGTCCGTTTCCAGAACAATGGTTAAATGAACAAGTTGAAAAATTTAATTTAGAAAATAAATTGGAAAAAGATTTTTCTGAGAATATATGGGGTCAAATTTTATTAACAAATTTTAAAGAAGAATTGATTGATTCAATTTTAAAATTAAAACAAGTTGAAAAAAATTTGCAAAAATATGATGAATTATTAAAATATAAATTAGTATTAAGTGAAGATATACAAAATTTGGAAAGCTTAGAAAATTGTACTAGTTCATGGGAAGAAACATTTTGTAAGGCTAATAATTTAATATGGTCTAAATGGCCGTCAGATAGAAAAATAACATTGGATTATAAAAATGAGGCAAAAGAAATTAGGGATAGTATAAAGAAAAAAGTTGGTTCAACAATAGAAAAATATTTAATATATAATTCAAAACAGGCTAATTCAGATATATTTGAAATGTATCCAATATTAAAATCAATAAAAAATCTGGTAATTCAATTTTCTGATATGTTTTCAGCTAAAAAGAAAGAAAAGAATATAGTAGATTTTAATGATATAGAACATTTTGCTTTAAATATTTTACTAAAAGTTGAAGATGGGAAAATTTATGAAACAGATGTAGCAAAAAAATATAAAGAAAAATTTGAAGAAATAGCTATAGATGAATATCAAGATAGTAACCTTGTTCAAGAATATATTTTGAAAAGTGTATCAAAAGGTAATAACATTTTTATGGTTGGAGATGTTAAGCAAAGTATTTATAAATTTAGACAGGCAAGACCTGAATTGTTTCTGGAAAAATATGAAACATATAATTTAAAAAATAATCAAAATATTAATTCTGAAAGTGATAAAACAAATAAATCAAAAGGAATAAAAATTCAATTATTTAAAAATTTTAGAAGTAGGGAAAATGTTTTAGATTTAACAAATTTAATTTTTCAAAATATTATGAGTTCAAATCTTGGAAATATTTGCTATAATGAAAATGAATTTTTGAATTATGGGGCAAATTATCCAGAACCTAATATTTGTGAAACATTATCTAAAAATGAACAAGATTTAAAAAATGAAATAAACAAATCACAAGAACAACAATTAAAAAATAATTATGCTGGAATTGCAGAATTACATATAATAGATTTAAAACAAAAAGAGGATGATGTTTATTCATCTAATGAAAATGAAATGCCAATGTCACAAACAGAGCAACAAGAAGAAGAGGAAAATGAAGCAGAAGAAAGAGTAGAAGATATAGTAGTAGAAGCAAAATATGTTGCACAAAAAGTAAAAGAAATTATAAATAGTAATTATATGGTTTATGATAGAAAAAAAGGGTATAGAAAAGTAACATATAAAGACATAGTAATTTTATTACGTTCAACCAAATTATCAGCACCAATATTTGAAAAAGAAATTTCAAATTTAAATATGCCAGTGTTTAGTGATATATCATCAGAATATTTAGAATCAATGGAAATACAAACTATAATTAATTTATTAAAAGTAATAGATAATCCAATGCAAGATATACCTTTAATAACAGTATTAAGATCAAGTATATGTGGGTTTACAGATAATGAGTTGGTTGAAATAAGGGGAAAACAAAAAAATATATCTTTTTATGAATCTATTATTAATTATAAAAATAGCCATAATGAAGAAGATAATACTATGGAAGAACAGCGCGAAATACAACGTAAAAATAATGTTTTGGAAAGTGCAAATGAATTAATTGAAAAAGATAATAATAATAAAATTGTTAATAATGAAAAAGATTTAATACAAAAAATAAAAATATTTATAAATAATTTGAAAAGATGGCAAAATCAAGAAAAATATATGGCATTAGATGAATTAATATGGCAAATATATTCAGATACTAATTTTTACAATTATGTAACATTATTACCAAATGGTGGATTAAAACAAGCAAATTTAAAAATGTTATTTGAAAGAGCAAAACAATATGAAAATGCTAGTTTTAAGGGGTTATTTAATTTTATTAATTTTATAGATAAATTACATTCAAATAGTGGTGATTTATCATCTGCTAAATTAATTGGAGAAAATAAAAATGTAATAAGAATAATGAGTATTCATAAAAGTAAAGGTCTTGAATTTCCAATAGTGTTTTTATCATGTATGGGAAAACAATTTAATTTTAAAGATTTAAATGATAATATAATATTACATCAGGATTTAGGATTTGGTCCAAAATATATTAACACTGAAAAGAAAATAGAATATACAACACTTGCTAAAGAAGCAATAAAGTTACAATCAAAGGTTGAAACTTTATCAGAAGAAATGAGAGTTCTATATGTTGCTTTAACTAGAGCAAAGGAAAAAATTATTATAACAGGTTTGTCAAAAGATATTGAAAAAGAATTTAAAGAAAAAGAAGCATTAATACAAATGTATAAAACAAGTATAAAAGAAGACTGTAGATTAGATGAAGGAACACAAATAAATTATGTTTTATTAAAAAAGTATAAATCATACTTAGACTGGATTGAACTTGTTTATTTTAATAATATTGATAAAATAAATACATATATGAGTTTAAATATTATAAAAAAAGATGAATTTTTAAAAAGTTTAAATAATAAACAAACTGAAAAAAGTGAAGAAAATGTAATACAAAAATTAAATAATCGTGCTAAAATGATAGAAAAGGAAAAAATGGATTATTTAAAGAAGAGATTAAGTTGGAAATATTTGTTTATAGAATCTTCATTAATTCCAACAAAAACATCAGTTACAAAATTAAAAGAAGCGGAAAAAGAACAGCTTGTTTCAATAGATGAAATACAAAATAATAAAATACAATTTAATAAAGAAACAAATTTTTCAATAGCAAGACCGCAGTTTTTGAATGAAGAGCAAAATATAACAAATGCACAAAAAGGAACTCTAATGCATATGTGTTTTCAAAGACTAGATGAAAAAAAAGAATATACCAAAGAAATGTTAGAATTAATGGTAAATGATTTTGTAAACAGAAAATTAATAACACAATTAGAAGCTAAATCTATAAATATGTACAAATTGTATTCATATACAAAATCAAAATTATTTAATGACTTAAAAAAAGCAAAACATGTATATAAAGAACAGCCATTTTATATAAATTTAACTGCAAATGATATATATGGAAATGGATTAGATGATAATATTTTAGTTCAAGGTATTATAGATTTATATTATATAAATGAAAATGATGAATTAATATTAGTAGATTATAAAACTGATTATGTAGAAAATAAAAATGAAAAAAATTTATTGCAAAAATATGAAAACCAGTTGAATATATATAAAATGGCTTTACAGCAATCTTTAAATAGAAAAGTGGATAAATGTTTTATTTATTCTGTTTATTTAGAAAAATTAATTGAACAATAGAAATTTTATACAAAAAAATATACAAAAAATGTATTGCTTTTGCAATGAAAATATGGTAAAATATACATATTGCAAAAGCAATATACCTACTACCTAGTTATAGGAAAAAACACCACTATAACTCAGTTTTAGGCAAATTAAAAATTAGGAGGTGCAATTTATGACAAAGGAAAGAAAACAAGAAATCATTAATACTTATAAAAGAGATGAAAAAGATACTGGTTCTCCAGAAGTTCAAGTAGCTCTTTTAACAGAAAGAATTAATGAATTAACAGAACATCTAAAAGTACATAAAAAAGATAATCACTCTAGAAGAGGTCTTTTAAAAATGGTAGGTGCAAGAAGAAATTTATTAAACTACTTAGCTAAAAAAGATGTTCAAAGATATAGAGATATTGTTGAAAAATTAGGATTAAGAAAATAAAATCACTGGACGTTTTTGCTTATAGTTAGGCTAAAGCGTCCAATTTTTAAATAAAAAGTAAAAATGCAATTTGTTGTTAGAAGTAGCTTGGATGAAGATTATTAAAAAATAATTCTTAATAATTAAAATAGTTTTCATCGAGGTTACACTAATAAATAAATTGCAAAATATAAATAATAAAAGGAGAGTAAAATTTATGTTTAAAATTTATGAAACAGAACTAGCAGGAAGAAAATTATCAATTGAAACAGGAAAAATTGCAGAATTAGCAAATGGAAGTGTAATGGTAAGATATGGTGAAACTGTTGTAATGGTAAATGTAACAGCTGCCAAAGAACCAAAAGAAGGAATTGATTTTTTCCCATTATCAGTAGATTATGAAGAAAAATTATATGCTGTTGGAAAAATTCCAGGAAGTTTCCAAAAAAGAGAAGGAAAACCAACAGATAAGGCAATATTAACTAGTAGAGCAATAGATAGACCACTTCGCCCATTGTTCCCGAAAGATTTTAGAAATGATGTTGTAGTTGTTGCAACAGTATTATCAGTAGAACAAGATAATTCACCAGAAGTATGTGCAATGATTGGTGCTTCAGCAGCACTTTCAATTTCAGATATTCCATTTGGAGGACCAACAGCAGCTGTAAATGTTGGATATGTTAATAATGAAATAGTAATAAACCCAACAGTTGAACAAAGAGCAAATAGCAGATTAACATTAACTGTAGCAGGAACACAAGAAAAAATTACAATGATTGAAGCTGGAGCTGATGAAATACCAAATGATATAATGTTACAAGCAATAAAAACAGCACATGTTGAAATTAAGAAAATATGTGATTTTATATCAAATATAAAAGCTGAAATAGGAAAACCAAAATTTGAATATAAATCATTTGAAGTAGATGCAGATATATATGCAGAAGTTGAAGAAAATTTCAAAGATAGAATGTATGTAGATGTACAAGCTCAAGACAAAGAAGTAAGAGATGCCAATATTGATAAAATGACAGAAGATGTAATTTTATATTTTACTGAAAAATATGGTGAAGAAAAAGTAGAAGAAATGAAATCAGATATATTAGAAAGTATTCACAAACTAGAAAAACTATGTGTTAGAGAAATGATATTTGTAGAACATAAACGTCCAGATGGAAGAAGTTTAACAGATTTAAGACCACTTTCATGTGAAGTGGGGGTATTACCACGAGTACATGGTAGTGCAATTTTTACAAGAGGACAAACACAAGTAATGTCAATTGTTACATTAGGAATGAAAAGTGAAGAACAAATGTTAGATGGTATAGATGAAGAAGAAAGTAAAAGATATATGCATCAATATAATTTCCCTTCATACAGTGTTGGTGAAGCACGTCCATCAAGAGGACCAGGAAGAAGAGAAATTGGACATGGAGCATTAGCTGAAAAAGCATTAGTTCCAGTATTACCATCAGAAGAAGAATTTCCATATGCTATAAGAGTTGTATCAGAAGTTTTATCTTCAAATGGTTCAACATCACAAGCAAGTATATGTGGAAGTACACTTGCATTAATGGATGCAGGTGTTCCAATTAAAAAGCCAGTTGCAGGAATTTCAACAGGTTTAGTAACAAGCAAAGATAATCCATCAGATTATGTAATGCTAACAGATATTCAAGGAATAGAAGATTTCTTTGGAGATATGGACTTTAAAGTTGGTGGTACAAAAGATGGTATAACAGCAATTCAAGTAGACATTAAAACAGATGGTTTAACATATGATATTATAGAGCAAGCTTTTGAAAAAACAAAAATTGCTAGAGATTATATATTAGACGAAATTATGCTAAAACAAATAGATAAACCACGTGCAGATATTTCTAAGTATGCACCAAGAATAATGACTACAACAATAAATGTAGACAAAATTAGAGATGTAATAGGACCTGGTGGAAAAATGATAAATAAAATAATTGATAGTACAGGGGTAAAAATAGATATTGAGGAAAATGGTCATGTTTGTGTATATTCAAATGACACTGAAAGTGGTAAAAAAGCTTTAAAAATGATAGAAGATATTGCCAAAGATATAGAAGTAAATGGAATTTATGATGGAGTAGTTACAAAAATAATGCCATTTGGTGCATTCATAGATTTAGGTGGTGGAAAAGAAGGTTTGCTTCATATTTCTAAAATATCAAGTAAAAGAGTTGAAAAAGTAGAAGACGTTCTATCTGTTGGGGATGAAGTTACTGTTAAAGTATATGAAATTGATTCACAAGGAAGAATTAATTTAACTATGAAAGACTTAGAAGTTTCAACATCAACTGAAGAAGTAATTGATGAATAATTAAGGTTAATAAAAAAAACAATTTGCTAATATTGTAGAAAAATGTTGAAAAATAGAAAATTAATAGTATAATTATATTGTAAACAAAGAAATAAAGAAATTAAAGGAGAGAAAAATGGAATATTTACATATTTTACAATTAGCTATGGTTTGGATTTTAGCTATATATTGGATATATCAATTAATAATAAGTTTATGTTCATTTATAAAAGTTAAAGAAAAGCCAATAGTTGAAGATAAAAAACACAGATTTATGGCAATAATACCTGCACATAATGAAGAAAAGGTAGTAGCAAATCTTGTTGAAAGTTTAAAAAACCAAAATTATGATAAAAATTTATATGATATTTATGTAATTGCAGACAATTGCACAGATAATACAGCTAAAATAGCAAAAGATGCAGGTGCAATAGTATATGAAAGATTTGATGAAGCACATAAAACCAAAGGATATGCCCTTCAATGGTTTTTACAACAAAAAATAGAAGAAAATGCTCCATATGATGCTTTTTGTATATTTGATGCAGATAATATAGTAGATGTAAATTTTCTAACAGCAATGAACAAAAAGTTATGTCAAGGAGAAGATGTTGTTCAAGGTTATAGAGATATAAAAAATCCATCAGACAGCTGGATTACAGCAGGATATGCAATATTTTATTGGACAATGAACAGATTTTATCATTTAGCAAGATATAATATAGGATTATCACCATTAATAAATGGTACAGGTTTTATGGTAAAATTCGATGTTGTAAAACCAGAAGGTTGGAATACAAAAACACTTACAGAAGACATAGAATTTTCACTAAAAAGAATTATTGCTGGAAAAAAATTAGGCTGGGCAACAGATGCAATAGTATATGATGAGCAACCAGTAGGATTTAAACAATCATGGTCACAAAGATCAAGATGGACAATTGGACATATTCAATGTTTACAGGAATATACAAAACCATTAGCAGTAGCAGTAAAAGATAACAAAACAGTAATGAATTTTGATGGTTTATTATATATGTTAGGAAGTATTCCAATGTTTGTATTTACATTATTATTATTGATATTAAATTTTGTTATATTTTTAACAGGAGGAATGCCAGTTAAAGAATTACTAATAAATGGTCTTAATTATGTAATACCAACATTCCTATTACCAATATTTACTGGACTTATGATTATGATTATAGATAAAAAGCCTATAAAACCAATGATTAAAGGTTTAGCTTTATATCCATTATTTTTAGGTTCATGGTTATTAATTAATTTTAAATGTTTATTTAAAAGAAATACTAAATGGGAAAAAATAGAACATAATGTAGATAAATCTATTGAAGATATGAAAAAATAATCAACCCAAAGGGACGGAGAATTTGGGTTGCAATAGTAAAAAAATCACAAGAGTAAAAAACTCAAGTGATTTTTTTTACGTTAAAAAAGATGGCAAGTTGTAAAAGTAAAATATAGTTTTTATAAAAAGAAAATTAATTAAAAAAATATATTGACAATTGAATAAACATTCAACTATAATATAATTGAAAGTTGAAAGTATATTCAACTAAAAATTGAATATATATAGTTATGAAAGGAGAGTTCAAAATGTCAAAAAATGAATTTATATGTGATTGTAATATCATACATGAAGATATAGTAAAAAAAGTATTGAAAGATATGATACAACAAGAAAAAATAAATAAAATATCTGAGTTTTTCAAAATACTAGGAGATTCAACAAGAGCAAAAATAATAGCAGCATTAGACCAAAATGAAATGTGTGTATGTGATATAGCAAATGTGTTACAAATGTCTAAATCATCAGTATCACATCAATTAGCAATATTAAGAAAAGCAAAATTAGTAAAATATAAAAAAGAGGGAAAAACAGTATATTACTCACTAAGTGATGAACATGTTCAAGAGGTATTTGAATCAGCTTTAGATCATGTAAGTCATGAATAATTTTATATATTATGAAAATTAGTGAAAATTAGGAAAGGAATGAGTTGTGTATGAAAAAAGAAAATATAAAAATAGTAATTTCAGCAATTCTTTTGGTTGTTGGATTAGTAGCAAATTTTGATAATCAATTAATAAACAATGCTATATTTATAATAAGTTATATTATAATAGGAGCAGAGATAATTATAGAAGCAGTAAAAAATATTTTTCATGGAGAGTTATTTGACGAGAATTTTCTAATGGCAATAGCAACAGTTGGTGCAATTGTTATTGGAGATTATCCAGAAGCAGTAACAGTTATGCTATTTTATGAAATTGGTGAAATGTTTCAAGATAGAGCAATAGAGAATTCTAGAAAATCTATTGAAAGTTTAGCTAGCATTAAAGCAGATTATGCTAATTTAAAAGAAGAAGATGGTATAAAAAAAGTAAATCCTAAAGATGTTAAAATAGGTGATTTAATAGTAATTAAACCAGGTGAAAAAATTCCGTTGGATGGTAAAATTGTTGAAGGAATATCTACATTAGATACATCAGCATTAACAGGTGAATCTATTCCAAGAGGTGTAGAAGTTGGAGATACAATATTAAGTGGTTGCATAAATATTAATGGTGTACTTACAGTAGAAGTAGTAAAAGAATTTGGAGAATCAACAGTAAGTAAAATATTATCATTAATAGAAGAATCAGATGATAAAAAATCAAATTCAGAGAAATTTATTACTAAATTTGCAAAATATTATACACCAATAGTTGTTGTTTTGGCATTAATTATAGCAATAGTTCCACCAATCATATCACATTCAAGTTTTGTAGAATGGATAAATAGAGCATTTACATTTTTAGTTATCTCATGTCCATGTGCACTAGTAATATCAATACCTTTAGGCTTTTTTGGGGGAATAGGTGCTGCTTCAAAAAAGGGTATTTTAATTAAGGGAAGTACATATATTGAAGATTTAGCAAATAGTGAAATTATTGTTTTTGACAAAACAGGAACTTTAACTAAAGGTGTTTTTGAAGTAAGTAAAGTTTCATCAACAAATGAAGACATTATAAATCAAGAAATACTTGAATTAGCAGCATATGCGGAAAACCATTCAAATCATCCTATTGCAAAATCAATACTAAGTGCATATGGAAAAGAAATAAATCATAAATTAATAGAAAAAATTGAAGAGATTTCTGGTTGTGGAATAGTTGCAATGATAAAACAAGTAAATATTGAAAACAATGCAACACATGATAATTTCTTTGCAGGAAATTTTAGAGAAACAAATGAAGTTATTATAGGAAATTCAAAAATAATGGAAAAATTTAATATAGAATATTCAAAAGCCAATGAAATAGGAACAGTAATTTATGTTGCTATAAATAAAAAGTATTGCGGATATATTGTAATATCGGATGTAATCAAGTCTGATTCAAAAATGACTATTGAAAAATTGAAACAAAATAAAATTAAACAAACAGTAATGCTTACAGGTGATTTAGAAAATGTTGCATCAAGCATTGCAAAAGAATTAAACATAGATAAATATTATGCAGAATTATTACCAGATGAAAAAGTGGAAAAAATGAAAGACTTAGATAAAATTAAATCTAAAAAAGGAAAGTTAATTTTTGTAGGAGACGGAATAAATGATGCACCTGTACTTAATTTAGCAGATATAGGAATTGCAATGGGTGGAATTGGTTCAGATGCAGCAATAGAAGCAGCTGATGTTGTTATTATGAATGATGAACCTTCAAAAATTATTGATGCTATAAAAATATCAAAAAGAACTCTAAAAATTGTTAAACAAAATATAATTTTTGCAATTGCTGTAAAAGTAATAGTTTTATTATTAGGTAGCTTAGGAATTGCCAATATGTGGGAAGCAGTTTTTGCTGATGTTGGAGTTTCTGTTATTGCTGTTTTAAATTCTTTAAGAATTTTGAGATGTAAATAAAATAAATTTATTGTTAAACAGGAAATATCCAAGTTTAACAATAAATTTTATATTATGGAAAAAAGAAAGGAAAAGAATAATTTATGGATTTAGTAATAGGATTAGCAATACCATTTTTAGGAACAACACTTGGTGCATCAATGGTAATTTTTATGAAAAACAAAATGAATTCAAAAGTAGAAAAAATGTTATTAGGTTTTGCTTCAGGAGTAATGATAGCGGCTTCTATATGGTCATTACTTATACCATCAATAGAAATGGCAACAGAACAAAAACAAATTGCTTGGGTTCCCGCAACAATTGGTTTTTTATGTGGAATAGTGTTTTTACTTGTATTAGACAGTGTTATACCACATCTACATTTAAATAATAGTAAACCAGAAGGAATAAAAGCAAAATTAAAGAAAACAACAATGATGGTATTTGCGGTAACACTTCATAATATTCCAGAAGGAATGGCTGTGGGTGTTACATTTGCAGGAGCAATTCTAAAAAATTCAGGAATTACAATGGCAGGAGCCTTTGCACTAGCAATAGGAATAGCTATTCAAAACTTTCCAGAAGGAGCTATTATATCAATGCCACTTAAAAGTGAAGGAATGTCAAAAAAGAAATCTTTTTTATATGGAACTCTTTCTGGAATAGTTGAACCAATAGGAGCAATTATTACAATATTACTTACATCAATAGTTATTCCAATACTACCATATCTTTTATCATTTGCAGCAGGCGCAATGATATATGTTGTTGTGGAAGAATTAATACCAGAATCACAATCAGGAGAACATTCAAATATTGGCACAATAGGTGTTGCAATAGGATTTGTGGTTATGATGATTTTAGATGTTGCATTGGGTTGAGATTTATTATTTTGTGTTAATATAAATACTCTATATTAGTAATTAATAAAAATACCACTCGAATTATTTTATATTCTAGTGGTATTTTTATAATTAGTGATTTTATTAAATGAAAACATAAAAAGAATTAAAAATTTTCAAAAAAGTATAAGAAGTTACCAAATTGGCACGGAAAAAACGGTAAAAAACATAAAATAATATGTATATATATGATAAAATAATAAATGTAAAAATAAATTATGAGAAAGAGGGTAGAAATAATGAAAAGAAACAAAAGAAAATTATCAATATTACTTAGTTAGATTAAACTGAATATAAAAGCTTTACTTATGAAAGGAGAGAAGTTTTATGAAAAATAAAACAAAATACTTTATAGTAGTATTATTTATGCTAGTAACTTTTTTGCTAATAGGAACTAATAAAGTAAATGCAGCAGAATCTGGTATAGTATATGATGTTGATTTAGGAACTGTCAATGTTGGATATACAGATGCACCTAGTAATAAAATTATTATTCATAATAATGGTACTGAAACATGGGGTATAATGAAGGTTGAAGTTGATAATGAAGATGTTTTTAACATTAATGGAACTTTTATTGGACAGGTTGAACCAGCTTATGATAGTTATGGAGATTACAATGTATCAGCTAAAACAGAACTTCCTGCTGGAACATACACAGGAAAAATAACAGTAACTACTTGGAGTGGACTTGTTATGTCAGCAAATGTAACATTAAAAGTAGTTGATCCAGATGCTCAAAACAATGTTTTAGTTACAAATGCAACGGAGTTTATAAATGCAACAAACAAAACTAATGCAGAGGATTCAGCAGATGTAATTAAATTACAAAATGACATTAATATGGACGCAAATGAGATAAATTGGAATATATACAAAGATGCTATATTAGATTTAAATGGAAACACCTTAACATTAAATGATGATAAAGCTATTAATCTAATATATCATGATAATGCAATACTTAAAATAATTGATTCTAGTGCAGGAAAAACGGGAAGAATTTATAAAAATGATAATAATATAAATTATTATATTTTCACTATTAAAGAAAATGATTCAAACGTAAAACACAATATTGGTATTTTAGTAGATGGAGTAAAAATAGAAAGAACAACTGGAGAGGGTGATGTGTTTAATGGAAAAGATGATTATAAACTAACAATAAAAGACACAACATTTACAGGTTCAAGTTTTATTATATCAAATGAAGATAATGTAAAAGTAGACTTGAAAATAGAAACAATGCAAATTTTTACATATGAAGGAAATATGGTACATGTTATTTATAATAGTGATTTAAAAATTAAAGATGCAATTTCAGATGATTCAGAATTATTATATTATGCAGCTGATGAAAACGATGGATGGAAGTATAAACAAGTTGTAGCAGATGGAGAGCTATCACTAAGTGCAATAACAGCTTATTACACTGATTCAGCAAACCCTAGAAATATTATTGTAAGAAAGAAAACTGGTTTTGATGTTACAAATATTAATTTAAATGAAACTTATGGATATACAAGTTCTACTGATGTAAAAGAAATTTCTATATATAATAGAGGAGTAACAAATTTACAAATTAAGAATGTTTCAGTGGATAGTGCAAATTTCCAAATTGAAAATGGAAATCAAGCAACACTAAATGCTGGCGAAACTGATACTTCTTGGAAAATTAAAGCAAAAGCAGGCTTAGCGGTTGGAACATATACAGCAAATATAACAGTAACTGATATGAATGATAATACATATACAACAACAGTTACATTAGTAGTTGGTAAAAAAGAAATAACTGACCACAACATATCTATGGAAAGTTGGACTTATGGTGATACCGAAAAAAACTATGTATTAACACCTGGTTCTTCACTTAGTACTAGTGATTGCAGAATCAAATATGCTAATGCTGATAGTGATAGTTGGTCTATTGTAAAGCCAAGCAAAGCAGGTTCTTACAAGGTAAGACTTCAAGTTGTAAATGATAATTATATTGCAGAGGATAAAATAGCATATTTTGAAATTTATAAAAATGATACTGAAATTAAAATTGTGCCAAAGTCAAACTCTTGGACTTATGATGGAAATGACCACAAAGAGTCAGGTTATGATGTTTATTATGGAGGTACATTACTAGATTCCTATGTGCTACCTATATCATCTAATGGAAATTATGTAGAAGCAAGAATTAGTGGCACGGTAAGGGATGTAGCAGATACTGTAGCTGGTAACAATGTTGTAAGTGGTTATGAAATAGTTAATGGCTCAGGATGCTTTAGCAATATAAAAGTTGAAACAGGAACACTAACTATTACACCAATTACAACTCCAATAGTTGTAACAGCAGGTAGTGCTGATAGAGGATATAATGGTACTGAATTAACTAATAATAATTATACATATACTAATGATGTATTACTTCCAGGAGATATATTAAGTGCTACTATTACTGGTAGTCAAAAATATGTTGGAAATTCTAACAATGTTGTATCTAATGTAAAAGTTGAAAGAGGAAATAAAGATATTACTTCTAACTATACTTTTGGAACTCATATTAATGGTACATTAAAAGTTAATACTGAACTTCAAACTGTTGATGTAACTAAAAACTTATATGTAAGAATTGGAGAAACTCTTACAATAGAACAAATTAAAGCATTATTAAATTGTAACCATACAGATTATAGTATTAGATTTGAAGGAGGTACTGCCGGAACATTTGATAGTACAACAGGATTTACTGCAGGATCTAGTGAAGGTCAAGTTCAATTTGGAGCTATAGTGCCTGCAAAAGATATAAATGGAGATGGCGTAAATGAATATGCCGAAACAGGAACATCATTCTTTATAAATGTTGTAAATAAAGAAAATGTAACAATTAGTGGTTTAACTGATAATCAAGAATTTACTTTTGATAATACTACTAAAACTCCATGGGGAACAGGCACAATTACAGTTGAAGGTAATAAAGTCGATGTAAATGAATTAGAAATAACTTACAAAGGAACTGGTAGTACATCTTATGATAGTAAGTTTGCTCCAGTAGATGCAGGTACTTATGAAATAACTTATAAAGTTAAAGATAGTAACCCTAACTATGTAGGAAGTGTAACTTATGCTTTCACAATTAAGAAAGCACAATTAAATAAACCAACAGCAAGTACAACATCATTTGTATATGATGGTACAAGTAAAGGATATAGTTCATTCCATGATAGCGAAATATTTGAATTTACAGGTACTAATAAAGCTACAAATGTAGGCAATTATAGTATTACAATAACATTAAAAGATAAAGACAATTATGAGTGGAAAGATGGTACAACTACTGATGTAGTTATTAACTGGTCTATCACTCAAGCAACACCAGATTATACAGTGCCAACTGGATTAACTAGCGTTAAAGGAAAAGTATTAGCAGATGTTACATTGCCAACAGGATTTTCTTGGAATGCACTAGCAACAGTATTAGCAGCAGGAACTAACACATATAAAGCTACATTTACACCAGAAGACACAACAAACTATAAAACAGTAACAGATATTGATGTAACTATTGTAGTAAAAGATTTATTTAATGTAATAACATCAGTTCCTGGTGGAAATGGAACAATTACTCCAAGCAAAATTGGTGTTTTAGAAGGAAGTAAAGTAAAAATAACATTTACCCCAAATACAGGATATATGATAGATAAAGTTTTAGTAAATGGCACAGAAAAAACTGTAACAGGAAATGAAATAGAAATAACAGTAAATGAATATAAAGAAGTTGAAGTAAGTTATAAGAAAATACCATTTACAATAACAGTTGAAAATGTAGAGGGAGCAACAGTTGATCCAGATGGAACTGTAACAGTAAGTTATGGAGATAACAAAAACTTTACAATAACAGCTAATTCAGGATATAAACTAATAAAGGTACTAGTAAATGGAACAGAAAAAACATTAGATGGAAATACATTAAAACTAACAAATATAACAGCTAATATGAACATAAAAGTTGTTGTAGAAAAAAT
>CAKPDY010000004.1 GCA_934149165.1 uncultured Clostridia bacterium | reverse complement strand
TTGGAAAATTTGACGAAAAAAACAAGCTTTTTTAATGCTTAATCGACTTTTTTTATATTTGAACTGTTAAATTCCCGGATTTAAAATAATAAATAATATTACATGGCAGAAAACAAATCCACCACCAAATCTTGCATGTAAAACTTTTACTCATTCTACCGAAACTATTTTATGGGCGAGAAAAGACTTGAAAAAGATTAAATACACATTTAATTATGAAATTATGAAAAACTTGCAGCACAGGGCATAGAAAAAAGTATTGACAAGTAAAATGAAACATGTTAATATATTTATAGTTACGAAATGCAATACTTATTTAAGTGTGGTAGAATTAAATGTAATGTTACATAAATTTCATAAAGAGGTTTTTAATATGGAAAAGAAATTAAAGTTAAATAGTATAGAATTACATCATCATTATAGGAGCACTTGTATAGCATAAATTTAAATTTATGTTAGGTACGAGTGCTATTATTCGTACCTACAATGATGAAAAAAGCTATGTAGGTAAAAAACTTACATAGCTTTTTTTGTTTTTTATAATATTCTAGAGAGATTTTGTTGATAGTTTAAAATTTTTAATACCAACTGAAAGTAGTGGTATTGCAGTAAAAAATATAAATTGGAGGAGATAAGTTATGAATAATAAAGTATTACCAAAAACATTACCAGGATTTATGCAATTATTACCAAATGAACAAATCTTATTTAATGAAGTGAAAGAAAAAATCAAAAAAACATATGAAAAATTTGGATTTTTACCATTAGATACACCAATCATAGAATTATCAGAAGTGTTACTTGCTAAAGCAGGAGGGGAAACAGAAAAACAAATATATAGATTTAACAAAGGAGAGTCTGATTTATCATTAAGATTCGATTTAACAGTACCATTAGCAAAGTATGTTACAGAAAATTATAATGATTTAAGTTTTCCGTTTAGAAGATATCAAATTGGAAAAGTTTATAGAGGTGAAAAAGCACAAAGGGGTAGATTCCGTGAGTTTTATCAATGTGACATAGATGTTATTGATGAGAATGAATTAAGCTTAATTAATGATGCTGAAATGCCAAGTGTAATTTATGCAACATTTAAGGAATTAGGATTTAATGATTTTACTATTAGTATTAATAACAGAAAAATATTGAATGGATTGTTTGAATCGTTAGAATTAAAAGATAAATCTGTTGATATTTTGAGAATAATAGACAAAATAGATAAAATAGGAAAAGAAAACGTAATAAAAGAAATTCAAAACATCAATGTAGAAGATGAGAAAATAAATAAAATAATGGAATTTATCTCAATTACTGGTGATGTAGAATCTACAATAAACTCTTTAAAACAACTAAATATAGAAAATGAATTATTTAATTTAGGAATAGATGAATTAGAACAAGTAGCAAAAAATATAAAAGTTTTCGGTGTGCCACAAGAAAATTACAAAATAGATTTAACAATTGCAAGAGGATTAGATTATTATACTGGTACAGTATATGAAACATTTTTAAATGAATATAGAGAATTAGGTAGTGTCTGTTCAGGTGGAAGATATGAGAATTTAGCTGAATATTATACAGACAAAAAATTACCTGGTGTTGGGATTTCTATAGGTCTTACAAGATTATTTTTTCAATTAAATGATAAAAAAATAATTCAAGCTGAAAACAAATCAATTTCAAAAGTTATGATGATTTCTATGGTTGATAATTTTGAAATAAGTATTAAAATTGCAACCAAGTTAAGAAATGCAGGAATTAATTCTCAAATTTATACTAATAATGCTAAAATTAAAAATCAGTTTAAATATGCAAGTAAAATGAATATTCCTTATGTTATTGTTATTGGAGAAGACGAAATAAAAAACAACTTAGTTTCTTTTAAAGATATGAATACTGGAGAACAAAAAAGTATGAAAATAGAACAAATAATAGAAATTTTGAAGTAGAGGGAAATATTATGAAAATTGTTTTCAAAAAATGAAATTAATTCTTGCAATCATTCGAAATTATAAAACAAAAGAAGTTTTAATGTACAAAAAACATGTTAACTAAACGATGTAAAAATCAAATTAGAGGAAAGAAATAAAAACTAAGGAAATAAGAAGAAAGAAAATATTAAAGGAGAATACTAAATAAAAATGAAAAATAATAATTTTGTAAAATATAAAGATTTATTAACAATTAAAGATTATGATCCAAAAACCAATAATGAAGAATTTGTTTTTCTGCCATTAGAAGATGAGTTTGTGATTGGAAAGTATACGGAAAAAATAAACATGTTAGAATTTGGAGAAAAAATACCAGTTAGAAAAACAGTATATTTAAAACTTTTAAAAGTGGCAAAAAAATTAAAAGAAATAAATAGTAATTATAAATTAGTAGTAGTGTATGGATTTAGAGATATGAGTAAACAAGTAAAATATTTCAATGAGTTGTATATATCGGCTAAAGAAAAATTTGATAATGAATTAGATTTATTGGAGTATATACATGAGAAAATAGCTGTTCCAGAGGTCTCTGGTCATCCAACTGGTGGAGCTGTTGATATTATTATATATAATTCAGATACAAAAAAGTATTTGAATTTTGGTTCCGATGTATTAGATTATAGTACAACACAATGTTATTATTATAATGAGAATATAAGTGATGAAGCTATATTAAACAGAAAAATGTTAAGAAATTTAATGATAAAACAAGAATTTGCACCATATGATGGTGAATGGTGGCATTTTTCATATGGCGATAAAGAATGGGCATTTTTTTATAAAAAAGAAAAGGCTTTATATAATCAGATGAAAATTAAAGATGTATTTAAAAGCTGTTAGTTTGATTTGTTTTTTATAAGCCTACAGCAGTTTTTGCCATGAAAATATATGTTTTATATAGTTTACCTTTATTTTGAAAGGAGAAGATTAATATGGTTATTAATAGTAATGCCCTACTTTATAATGGTGGTATTGAAATTATCAGGTATACTATTTGTAAACCTGGTGGTAATGACACAGCTTTGGTGTATGGTACAGACTATACATCAAACAGAAAAAAAATCATTAATAATGCAATTATGGCAAGACACCCTAATGTCGAACAGGTTGGGTTTATTGATCTAAATAAAAAACCTGAACTGCAAATGGCGGGTGGAGAATTTTGTGGTAATGCAACTAGAAGTGCTGCTAATGTATATTTATCTGCAAAAGAGGGCAATATTGAAATTGTTGTTAATAGAAAGGACATTATTAATGCTGGTGTTGATTGTATGAAAAATGCATGGTGTGAAATTCCTTTATATTATGGAGATGATATGATTACCAAAAAAGAAGATGGTATATATATAGTCAAAATGAATGGTATGATTAGCGTTGTAATTCAAGAGAATGTTGCAAGTAAGTATTTAGAAAATAAGGATGATTTGAAAAAAATTGGAATGAGTTTTATTCATAAGTACAATTTGGATTTTAGTGAAGCTGTTGGAGTTATGTTTTGCGAAACAAGTAGTAACAAACTAAAAATTAACCCTGTAGTGTGGGTAAAAACGATTGATACATTATTCTATGAAACAGCGTGTGGTTCTGGAACTACTGCAGTTGCAATGGTTCAAACGTATCTTGAAGGGAAAAGCAAACAAATGGATATTATTCAGCCGTCTGGAATGGTCATTGTTGCAAACATTATAATGCAGAATCAGAAAATAAGTAAAGCAATTATTTCTGGAAAGGTTGAAAGTGATAGTACCATATATTCGATTGAACTTTAGTGAAATGAGGCACTAATCAATGGCTATAGAAAAAAATGTGCTAAAAAATATAACAAAAAACAATTGACATAATCGAAAAAACATGTTAACATATAAAACAATATTAAGAGTCTACCTATGAATAAAATCAGAGCGGTAGAGGGTGACTACAATACAAAATCACCTACACTTAAAGCAAATGCCAAGCATTGCAAAGGAGTCTTAAAAGATTTCTTGCAATGCTTTTTGTTTTGCATAATAAAATTAAAAATGAAAAAAGGAGAGATGTAAATGAAATTTGAATTAGAAGTGCCATCATTAAAAAGAAAGCAAGGAGCAATTGAATACATAAATGAATTTACAAAATATAATTCACAAATTAACGGAGTTGGCGGATTAAACAGATATTTGCAAGATTATGAAGGATGGCTTGAGAAATTAGAACAAGATTATACAAGAATTCCAAGTGAAACGAAAGTTCCTACTAGAACCTATTTTTTAATCAGAAAAAGCGACAATAAAATTATAGGCATGATAAATATACGACTAGCCCTAAATGAAAAACTAAGAAAATTTGGCGGAAATATAGGATATAGCATACGCCCAACCGAAAGAAGAAAAGGATATAATAAAATAAATTTATATTTAGGGTTAAAAATTTGTCAAGAATATGGCATAAAAGAAGTATTAATGGATTGTGATAAATACAATTTAGGCTCGGCTAAAACTATACAAGCTTTAGGCGGTGTAAAAACAAAAGAATGTTATAATGATGAGTTTAAAGAAACTGTTGAATTTTATAGTATAGATGTAGATAAGTCTTTGAGTGCAAATAAGGAATTATATGAGAAATAATGAAATAATAGTATTTTGCAATTATCCGACTAAAAGCAAGCATTACGTAGCCAAAGTGGGATATACAAATATATCAAAAATTAATGTTAATAGGAGGTCTTGCCATGGTAAAAGACATGCAAACAATAGTAAATTTTTGTAAATCCAGAGGATTTATGTATCAAGGTTCAGATATTTATGGAGGAATAGCAAATGTATGGGACTATGGACCTTTAGGTTGTAGATTAAAAAACAACATAAAAGATGCTTGGAGAAAAAGATATATCCAAGAAAGAGAAAACAGTTATGAAATTGATGCAGCAATATTAATGCATCCAAAAGTATGGGAAGCAAGTGGGCATTTAGCTTCATTTTATGATCCAAAAATAGATTGTAAAAAATGTAAAACAAGATTTAGAGCAGATAATTTTATTACAGATATTTCAAAGGGGGAAGTAAATGGTGATGGATTAAGCTATGAAGAAATGGAAAAATATATTGAAGAAAATAATGTTAAATGTCCAGTATGTGGAGAACATGATTTTACAAAAATTAGAAAATTTAGCCAAATGTTCGAAACATACAGAGGAACTACAGATGAAGATAAAAGTAGTATTTATTTAAGACCTGAAAATGCACAAGGAGAATATGTAAATTTTTTAAATGTTCAAAGAACAACAAGATCAAAATTGCCTTTTAGTATTGGTCAAATAGGAAAAGCATTTAGAAATGAAATAACACCAGGAAACTTTAATTTTAGAACAATAGAATTTGAACAAATGGAATTTCAAACTTTTTGTAAAAAAGGAAATGACACAGAAATATATAATTATTTCAAAGAATATGCAAAACAATTTTTTATAGATTTAGGTTTAAAACAAGAAAATTTAAGATACCATTACCATGAAAAATTAGCTCATTATGCAAAAGAGGCATGTGATATAGAATTCAAATTTCCATTTGGTTGGGGAGAAATTAATGGTACTCATAATAGAACAGATTTCGATTTAAAAAGGCATCAAGAATATTCAGAAAAAAGTATGCAATATTTAGACCCTGAAACAAATGAAAAATTTATTCCATATATAATTGAATCCACAATTGGTGCAGACAGAGCACTTTTAGCAGTCTTATGCCAAGCATACGAAGAAGAAAAAATAAGTGATACTGATACAAGAATAGTACTTAAATTAAATCCTTCTTTAGCTCCATATAAAATAGCAATATTACCACTAACTAAAAAGCAAAGCGAAAATGCCAAAAAATTATATAAAAATTTATCATATGATTTTATGTGCATATATGATGAATCAGGAACTATTGGAAAAAGGTATCGTAGACAAGATGAAATAGGAACACCTTATTGCATAACAGTAGATTACGAAACTGAAAAAGATGGATGTGTTACTATTAGAAATAGGGATACTATGAAACAGGAGAGAGTTAAAATCGATGAATTAAAAAATATTATAAACAATATGCATGTACTATAAATATATTTAAAGTGAAAATTAAAAAATACGAATAAACAATACAAAAGTCAAATGAATAATTGAAATCCATTTGACTTTTTGCTATAATTATAAAAAATTACAAGTATGTTGTTAATATTAGAATTTATAATAGGAGGAATTTTATGAGAAAAAAAGCAATAATAGTAATGGTAATTATAGTTTTATTTATTTTAGTAATTCCAACACCAATGCACTTAAATGATGGAGGAACTGTTGAATATAAAGCGTTATTATACAAAGTTTCAAAAGTTCATAGATTAACAGGAGATTTGGAAAAAATGTATGAAGACGGAACTATTATTGAAATATTAGGTATAGAAATTTTTAATAATGTAAAATAAATTATTGTTTGACAGTTTGATATTACGTTTATAGAAAACACAACAAAATGTGTATTATTTTAGCAATTTAAGTATTAACATATTTATTATTTATTTGAAGGGGGATTTTAAAGATGCTAAATAAACAAAAAGAATTATATGAATTACTGAATGATAAAAAAAGCTTAAACGAAATTCAAAATTACATAAGAGAAGTAATTACAATTAGAGGATTTTCTAAACAAAGAGTACAAGATAAAATGTTATTATTGCTTGAAGAAACAGGAGAGTTAGCAAAAGCTATTAGAAAAACAATACCAGAAGCATCAATAGACTATGAAAAAATAGAAAATTATACAGATATTGAAGAAGAAATTGCAGATGTGTTTATAGTTTTGGTTTCAATATGTAATAGGTTAAATATAAACTTATATGATGCAATTAAGAAAAAAGAGGAAAAAAATATAAAAAGGCAATGGAAAGTAAATAAAGGAGAAATATGTACTTAAATAAATATAAAAATATACAATTAACCACACAAATAAATAAGGCTAATTCTGTAACACACTCAGGCAGATTTCATGTTGATGATGTTATATCAACAATATTTTTAAGTAAAATAATGGACAATGTAATTTTATCAAGAGTTCCTACTATAGAAAATAAAAATGTAAAAGGTAAAATGGTTTATGATATAGGATTAGGAGAATTTGATCATCATCAAAAAAATAGAAATGGTCAAAGAAAAAACGGTATTTATTATTCATCTATTGGATTGTTATGGAAAAAATTTGGTAAGGAATATTTAAAGAAAATAAATGTAAAAAATATAGAGAAAACATTTCAATATATTGATAAAGAGTTAATACAAAATATTGATGCAACAGACAATATGCAATTTGAATATGTAGAAAATAAAACATCTCCAGATTTTATTAAGTTATGCAATCCTAAATGGAATGAAGATATATCAGAAGATGAAGCTTTTATTAATGCGTTAAGGCTGGCAGATGGCTTTTGGGAGGTTTATATAAAAAATGCAATAGCTGAAGTAGAAGCAATAGAAATCATTTTAGATAAAATAGGAAAAGCTAGAGATTGTTACATAATATTTGATAAAGAAATGCCATATAGAAAAGCAATGAAAATGTTAGATGATAATAAAGTAAAATATATAATATTTAAATCACGAAGAGAAGGATATGAGGTTAGAGCAGTAACAGATACATGTATGTTTAAAGATGAGCTGGTTTTAGCTAAAGATATAAATACATGTAAAAAATTAACCAAAATAGATGGATTAATATATGTAGATAATAATGGAAAATTATGTTGTACAGAAACGCTAGATAGTGCAATTAAACTTATAAAATATAATGAAAGATAGTTTTCATTGGAATAAAAAAATAAGCAGTTTGTTAAATATATAGTAAGGAAAAGAGGAAATGAAGTGGTAAAAAGATATAAACAAGATGAAATTGAAGAATTAGTTGAAATACTAAAAAATAATGGAGTAATTAGTGTTCCAACAGATACTGTTTTTGGAATTTGTGCTAAAATAAATTCTAAGATAGCACATGATAGATTGGTAGAGGTAAAAAAACGCCCAATCAATAAAGCATTTCCTATTATGTGTGCAAATGAAGAACAAATAAAGAGTATAGCTGTTGTAAATGAAAGAGAAGAAAAACTAATTAAAGCATTTATGCCAGGACCAATAACATTAGTATTAAAGAAAAATAGAAAATTACCAAAGTATGTAACAAATGGAAAAGACACAATTGCAGTTAGAATGGCAGCAACGAAACAAATAGAAAAATTAATTTTAGAATTAGAAACTCCAATATTTATGACAAGTGCTAATCAAAGTGGAGAAAAGGAATGTTCTAATTTAGATGAAATAGAAAAAAGTTGCCCACTTTTAGATGGTATGATGGATGGAAACGTTATTTTTTCTAAAGGAAGCACAATTGTAGATTGTACTTCAGATGAACTAAGAATATTAAGAGAAGGACCAATATCAATAGAACAAATAGAGGAAATATTAATTTCAAATTAATACTGAAATTTGAAGATTAGATTATACCTAATGTAAAAGGAAAATTATAATAGTATAACAACAAGAATAAATTATACAAAAAAGCATATATTATACAAAATGAAAGTGAGGTATGATGTATGCTTTTAAGAACAATTAATAAAAAAATAATGTAACCGCTCAATAAAACAGTGACTATAAATTAATAAAAAAATATTATAAACTATAACAAACAAAAAGAGATAAAAGAATTAGCCAGTAACCCTGAAATATACTCAATTATAGATGATGATTTAATAAAAAAATTAGAAATAAAAAAATAATAATTGATAACTATATTGTTTTTTATAGAGTTAAAAATAATTCACTTGAAATAGTTAGAGTATTATATGGAAAAAGGAATTGCATAAATGAAATGCAGTTCTTTTTTTTGTTGATTTTTAGAAAGGATTATGATAATATTTTATAGTAAGAATATATTTTACACTAGGAGGCAAAAAAATGGAAAGATTTAAAATGAGAGTAGCAGTGCATTTGATTCTTGAACAAGATGATAAATACTTGCTATTAAGAAGGTACAATACAGGATATGAAGATGGTAATTACAGTGTAGTTGCAGGACATGTTGATGGAAACGAAACTATAGTATCTGCTATGAAAAGGGAAGCTTTGGAAGAAGCAGGTATAAATATTGATGAAAAAGATTTGAAAATAGTACAAATAATGCATAGAAAATCTGGTGATGAAAGTATAGATTATTTTCTTTATGCTAATAAATTTTCTGGAAATGTAAAAATAATGGAGCCAAATAAATGTGATGAGTTATCTTTTTATGAGTTAGATAAATTTCCAAAAAATGTTATTCCATATATAGAAACTGCAATAAGTAATTATAAAAACAATGTTTGTTTTGCAGAATATGGGTTTTAAGTATTATATGAAATATGGTCGACGGTGTCGACCATATTCGAAGATATTGAGAAACTTTTGGAAATGTGTTTAGAATGTGATTGGGATTACATACAATTACATTTTAAAATTTCTCCGGAAGAAATTATTAAGATAAAGGATTATTTGAAAGATAATTCTTCAAATGCAGGAATAATATCCGTAGTTGACATCAGTAATGTAGAGGATTATAATGTAGATATGTTAGCAGAAGTTTCAGATTTTCTTTTGTTTGATAGTTCAATTCGAGGGGGAACTGGTAAAACATCAAGTATAGAAGCCTTAAAAAGAATTCCGCAAATAGCTAAAAATAATAAATTTTTTATTGCAGGGGGATTAAATTCTGATAATGTTACTGATATAATTAGCATTTGCAAACCATATGCAGTTGACGTTCAAAGTGGAGTTGAGTTCTCAATACCAGAATTAAAACATAAAAAGGATCCAAAACGTATTACTGCTTTTGTTAAGGCAGTTGAAGTATACAATAAACAAATTAGTTTAGATAAAGATATGGATGACAATTATAGGTAATATAGAGCCGTATTTTTTATTTGATATATAAATATAAATTATTTTATAATGGGGGTACAAAAATGAAAACAGTTTATGTAGTTACAGGAAATAGTGGGAAGGTGGCCAGCCTGCAAAGAAAATTAGAAAATTATAATATTAATGTAGAGCAAGTAAAATTAGACTTATTTGAAATACAATCAGATGATTTAGAAGAAGTATCAGTTAATAAAGCTAAACAAGCATTTGAAATTTTAAAAAAACCATTGGTTGTGGATGATAGTGGATTTTTTATAAAAAATTTAAATGGTTTTCCAGGTGTATATACAAAATATGTATTAGGTTCTATTGGAGTTGACGGAATTATGGATATAATGAAGGATAAAGATAATAGAGAATGCACATTTAAAAGTGTCGTAACTTTTGTTGACGCAAATGGTAAAACAACAGTCTTTAAAGGTGATTTGGAGGAAGGAATTATTGCAAACAAAATTGATAAAGAAGACCGTAATGAGGCATGGTCTGAACTATGGAAAATTTTTATTCCCGAAGGATATAATAAAACATTAAGTCAATTTTCTCCAGAAGAGAGAGCTGAACGTAGCTCAAAGAGAAAAGGAACAACAGCTTTTAGAAAGTTTGCGGAATGGATTGTACCTAACGCTGAGGAAAAATTATAATGAATAGAAAAGAAATATATTTAAATAGACAATATTGTAATTAAATTATAGGTTGGTAGTTTTATGTTATGTTTATAGAAATTATTACATTAAGAATAATATAAACAAAAAGGCATATATTATACAAAACGAAAGTGAGGTATGATATATGTTTTTTAAATACATAAAGAAATTTTTTAAAAAAGTGATATGTTTAACACTATCTATATATTTGTTATCTTCGTTATTTATTATTGTAAGAGCAGAAAATTACGAGTGGACTGTAATTAACAATTCTGATGCAATTGAAACAAATAGTCAAGCAGAAGGTGAGAATGCAGATAAAACAACAAAAGATGAACTAAATTTAGACTGCGAATCAGCAATATTAATTGAACAAAACAGCGGTCAAGTACTATACGAAAAAAACTGCCACGAACAATTACGTCCAGCAAGTGTAACCAAATTAATGAGCATACTACTAATATTTGAAGCCTTAGAAAATCGGTCAAATCACGTTAGAAGATCAAGTTCCCTGCAGTCAAAACGCAGCCTCAATGGGAGGTTCACAAATCTGGCTAGACACAAAAGAAACCCTAACAGTAAACGAAATGCTAAAAGCAATGTGTGTTGTTTCTGCAAATGATTGTACTGTAGCAATGGCAGAATACATGGCAGGTTCAGAATCAGCATTTGTTGATAAAATGAATGAAAGGGCAAAACAGCTAGGAATGAATGACACAACCTTCAAAAATTGCCATGGAATAGATGAAGATGGTCATGTTACATCAAGTTATGATATTGCGCTAATGTCTAGAGAACTACTAACAAAACATCCAGATATAACAAACTATACAACAATCTATATGGATACATTGCGAAATGGTCAATCACAATTAGTAAATACTAATAAATTAGTACGTAATTACAAAGGTGCAACAGGATTGAAAACAGGCTCAACATCACTTGCATTATTTAATTTATCTGCAAGTGCTACAAGAGATGATTTATCACTAATTGCAGTAATAATGAAAGCACCAACAAGTGCTAAAAGATTTTCAGAAGCTCAGCGTGTATTGGATTACGGATTTAAAAATTATGAATTTAAACAATTTGGAAAAAATGGAGATGTAATAGGAAATGTTACAGTAGAAAAAGGAATTGAAAAAGAAGTTAATGCTATGTTAAATGGAAATTGTGGTGTGCTATTGAAAAAAGGTTCTGAAAATAATGTAGTTCAAAATGTAAATTTACCACAAAAAATTTCAGCACCAGTTGAAAAGGGGCAAAAGATAGGTCAAGTTACGTATACATTAGATGGAAAATTACTTCAAACAATTGATATTATATCAGATAAAGAAGTAAAAAAAGAAAGTTTAATGAATGTTGCTTCATATGTTTATGAAAAATGGTTTTGTTTATTAAGGTCAGAATAAAAAATAGTAAATGAAGCAAAAACTCCTTTATTATTAAACAAAAGAGTTCAATAATAAAGGAGTTTTTATATTTTTGTTTCTCTATGTTGTTATTCAGCAACTAATTTACAAATTTTAGCATATACATTAACATCATCACACCATGCATATAATTTTACATCATTTCCAGTATCATTTCTAAATTTCAAATCAAGTGTATTATATGAAACTGTAGCATCTTTTCCATCTTGTATATAATCAACACTTTTTCCATGCTCATGTCTTTCTATAACTGTTAAGCCAGGAACTGCTAAAACAGCATTATATAATGTTGTACTTACCTGACAATTTCCGTCCACCAAGTGCATATTTAATTTGTTTATTTACATATATTTCGGCTTTTTTATAACCCTCTTCAGCTGTACAAGGTCCAATTAATTGGTTGAAAGAAAATGTTTCTCCATTTTTTAAAACATATTCATTTATTTTACCAGAAGTTATTTTTATATTTGTAATTCGGTTAGCTACACCTGATTTTAATGGTGTAGAAAAATTAGCAACTTCAGTTTCTACAATTTTTTTTGGTTCTTCTTCTTTTTTTATATTGTTTTCTGAATTTAAATTATTTTCTAAATTATTATTGTTATTATTATTTTGTGTACTTAATTTGGAAAACATTGCTTTTGTATTGAATTTAGCTGTATTTTTAGAATTATCTTTAGTACATCCAGATAATAGAAAAGGAATAAAAATAAATATACATATAATTAAAATTTTTTTCATAAAAATTACCTAAATTAAAGTATATAAATATAACTTTACCTTTCTTTATATTAATAAAAAATTTATAATTATATGTTTTCCTTTACTGGTTATAATATACTAGAAATAATTAACGAAAATGTTACTATTTACATTATTTTTTTTGCATGAACTACAATTCTGTATTTACCAGATGAATCGCAAGATGATAAAGTTAAAATTTTATCATCTGATGTTAAATTTGTGCCAAAATTGTATATACTACGCCCTTTTAATGTATTAAGAAATTCAGAATATGAATTGTCATTTGTAAAAGAAGTTGTTATATAATATGATTCTGTTTTTATTTTATAAACAGAAAAAACTTCGTAAACTTGTGTTTCTGTAGGAGTAGTAAATGTTATATAATGATTATTTTTATTTTCAAACCATTCTTGTGTTTGTGTATTTTTTAATGTGGCAAACATACTTGAATCTTTTCTATTATGACCATAAATTATTATATTTTTATCTGTACCATCAAATTTATTTCTAAAATCTGCAAAAATCCATCCAGCACTATTATAAGATTTATCAAATGTATGTGATAAATAAAAATTATTATCAGAAGCTTGGGTAACTGGATAATTTATAGATGTTCCTGGAACATTAATCCAACCTACTGTTGATGAGTTTATTGAAGATAAATTGTTAAAATCTAAAGTGTATGTTTCTATTTTTGTGGTTTCTTCTGGGTTTTCGGCAGAATCTACTGGAATCTCAATTTCAGCAGTATCTAAAATGGCTGAATTATTAATATTTGATAACATATTTTCGTTTTTCTTATTTTCACGATACCAAAGAAATATTTTAATTGAACAATATATAATAATTATTATAAGAATTATTCTAAAAACAATTAAAATAATTTCAGATTTTTTTTTCTCTTTTGAATGTTTACTTTTCATGACTTATCCTCCATAAATAAAGTTAAATTTTTATAGTAATAGTATATCAAAATAAAAAATATATGTCTATATAAATTATTGACAATATGTCTATATAAATTTTTGACATAAATAACAAAATATGGTACAATAGAAATGTCTTGTGACAAAATAAAAAAAAGGATGTAGAGAATATGAAAAATAAAAAAGTAATAATTACTATTATGGTAATAATAACTATTTTATTAATAAGCACAATTACAGCAATGATACTAAATATTGCTCAAATTGGTATATTTAAAACCGCAAAAAGCACAAATATAACAAAAGAAAATGAAGAACAAACAAATTCATTACAACTACAACAAATTAGTAGTGAAGAAAATAATGAACAAAATTCAGAAAATACAAATACTACAAAAATCACAAAAAACAATATACAAGAAGCAAGAATTGCAAGTACAGATGGAAATAAAGCAATACAAACTATAGCAACACGTTCAGAAATTGAAAGATTAAATATGAATCCAGTATATGTTTCACTAAATGAACAAAAAACACAAGATGATTATGAAGAAATAAAAACATATGTAAAATTAAATGAAGTTAAAATATCTTTCAATATGAATGTAGCACAAACAACAGGCTTATCTAAAGAAGATTTTATTCAATTAGTACAAAATATGAAATATGATAGAACAGGAATATTAAAAAATAATGCAGGTTGGATATGGGAATGTTGCCAAAAATATAGTGTAAACGAAATATTTGTATTAGGTATATGTGGTATAGAATCTGGTTGGTGTTCAGCAGGACAACATCAAAAAACACATAATTATTCAAGCTTAATGAGCGGTGGAAAATTAATACCATATGCAACAGATGAACAAGGATTTGAAGCAATGATAAAATTATTAGGTCAAAAATATTTATCTCCAAAAGGAAGTTTATATCATGGTCAAACAATAACAGGAGTTGGAACATCTTACTGTAATGCAACAACATGGCCAGGTAAAGTATATAAATGTATGACACAAGTTTTTGAATAATATAAGGAGAATAAAAAAATATGAAAAAATTAATAGGTATAATAGCAATATTAATAGCTATAGTATTATTACTAACAGGATGTGTAAATAAACAAAAAAGAGAGGAAATATTGAAATCTCTTGAAAAAGAAGAGTATATAAAAGAAGAATGGAATTTAATAGATACTTATATGAAAGATTGGTATTAGAAGAAGAGTTTTTTGGATGGAAAATAGATAAGAAATAATAAAAATAGTAACTTACAAATAATTGTAGGTTGCTATTTTTATTATTTTTGAATTAAAGGTTGTAAAATAAAAAAATATTGGTATAATAATAAAGAAAATTAAAAGGTTTACAAAAAGATATTAAAGGAGGAAATACAAATGGTAAAAAAAGTAGCTATTTTAGCTAATGGAGGAGATGTTTCAGGTTTTAATGCAGTTATAAGGGCAATAGTAAAAACTGCTGAGGAACACGGAGTTGAATGTTATGGATTTATAGATGGGTATAGAGGATTACTTAAAAATGAATATATTACTTTAAGTACATCAGATAGTAGAAAAGCATCAGGAATTTTACCTAAAGGTGGTTCAATTATAGGTTCATCAACAAATGCTAATGTATTTAATTATAAGGTAATACAGCCAAATGGAGAAGTAGTATATAAAGATTTATCAGATATATGTATAGAAAATATAAAAAATGATGGTTTTGATTGTTTATTTACTTTAGGTGGAGATGGAACTCAAAAATCAGCTAGAGATTTTTCTTTAAAAGGAATAAATGTAATAGGTGTTCCAAAAACAATAGATAATGATGTTGCGTGTACAGATATTACATTTGGGTATAATACAGCAGTATCAGTAGCTTCAGATGCATTAGATAGACTTCATACAACAGGAGAAACACATCATAGAATAATGGTTTTAGAAGTAATGGGAAGATATTCAGGGTGGATAGCATTGGAATCAGCAATATCTGGAGGAGCAGATGTGGCATTAATTCCAGAAATACCATATGACATAAATAAAGCAGTAGAAAAAATAAATCATAGACGTGAAAAAGGTAAAAATTTTAGTATAGTAGTAGTGGCAGAAGGTGCAATGCCAAAAGGTGGTACAATTACAGTAGAAGGAATAAGAAATAATGGTGCAGGTGTAGATAATACAAAGCTTGGTGGAATTGGTAATATTGTTGCAAAACAATTAGAACAGTTAACAGGTATGGAAGCAAGATGTACAGTTTTAGGATATATGCAAAGAGGTGGAACTCCAACAGCATTTGATAGAGTTTTATCAACAAAATATGGTTCAAAGGCTATGGAACTTGCTTTACAAGGAAAGTTTAATGTATTAACAGTTTTAAAAAATGGAAAATTAGATTATGTTCCATTAGAAGATGTAGTAGGTGAAAATAAAGTAATTGGTGCAGTTTCTGGAAATACAAAAGAAAGTAATATAAGAAAAGTAACAATGGATGATGATTTAGTAAAAACTGCTAGAAATATAGGAATATGTCTTGGAGATTAATGTACACACATATATATATTAATATGTTTTTTAGTAACTAAAAAATGTCCTCAATTTTACAAATTACACAATAATTGAGGACATGTATACAATAATTACATATAAAAATGAAAGGAGTTATTAATTATAAAAATGAAAACGAAAATAAAAAATATACATATAGCAATAATAGTTTTTGGAATTTTATTTAATTGTATAAGTATATTTCATTCAAATTTATGGTTTGATGAAGCATATTCAGTTGGACTTGCAAGAGAGTCATTTGTTAATATTTGGAAAATAGGGGGAAATGATGTACATCCTATTTTATATTATTGGATTTTACATATTATTTATTTAATAACAAAAGGAAGTATAGAAGGAAGTATAATAGCATATAGAATTTTCTCGGCTGTGTGCATTTCTGCATTAGGAATTTTAGGATTTACGCATATTCGTAAGGACTTTGGAGAAAAAGTAGGAGCATTATTTTCTTTTTTCTCATATTTTTTACCAGTAATTTGCCTATATTCAGCAGAAGTTAGAATGTATTCTTTATCATTATTACTTGTTACAGTCTTAGCAATTTATGCATATAGATTAGCAAAAAAAGATAACCAAGAAGAAAATAAATCAATAAAAAATTGGATTATTTTTGCAACAACAAGTTTACTATGTATTTATTCACACTATTATGGATTAATGGCTGCAGGGATAATAAATTGTATTTTATTGGGATATTTTATAAAACAAAAACAAAAATCATCAATAATAAAAATACTATGTTTTGGTATAATTCAATTAATTGCGTATATTCCATGGATAATGTACTTTATGAAACAACTTAAAAATGTTTCAAAAGGATTTTGGATAGGATTTGAGTTTCCAAAAACAGTAATGGAATTATTAGGAGTTCAATATATAGGAAATTTAGAAACTACAATAGGTTTTGTAGTTACAATGCTTATATATACATATGTTGTGTATAAGATATATACAACTATAAAAGAAAAAAATAAACAATATAAATATGCAATTGTATCAATAATAATATATTTTACAGTTATAGTCGCAGCATTAGTTGTAACATTAGCATTAAAAACATCAATTTTATATTATAGATATTTACTTGTTATAACAGGATTATATATTTTCTTTATAAGTTATTTTATAAGTAAAGAAAAAAATAAATATATAATTGGTATAATATGTACTATTACAATAATAATGGCAAGTTTTAGCAATTATAAACAAATTAAAGAAGCATATGATAGTAATAATATGACTCAAATATCATATTTAAAAGAAAACGTACAACCAAATGATGTAATAGTTTTTGATGAATCAAACTTTGGAACAGGTTCTGTTGTTTCACTTTATTTTAAAGATAATAAACAATTTTATTATAACCCATCAAATTGGGGAGTTGAAGAAGCATATAAAGCATTTGGAGAACAATTAAAAATATACACAAATACAGACTTTTTAAATGAATGTACAGGAAGAGTATGGATTATAGATAATCAAAATTCTGATTATTATAACAAAGTATTTAACAATGATAATTTTAAAGTTGTAAGTCAAAAAAATATTAATACAAAATATAAGGGATATGTATATAATATGATATTAGTAGAAAGAGTAAGTAATTAAACCTAATAATTAAAAATTTTAATACTAAGGAGAAATAAAAAGATGATATATGAATTTGAAATTCCATCTAAAATAATAGGCAAAGGAAGACCAAGATTAAATAGTTATACTGGTAAAATATATACACCTACTAGAACGAAAGATTATGAAGAATTAGTAGAACAATATTTTTTAATGAAATATCCTAGATACAAAACATTAGAAGGAAGAATTAAAATGGATATAATAGCAAATTTTGAAATACCAAAATCTACAACTAAAGTAGCAAAAGCACAAATGTTAGATAACATAATTAGCCCTACTAAAAAACCAGATATTGATAATATAGTAAAAATTATTTTAGATGCAATGAATAATGTTGCATTTAAAGATGATACTCAAATAACAAAAATTTCTGTTGAAAAAAAATATAGTGAAGTTGAGAAAATTTTTGTTAAAATTGAAGAATATTAATAAAAATTATATGGAGGTAAACTTATGAAAACAGTTTTTAAAAATTTATTGATAATTACAATAATTGTAATTTCATTATGTATATTATGTGGATGTCAAAATAATAAAAATGAAAGTAATTCAACTCAGTTAAAAAATACAGTATCAAATTCATCAAAAACAAATACAAATACAAATTCTACAAATAACAAGAATACTCAGGTTGATATAAAATCTATAGATTTTGTGACAGAAGCGGAAAAACAAATGTCTGCTCCACAAAAAGGTGAAACAGTTGCTGTTATACATGTAAAAAATTATGGAAACATAACCGTAAAATTTTTCCAAGATGTTGCACCAAAAGCAGTTGAAAATTTTTTAACACATGCGAAAAATGGATATTATAATGGAGTAAGTTTTCATAGAGTAATTAATGATTTTATGATTCAAGGAGGAGATCCAACAGGTACTGGTAGTGGAGGAGAAAGCATTTGGAATAAGGATTTTGAAGATGAATTTTCATATAGTTTAGTACCATATAGAGGTGCTTTATGTATGGCAAATGCTGGTTCAAATACAAATGGTAGTCAATTTTTTATTGAACAGGCAAATTATAGTGAAGAAACAGGAAATTTATTAAAACAATATGAATATCCAGAAAAATTAATAGAAGCATATAAAAAATATGGTGGAAGTATGCACTTGTTTTTAAAACATACTGTATTTGGTCAGGTTGTTGAAGGAATGGATGTTGTTGATAAGATTGCTGGAACTAAAACAGATAGTAATGATAAACCTGTTGAAGATGTTATTATTGAAAGTATTGAAGTGAAAACTTTATAAATTTTTGCTTTTAGGCTACCCTATAAAAAAATAAAAAAATGTTGTTGATTAAAATTATTCATTATGATATAAATAAACTGAATATTATAAAAAATGAAAAAATGAAAGGGGAAATACAAAAGATGAAAACAAAGAAAAAATTATTGTTAATTACTATATTTGTATTTATGATTGCTATGTTTACAGTAGCATCAAACAAAGTACTTGCTGCAATTCCTGAAGGAATGAGTGAGGAATTTAAAAATATTTTAAATGAGGATGGAAAACTTGTAGTAAAAGATACTACAATGAAAGATAACAAATATGAAGTTTTAAATGAGTATCTTTCAAAATATAATGGTACAAATTATAATTTTTATATAGTTAATCATAAAGAAGATTTTTCTGCTTGTAAAATAGCACGTAGTGTAGTTAATAGTGGAACTCCCAGAAGAATATGAAATTGAGGTAGTATTTCAAGAGGAATTTAGTAAAGAATTTAACAATATATTGAAAAACGGTAAATTAGAAATTAGAACTTCTAATCAAAATAATATGAAAGAAAAAATTAGTAGATATTTAAGGGCTTTGTCAGAAAAAAATCCAAATTATACATTTTCAATATCAAATTATTATGATGGTATAAAATTAGTTGATTTAATAAATGAAGATTGTACAAAAGTAACCATAAGAATGGGAAGTAAGTCTTCTTATAAAACAGTTGAACAACATGTTGTAGAAGTTACATGTAATTCAGAAAAAAGTGAAGAATTTAAAAACTATTTAAATAAAAATGGAAAAATAGAAATGAATGCAGTAAAACCTGCTAATAAAATAATATTTGAAAGATATTTTGAATTTTTACTTATGGATGAGAAAAGTGGAAATGATATAAGTTTTGAAAATTTAGCTGAAGATTTTTCTTCTGTTGACCTTACAGTAAATGGTGAAACTCATAATGTTGGTATTGTATATAATTATAATAATGATGTAAAAACAAAATTCGATAATTATATAAAAAACTTTCCAAATGATATAGAATATTTTCAAGTTAGAGATTTAGAATTGATAAATTATTGGGTAAATAATGTAGGTAAAAATGGAACTGAATCTTTGGATATGTTTTCTGGAAAATTAAAATCATATTTAAATTATAAAAATATGAAATTCTATGTTGATAATAGAGCAGGGGATAATGGCTCTTTTTATACATTAAGATTAGGTATAGCAGTATTTAAATATGATGATGTTATTTATAATATTTATGATACATTAGGAACAAAAGCAGAACATATAATTTATGTGCCAAGTGAAACTAGTAACACAAAAGAAGCACTAATGGTTGCTGCTCAAAAAAGAATTAATGAATATTTAGGAAAAGAAGGAATAGTTACTATATCATATGCTGGAACTGCATATGATACTTGGGCAAAAGAACTATATGATAACAGAGAAATATATTGGCCAGGAATAGATGAAAACATTACATTTGAAGAATTCTTACAATCTGGAAATGTTTTTATACCAACTTACAATGATTTTGAAGAAGTTAGCGGACTTAAAGGACTTAAAGAAAATGATGAAACTTTTATTGCTACTATAAAAGTTGGTGGCAAACAAGAAAGTTTCCATATTCTTATAAAAAATGATTCTTCAAAAATGGTAACACCATCATATAAAACAGCAGATATAACAACTAATATAGAAATTAGTTCAAATTCATCTTCAATACCATTAGATACAAGTATTAAAGCACAAAAAATAACAAATGGAACTGAATATGAAAAAATAATAAAATTATTAGATGTAAAAGAAAATGCAATGTTTGATTTAAAATTATATTCAGATTCATTAGAAAAATACATTACAAAATTAGATGATGGAACATTTGAAGTAAAAATTCCAGTACCAGAAAATTTAAAAGGTAAAAAACTTATTGCATATTATGTTACAAGTGATGGAAAAACAGAAGAATATGAAGTTGAAGTAAAAGATGGTTATGCTATTTTTAATACAAAACATTTTAGTATTTATACATTAGCAGAAACTAAAATAGATGAAGGAAATAACAATGATAATGAAGAAGATAATAGTAATAACAACAACATTCCAGAAAATAATAATTCAGAAATAATAGATAATAAAACAGAAAATACAAATACTGATAATAATAATGTAAATAATAGCAACAATCCGCGTACATGGGACAATATATTATTTTTTGCAGGAATGTTATGTGTAGGAGTTATTGGTATGATAATTACAACTAAAATTAAAAAATTATACAAATAATTATATAATATAAAATAAATTTAGCATATTTCAAATTGATAAAAATGTTTTATTTTTACGAAAATCAGTGTGAAATATGCTATTTATTTTTATTTTGTTCTACAATGAAAAGTGTTAAACTGGTCAAATACAAACATTAAAATTTGTGCTTGACAATTAATAAAAGAAATAGTATAATAAACATTAGTTAATGCCCAGAAAATGGGAAATGAGATTAAATTTATATATTAATATTAAGGAGAAAAAAACAAATATTAATAAAAAAGATATTGTAAAGTGAGTTCGGTATAAATAAATTATAATAAATTAATTTAGAAAAAAGTAATATATATGTAAAAAGAACGGTAAAATGCATTTATATACTAAAGCTAAATAAAATATTCTATTATAATAGTATGGAGTAATAAAAAACTATTTCAAATTGGAATATTTAAACTAAAATATAATAGTAGAATATTAAAAAATTATATTTTTTATAATAATTACGAAAATGGTTTATAATATTTAATAAACTATTTTTTTATTGCGTAAAAATAAATTTTTTAAAATTAATATAAAAACATATGAAATAAAAAGTCCTTATATTAATGCATATATAAATTTAAAAAATTAACAATAAAATACAGAAAAGGAGAGATTTTAATTTATGACAAATAATCTTATAAACAAAGATAAAGTCGATAATAATACTGATGAAAAAGTAAAAAATGAAAATAATTACAGAAATGAAAATAAATCAACAAAAAGAAGGGGAAACAATACTAGAAAAAATGTGTTAACAAGTAGAAACAATGAGGAAGTAGAAAAAAGAGATGTACCAAATGTTGAAAAATTAAAAGAAAGAAAAACAAGAAATTCAAAAGCAACATCAGCAAATAAGAAAAGCACTAATAAGGAAGATTATATAGTAAGTGGTCAAAAAACAAAAACAGCTATTATATCTGAAACAAATAAAAGAAAAACAAGAGAAAATACTGTTTCAGAAAGAAATAGAAAATCACGTACAAACAGTTTAAAAAATCCAGATTTTAAATTTGAATTTAAAAAACCAAACTTAAAAATAATTCCTTTAGGTGGATTAGAAGAAATTGGTAAAAATATTACAGTTTTTGAATATGATAATGAAATTATATTAGTAGACTGTGGTTTGGAATTTCCAGAAGACAATATGCTTGGAGTAGACTTAGTTATACCAGATGTAACTTATTTGGAACGAAACAAAGATAAAATAAAAGGGTTAGTAATAACACATGGACATGAAGATCATATAGGTTCAATCCCATATGTACTAAAACAAGTAGATATGCCAATTTATGCAACAAGATTAACAATAGGATTAATTAAAAATAAATTGGAAGAACATAAACTATTACGTAAAACACAATTGCATACAGTAGAACAAGGTCAAACAATTAATTTTGGAAAAATGCAAGTTGAATTTATTAGAAGTTCACACAGTATTCCAGATTCAGTAATGCTTGCTATATACACACCTGTTGGAACTATAATGCATACAGGAGATTTTAAAATAGATTTTACACCAATAGATGATCAATTAATGGATTTAGGAAGAATTGCTGAAATTGGAAATAAAGGTGTTTTAGCATTAATGTCAGATAGTACAAATGCTGAAAGAAAAGGATATACAATGTCTGAAAGCTCAGTAGGAGAAGTATTTGATAAATTATTCCAAAACTGTACAAAAAGAATAGTAGTTGCAACATTTGCATCAAATGTACACAGAGTTCAACAAATACTAAATTCAGCTGTAAAAAATAAAAGAAAAGTTGCTGTTTGTGGAAGAAGTATGATAAATATGATAGAAACAGCAAGAGAATTAGGATATATTCAAGTTCCAGATAATACTTTTATAGATATAGATATGATTAAAAATTATACAGATGAACAATTAACAATTATAACAACAGGAAGTCAAGGAGAAACAATGTCTGCACTAACAAGAATGGCAGCTGGTGAACACAGAAAGGTTGTTATAACGCCAAATGATTTGGTAATAATTTCTGCAACAGCAATACCAGGAAATGAAAAATTAGTTTCAAAAGTTATAGATGATTTAATGCAAATAGGTGCAGAAGTTGTATATAGTGCATTAGAAGATATTCATGTTTCAGGACATGCATGCCAAGAGGAACAAAAATTGATATTTTCATTGGTTAAACCAAAATTCTTTATTCCAGTCCATGGTGAATTTAGACAATTAAAAGCACATGCAGAAACAGCTAAAAAAATGGGAATACCATCAGAAAATATATTTATGATGGAAAATGGTAGAGTTTTAGAAATGAATGAAAAAGAAGCCAAAATAACTACATCAGTACCATCAGGAAAAATATTGGTAGATGGTTTGGGTGTTGGTGATGTTGGAAATATAGTATTAAGAGATAGACAACATTTATCACAAGATGGTCTAATTATAATTGTAATGACTATGGATGCAGGAAGCGGAGAAATAGTTTCAGGTCCAGATGTAATTTCAAGAGGATTTGTATATGTTAGAGAATCTGAAAATCTAATGGATGATGTAAAAAAGCAAATTCGCGATGAGGTTAAGAAATTTGAAGAAAGAGGAATTACAGATTGGTCTACTATTAAATCTACTTTAAAAGATAATTTGAGAGAATATATATTCCAAAAAACTAAGAGAAACCCTATGATTTTACCGATTATAATGGAGGTTTAATAAAATGCAGTAATACCAAGACTTTTAAAACGGTCTTGGTATTATAAAGTTATTAATATGTTATTAAATTCTGAAATTAACGTAAAACATAATATGTAAAAAATTTAAATTTTTTTGTTTTTTTCGTAGACAAAAAATCTAACATATGATATTATAGTTAAGTAATAAAAAGAAATTAAACAACTTAAATTTAATGCCTGAGTGGCGGAACTGGCAGACGCACTGGATTCAAAATCCAGCGGGAAACCATGTGGGTTCGAGTCCCACCTTAGGCACCAAAAATTAATGTTTTTATAGTTATTTAAAAATATTTTAAGAGTTCTTAAAAGTGCTTATTTCAATACTTTTAAGAACTTTTAATATTTTTAAATAATATTTATGGTACTTTAAAATATTTTTCTATTGCATTAGTTATTGCATTAGTTTTTGTAATTCTTGATAAATAAAATCAAAAGATATAGATGTATAAATAGAAGTTGTAATTGAGCTACCTTCAACATGACCTACTAGGTTTTGTATAACTGGTAACGATAATCCTTTTTCTTGGCATCTTGTTATAAAAGTGTGTCGTAATTTATGTGTATGCAACGAACCATTACATATATTATATTTTTTATTTAATCTGTTTAAAAAAGAATTTATACTATTGTCACACACAAGAGAATTGTGTATGTAGTCATAAAAAAGTAAATTGTACTTATTATCTATTCTACATGTTAAAATGTCTGAAATTATATCCTGGACGTTTTTAGTCATAGGAAAAGTTCTCTTACCTTTATCTATTCCAGTTTTTTTATCAAAAGTTTTAGTGTGTTCGCCCAAAATTCTTCTTTCAATTCTTTTAGTTCCTTCAATTGTATATGAACGTGTTATAGTTCTGTAAATAGTTATAGTGTTATCACTTAAATTAATACAGTCTTTTGTTAATGCTAGAATTTCACCAATTCGGGCACCAGTATATAGCTGTAATAATATTATGTTTGTATATTTATGTTTAATTCCGTTTAAAATTTCAACTAGATGTGTTTCTTCATTTTTGGTTAAAGCTATAATTGTATAAAATTGTATATGCAGTTTCTTTTGCCAGTTGAAGTAAAAAAAGAAAATATATTTAAGAGGGTGTTTAATCGTATTATGAAAATCTTTAATAAAAAATAAGCAGGATAAAAACACAAAGCTTTAAATAAGTAGAAAAGTATTGATTATTAAAAAATCGAATGTTATAATCATACCATACAAAAAAAGAAAGGAATGAATAAAAAAATATGATAGGGCAACTCATTGTTTTAGTTGTATTAATAGGAATAAATGCATTTTTTGCAGCTACAGAAATAGCATTTATATCATTAAATGATTCGAAAGTATCTAAAAAAGCTGGAGAGGGGGACAAAAAGGCAAAACAAATTAAAAAAATGTTGCAAAATCCAAGTAAATTTTTAGCAACAATACAAATAGGAATTACACTTGCAGGATTTTTATCAAGTGCATTTGCATCAGATGCATTTGCAACAAAATTAGCACCAATATTAGATGAATGGTTTCCGTTAGGAATAGCATTTTGGAATAGTGTATCAATAATTATAGTAACATTAATACTTTCATATTTCTCACTAGTATTTGGAGAACTTGTTCCAAAAAGATTAGCTATGAAATATTCAAACAAAATAGCTAATATAGCGGTAGGCTTTATAAGAACATTATCAATTATAACAGCACCATTTGTAAAATTTTTAACAATATCAACAAACATGGTATCAAAAATATTTGGAGTTTCAGAAAATGAAGAAGAAATAGTAACAGAAGAAGATATAAGGGATTTGGTTGATGCTGGTGAAGAAGATGGAACAATTGAAGAAGATGAAAAAGAAATGATAAACAATGTATTTGAATTTAATGATAAAGTTGTTTCAGAAGTAATGAAACATAGAACAGAGGTATTTGCTGTAGAAATAAATTCAGATGTTAATGAAATTTTAGAGGAATTAGATAAAAATAAATATAGTAGAGTTCCAGTTTATGAAGATACTATAGATAATATAAAAGGTATTTTATATGTAAAAGATTTATTCAAATATATACGTACAAACAAAAAAATTAAGGTAAAAGAGTTATTAAGAAAAGCATATTTTGTTTCTGAAAACAAACCAATAAATGAAGTTTTTAAAGAATTACAAATAAACAAAGTTCAACTTGCAATAGTTGTAGATGAGTATGGCGGAACAGCAGGGATAATTACAATGGAAGATATTATTGAAGAATTGGTTGGAAATATTTTAGATGAGTATGATGATGAAGAAGTAGAATATGAAATAATAGATGACAATACATTCAAAATAAGTGGAAATATGCCAATATATGATTTTGAAAAGATTGTTAAAATACAAATACCAGATGGTGAGTATGATACAATTTCTGGGTATCTAATTGAACAACTTGGTCGTATTCCTAACGAAAAGGAAAAACCTTTAATTGAAACTGAAAGTGCTACTTACAAAATTGAAAAATATAAAGACCAAAGAATTTGGCTGATTAAAGTTTGCAAAAATAATACAGTAGTTGAAGGTGAACTTGGCGAAAATGAAGAAGTTGAAGAAGAGTAATATTTGTTAATTAATTTGTACATCTTTATAAAAAATAAAGAACAAGAAAAAAATGAAAATCAAGAAAAAATAGAGAACATAAAAAGAGAGTATAGTAAAGTTTTCGCAAATTTTTCGATACTCTCTACTCTCTTTAAAACTCAAAGGTGTTTTAGTTTGTAAATTTTCAATTTTATCAAATTTCTTATTTAATTTCTATTTGTAAAGTTCCTCTTTTAATTTGCAAAATCCTCCTTTAATTCCTTCTTCAGGGTAATTTTATCGATTGTTACAAATTTGTAACAATTGATGAAATTACCCTGTTCCTCCTTTAATTCCTATTGACTAATTTTTTCCAAAACTGTATAATACAATAGATACTAAGGAGGTTGAATAACATGAGAAAATATTTTGGAACAGATGGAATCAGAAGAATAGCAAATACAGAGCTTTCTCCTGAATTGGTTTATAAAGTAGCAAAAGCAGGTGCATATGTATTATCAAAACATACAAATCATGCACCAACAATTTTAATAGGTAGAGACACTCGTATATCAGGTACTTTAATAGAAAGTGCAATGACAGCAGGGTTCTTAAGCTATGGAGCAAATGTAAAAATATTAGATGTAATGCCAACACCAGCAGTTGCATATTTAACAAAAAGATTTAAAGCAGATGCAAGTGTTGTGATTTCAGCATCACATAATACATACGAATTCAATGGAGTAAAATACTTTAGTAATAAAGGAATGAAAATTCCAGACGAATTAGAAGAAGAAATTGAAGAAATAATGGATTCAGGAAAAATAGATGAATTAACAGCAGTAAACGAAAAAATAGGTGTTTCTGAAATAAGAACAGATTTATTAGACGAATATGTATATTTCTTTAGAAAGAATTTTGAAGAAGAATTAGAACAATTTGATAAAGAAAACTTTGTTGTAGCAGTAGATACAGCAAATGGAGCAACATCTGTTGTTGCAGATAAAATATTCAAAGTGTTAGGTATAAATCATATTATAATAAATGATAAACCAAATGGAATAAATATAAATGATAGTTGTGGTTCTACACATTTAGAAGGATTAAAAAAATTTGTTGTAGATAATAAATGTAATTTAGGAATTGCTTATGATGGCGATGGAGATAGATGTTTAGCAGTTGATGAAAATGGAAATGAAATAGATGGAGATAAAATTTTAGCTATTTTATCAAACTCATTTAAAAACAAGGGATTATTAAAGAAAGACACTGTAGTAGCAACTGTTATGAGTAATTTAGGATTAAATAAATATGCTCAAAATAATGGAATAAATTTAGTACAAACAAAAGTTGGAGATAGATATGTACTAGAAGAAATGTTAAAAAATGGATATAACCTAGGAGGAGAACAATCAGGACATGTAATATGCTTAGATTATAACCCAACAGGAGATGGAATTTTAACATCAATATTATTAATAAGAGCTATGCTAGAACAAAATAAAACTGCTTCTGAAATTGCAGGAATAATGAAAGCATATCCACAAGTATTGGTTAATGCTAAAGTAAGCAGTTCTAAAAAAGATGAATATAAAAATGACCCAGAAATAAAAGCTGAAATAGAAAAATTAGAAAGTGAATTTTCCGGAAATGGAAGAGTTTTAATTAGAGCTTCAGGAACAGAACCATTAATCAGAGTTATGATTGAAGGTGAAAATCAAGAATATATACGTAAAAGAGCTACAGAGCTTGCCAAATTTATTGAAAATAAATTAGCATAAAAAAGCAAAATATTAGGCAAATAACCCCAAAAATTACAAATTAATATTCGAGCAAATATATTGCTTTTCAAAATTCGATAAAAATATATTGTTTTTAAAATTTAAGCTAAATATATTGCTTACAAGTAAAGCAAGAAAGGAATGATGAATAATATGAATAAGAAATTTTACATAACAACACCAATATATTATCCAAGTGGAAAATTTCATATAGGGACTGCATATACAGAAGTTTTAGCAGACTCTATAAAAAGATATAAACAATTAAGAGGTTTTGATACATATTTATTAACAGGTCTAGATGAACATGGTCAAAAGATACAAGAAATAGCCAAAAAAAGAGGAGTAACACCAAAACAACATGTTGACGAAATGGCTACAGAGGCTAAAAAATTGTGGAAATTAATGGATATACAATATAATGACTTTATTAGAACAACATATGAACGCCATGAAAAAGCTGTTGAAAAAATTGTAAATAAATTTTTAGAAAATGGTGATATTTACAAAGGTGAATATGAAGGCTGGTATTGTATGCCTTGTGAAACTTATTTTACAGAAACTCAACTAGTTGATGGAAAATGTCCAGATTGTGGTAGAGAAGTAAAAAAGATGACAGAAGAATCATATTTCTTCAATATGAAAAAATATGAAGATTGGCTTATCAAATTTTACGAAGAAAATCCAGGATTTGTTCAACCAGAATTCAGAAGAAATGAGATTTTCGGTAATTTTATAAAACCTGGATTAGAAGATTTATGTATTAGCCGTACAACTTTTGATTGGGGAATAAAAATGCCAAATGATCCTAAACATGTTTTATATGTATGGGTTGATGCATTAACTAACTATATTACAGCATTAGGTTATATGTCTGATAATGATGAATTATTTAAAAAATATTGGCCTGCAGATTTGCAAATAGTAGGTAAAGACATAATAAGGTTCCATGGAATTTATTGGCCTATATTCTTAAAAGCATTAGGATTAGAACAGCCTAAAGAAATTTATGCACATGGTTATATTGTAATGAAAGACGGAAAAATGTCTAAATCAAAAGGAAATGTTGTATATCCAGAAATGTTAATAGAAAGATATGGATTAGATGCAACAAAATATTTTTTATTAAGTGAAATGAGCTTTGGACAAGATACATTATTTACACCAGAAGATTTTGTAGAAAAATTTAATACAGATTTATGTAATGATTTAGGTAATTTATTAAACAGAACTATAGGTATGATAAATAAATATTTTGCAGGACAAATTCCAACTGATTTAACACAATCAAATGAAATTGACGCAAATTTACAAGAATTTATTAATACAAAACTTATAAAAGTAGAAGAATTAATAGAAACATACCATATATCTAATGCATTAACAGAGATATGGACAATAATTTCAAGAACAAATAAATATATAGATGAAACAATGCCTTGGGTATTGGCTAAAGAAGAAAATACTGCAAGACTAGGTGTTGTAATGTTTAATTTAGCAGAAACACTAAGAAAAATAGCAATACTTATAATACCTTTTTTACCACAAACAGCAGAAAAAATATTTAATCAACTAGGTGTTAATAATAAAGAATTACAAACATGGGGTTCTATTAAAAATGCTAAATTAGAGCCAAATACTAAAGTTATTGAAAAAGGTGAACCATTATTTGTAAGATTAGATGTAAATGAAGAAGTAGAATATATAAAAGCAAATATGAAATAAAGTAAAATATTGCAATAAAATATTAGAAAAAGGCAAAATTAAAGGTAAAATTAAAATTCAAAAGCTAAATTTCAAAGGAGATAGATGTAATGAAAGAAGAATTTATAGAATTACTAAAAAGCACAAAAAGAGAAGGAATAGAAGATTTAATAAACTTTATAGAAAAAACAGACTTTTTCACAGCACCAGCAAGTACTAGATTTCATGGAGATTATGAAGGTGGACTTTTAGAACATAGTATGAAGGTGTATGAAATATTAAAACATAAAGCAAAAAACAATGTTATGAAAATGGAATTTGCGGAAGACACATTAATAATAATAGGATTATTACATGATATTTGCAAAGTTAATTTTTATAAAGTAGATTATAGAAATGCAAAAAATGAAAGAGGAGAATGGGAAAAAGTTCCATATTATACAATAGATGATACTATACCATATGGTCATGGTGAAAAATCTGTAATGATGTTAACAGAATACATAAAATTAACTTCAGAAGAAAAATACTGCATTCGTTGGCATATGGGATTTTCAGAACCTAAAGAAGTATATAATTCATTAGGAGCAGCATATAAAAGATATCCTTTAGCATTACTATTAAATGAAGCTGATTTAGAGTCTACATACTTTTATGATATTTAAAAAATAATTTAAGTGGTGAACTCTATATAAAATGTTCACCACTTAAATTTAAACCAAATATATGGAAAGAGAGGAATATAGAATTGCTAAAAAAATTCAACAAAAGAGATATAGATATTATAATGAAAATATGGAAAGACAATAACCAGCAATTTCAACCATTTATAAAAAATCAATATTGGATAGACAACTATGTAAAAACAAGAGATGAATTCTTGGCAAGCAATATATATGTGTATACAGAAGCAGAAAAAATTTTAGCATTTATATCTGTATCAAATCAGGGTGAAATACTGAGTATTCAAGTAAAACCAGAAATTATAAGAGAAGGAATCGGAAAATTACTATTAGAAAAAGTAAAAACCGAATATGATACAATTAATATTAAAATATATAAGAAAAATGTAAATGGTGTATTATTTTTTAAAGCGATTGGATTCAAGAAAGTTAACGAATCTATAGATGAAAATACAAATGAGATAATATACAATCTACAATATAATAAAGGAAACGTAATAAATTCATATTTTATATATTTTGATAATAGTATTTCAGATAAAATAATAGAAAAATATGAAAAATTAAACAATATTCAATTTTTCAATATTCATACTTTTTCAAAAGAAGCAAATAATGTATTTAATATAGATATATCAAATAGCCTTATAAGCAAAAATGGAAATATACATGTAAAAGATTATATGGAAGTTAGAAATAAATTGAATGGTATTATTAAAGATAAAAATACAACAATATATTTTGATTGTAATAATGAATATAATTATTTGTTTGAAATTATAAAAGATATTGCAAAAGTAAAAGGAAAAGGATTAACTATAATTATGCATAAACCATTTTCTGTTGAGGGAACAAAGAAAAATAAATTATATGAAGAGGTTAAAAATAATTTCAAAGAATTTAATGTAATAGATGTAGATTATGAAGAAATAGGAAAAAATCAAAATATAACATTTAAAGACGCTTTTGATTTTCGCGATGAAGCTATGTTACAAATGTTGTATAAAAAATAGAGTTTCATGTAAGAAACTCTATTTTTTATATTATTTTACTGTATAACCATCATCTTCTAAAGATTTTTTCATTTCTTTTTTAGATAGAGAATTATCATCCATTCCTTCTTCAGAAGCAAATGTTTTGGCATCCATTTTTATAATAACTTTTTTATCCTTTTGCTCTACATCCATTTTAGAATCAGAGTTACTACTGTTAGCTAATTTAAATATAGCAGCAATAGATTCAGCTTTTTCTTTACTTTCGTATTCCATAGTCCATACTATATCAGTTGCTTTATCATCTTTAAATGATATTTCAATTTTTTCATCATATTTTCCCATAAAATCATCATCTGAAGATTTTGTAGCAACTAATTTGTCACCACCACAACCTGTTAATGCTATTAGTAAAAGACCCATAATTAAAACTAATAATGCACCTTTTGCTGTTTTTTTCATTATTCCACCCCCTTTTTTATATAATTATGGTATGTATTTGTTATAATACAGTTGAATTATAACACAGCTAATTTTGTTTGGCTAGTGATTAGAAAAAAGTTTTAAAAAAATTTGCAAATTATGAAATATTGTGTTATAATAAAGACTATGGCGAAATATGAAAATATTTTGTGGTCAAGCCATTATATATTAATTAATAATAATGCGAAAAGGAGTGCTTTCAGTATGAAAGAAAATAATGAAATTAAGATTAAGGACCTCGTAAACGTGTTTAGTTTTGAGACCTTAATAACAATTTTGGAAGATGAAAACTGCCCAGGAGAGATAATTCATGAAATTATCGAAAAATGCTATAAAAACGTCATTATCTTGGAGTTGGCAGTAAGAAACAAAAACATCAAAAGGGAAGATTTGGAGAAAATCGCTCAAATAGGAAGCGAAAATGTTATTTTGGCATTAATATCAAATGATAAAATAACAGCGGAGATTCTTAGAGGATTACTCCGTGATAGAATTTTCTCAAATAAAATCAAAGAGGATATTATAAATAAACTGGAAAAAACAGTAACATCTGAAGAACAATAATTTCTAAACTCCAAATGTCCGTCTGAAATAATATAATTTCAGGCGGACAAAATTTTTGCAAAATTTACAATAAAATAAAAAAATATCTTGACAAATAGATAAAAAGCAAATATATTTTATAGTATAGCAAAAATCAAATAATAATTCGTAACTTTAATTAAGGAGGAATTAGGATGAAGATTTACTTGCCAGATATAATTAAAAGCGATGGCTCTTTGAATCTGGAAGAACTTCCAAATAACAGAAAAACAAAGTTCATAAGCATAACAGGTCAGAATGGAAGTGGAAAGACTAATTTGCGTGATGGATTGGCTAAATATTTGTCATATGAAGGAAATATTGTTATAACGGCAGAATCCCCATGTGATAAACATTTGGTAAAATTGCTTAACAATGCAATTGGTCAAAACGAATATAAAGATTGGTACACAGAACAAATGGTATTTAATCTTGCAGATGGTCTTTTATCAAATTATATGATTCAGATAAAAGAACACTGTGACTATTTTATCTGTCAAAGAGGTCCAATTGATCAGTATGCTAGTGGTTTGGTAAGAAGCGGAAAAACATATTCAGAAATTTTTAATATTCAGTGTCCAAATAATCTTGCAAAATTTGATATGTATATACATCTGAACTGTAATGCAGATGTTGCATGGAAAAGAGTTTGCAATGATGAAGAAAAAAGCAAATATGAAAGTCTTGAGTATTTTTATAAACAGGAAGAAAAAAATAAAGAACTGTTTGAAGAAATAACATCAGGAAATCAGAAGGAATTGGAAATTTTTAGAAGTTCGTACAATGTGTATATTGATACTACCAATATGGTAATTCCAGAAGTATTTGTTCATGCTTTAGAACACGTGAAAAATTATTTCCGTACAATCAAATAACTGAAAAAATCTTCATAAATATGTAACCCTCATATGATATTTTTATTTAATTATATTCGTATGGGGGTTAATAATATATATATGATGAAACTTTAGAAAAGGAAATTAAGAGTTATGCAAAGTAATTCTTGTTTTCATTTAGGTATTATGATAAAATTATAAATGTACAATATAATTGTAGTAAGATACAAAAGAAGGAGCAAAATAATGTTAAAAATGAATATTCATTTTATGAACATATTTAATATAGCTATAATTGCTATATTAATAGATATATTAGTTTATGCTATAAATATACCATATAATATAGCCATATTAATATCTAGTATATTAATAGTTATTTTAAATGGTATTTTAATAAAAAAAAATAAAATAAAAATACAACACAATTTTGAATTATTAGATATATTATTTTGGGCTATAATAGTAGTAATTGCTAGTTTAAATATTGCAATTCCAGATTTTTCATATGATGTATCTAATTATCATATATATTTGCAAAATAATATTTGCATAGATAAAATAAACTTTGATTTTTTTGCAGGAAAAACAGTAAACGGATTTTTATTCGCATTAGGAGATAGAATGCATTATATTTTTAGATATATATTAGGGTATAGGCTAGGAACAATATTATCATATTATGCATTAATAGTTTTATTTTATCAGATTAAAAATATATTTAATATAATGAGTGAGAAAAATAAACTTATACCGATTTTTTCAATGTTATGTTGTTCTTCATATATAATATTTCAATGGGCAGGAACTTATTATATAGATAATTTATCCATAATATTTATTTTACAAATAGTGTATTATGTAATTAAAGAAAAAAATATATTAAAAAATAAAAAACTAATTTATTTTTTATCCGTTATAACTGGTATAGCAACTGCTATAAAACTTACAAATCTTGTACTAATAATTCCAATATTAATTTATATATTAATTAGAGAGAAAAAAAACATAAATAAAAAGCTACTAATAACATTATTAGTATCATCAATATTATTTATAATACCGTTTATAGTTTATATAATTGATAATATAATTCAAACAGGTAGTCCAATTTTTCCATATTATAATTCTATATTTAAATCGAAGTTCTTTGGGCAATTTAATTGGAAAGATGATAGATTTAAAATGGATTCTATAGTACATATTTTAATATGGCCAGTTTATGTTAGTGTAATATTTAAAGGTTATGGAGATGACTGTCAAATAACAGATCCTATATGGGCTATAGGTTACATAGTAGTAATATGTTTTACATTATATAGTTTAATAATAAGAAAAAAGAATACAAAAATATATGAAATTTCAATATTGAGTATAATATTAACTATTGTATGGATTATTTTTTTAGAAGGTTATATGAGATATGCATTAATAATTCCAATTCTATATGGTATTGTAATGTTTGGAATTATTATAAATAAACTAAATTTAACTAAATTAAATAATTTAATTAAAATTATAATATCAATTATAATTTTAGGGGGAACAATCATTATTATTACTTCTAATATAAATCAAAACATATTACAAAATTATAAATATATATTAAAAGATAAAGAAGAGTATAAAATAAATATTGATGGTGCCTGGGGAGTTATTTCAGACGATAGTGCACTTACAAATTTAGTTAGAGAGAAAGATGTTCCTATATATAATTTGGGAGATTCTTTGATAAAAACCAGTGAAAAAAATTTAGATATATATTATGACAAAATATGTAATAAGGATATATATGTATTAATGACTACAAGAAATATGGAATACAAATTGTTTCTACTAAATCAAAATGATTTTTCATGTGAATTTGTGAAAAGTTATACTATAAATGAAATTCCATATATATCAGCACAAGATACATTGTACTTATATAAAGTAAATTATATTCAATAAATAAAATATTAGGAGGAATAGTGAAGTATAAAGTATATATTATAGTAGCAATTATAATAATATTTGTGTTAGTATTGATACCAAATAGCAAATTTAAGCTTATAAAAAATATAATACAGAAAACACATAAATTAGTTAAACAAATTATATTTATAATAATAGTAAATATATTAATTTTAAAAATTTTATTGGAAATAGTATAGAAAGGAAAACAAATGAAGATAAAAAATAAAAAAACGTATTTTTTGTGTATTATATGTTTAGTATTATTTACAATAGGTATTGTCCACAAAGAATTAGAAAATGATACTTACTTTACAATAGCAACAGGTAATTATATTGTAAATAATGGAATTAATGAAGATGAACCATTTACATATCATAAAAACTTAAAATTTACAAAAATAAGATGGGCTTTTGATATAGTAGTATCACAAATATATAATATATCAGGTTTTAAAGGTCTATATGTTTTTTTATTAATAGTAGCAATAATTATAGCAATAACGTTATTTACATTATTAATAAAAAGTGGAAATAATAAAATAGTAGCAATGTTTATAGTAGTATTTGCAATGTTTTTTAGTAAAGAATATTTAAAATGTAGAGCACAGATTATATCATATTTATTGTTTATTATAGAATTATATTGTATTCAAAAATTGCTAAAAACTAACGAAAAAAAATATTCTATAAGTTTAATAGCAATATCGTATTTAATCTTGTCATTTCATTCATCGGTGTGGTTAGTCTACTTTTTATTATATATACCATATTTAGTAGAATATATATTAATGCATATTAAAGTATTAAAAAACATGAAATTAAATTGTAAATTTGTTATAGAAAGAAGAAATATAAAATTATTAATTATAACAATGATAATAGCAATAATAATGGGATTTTTAACACCTTTAGGTATTTCTCCATTTACATATATACCTAAAGTAATGAATGGAATATCAACAAAGTTTATAGTAGAATTACAACCAGTATTAGGATTAGAAAAGGGATTTCCAATATGTGTAATAATATTAATATCATTAATGATTTTTTTTACAAAAACAAGAGTAAGGTTAGTTGATTTGTTTTTAATATTAGGATTTATAACTATGTCTATATTAGCAGAAAGAAATTTATATATAGCATTATTTGTATTATCATATCCTATTGCAAGAATAATTGATGATTTTTTGAAAAAATATAACAAGTATAAATTTGTGGAAAATTTAGATATATATATTAATGATAAAATTCAACCAAAAATAATAATTATGTTAATATTTATATATATGTGCATAGCAAATTATAAAGAAATATATTTAGAAGAATATGTTAATGAAATGCAATTTCCAGTAGAAGCGACGGAGTATATAAAACAAAATTTAGATGTGGAAAATATTAGAATTTATAATGATTTTAATTTTGGTTCATATTTAGAATTTAGAGGAATACCGGTTTTTTTAGATAGTAGAAGTGAAATATATACAAAAGAATTTAATAATGTAGATATACTAAAGGATTGGGTAGAATATGAAATATTTGGAAATGGAAATATTGAAACTATAATAGATAAATATAATATAACACATTTAGTTGTATATTATAATAAAAATTATAGTAATTATTATGGAAAATATAAGTTCGCGAGAATTTATTATGATGATTGTTTTGCGATTTATGAAGTAACACAAAGGTATAAATAAATATATTTTTAACTACTAGTTATTAATATTTAACACTTAAGCAATTATATAAATTTAGAACAATAATAGTATTAAATATATTATTGTTCTATTATTTTTACCAAAAAGTTACAAAAAGGTTACAAAAATATTACAAAAATATTAAATTTATATTACATTTAATGCAAATGTTGAAATGAAAAATATGTTATGTTATTATTAAGTAGTATAATAATATACCTAAAAAGGTACAAAGGAGGGAAAGATGAAAAGTGAAAAAATACAAAGGAGGAATATTTTTAGAAAAATTTGTTAAATGCATAGTGATAATGATATTAACATTATTACTAATATGTTGGAATTATTCATATGTTAAAGCTGATACTGCAGAAAATGTAGAAAATAAGTTTTATATGGATAAAGAAAAATATGATGTAGAAGAAGGGGAAGAAATACCTATAAAATTAAATTTGAGTTCTTTTAAGATAATGGGGTGTGTTTCTGTACTTGAATATGATAAGGAATTAACATTAGTAAACATAAAAAAAACAACTAATATAGAAGGAAAACAGATATATAGTCCTCAGATGGATGAAGATGGCAAAATTTCTGAAATAGAGATTAATGGTAAAAAAAGATTTATATTTACAGTGTTGGCAAGTAATTTTAATGGTGAAACTGTGAAAGACGATATATATGCAGAAATTACTATAAAAGTTCCATATAATGTTCCAAAAGGAAAAACTTATACTATTGGTTGGAATAAAAATCCAGAGCTTACATATATGGAAGACTTTAATGGAACTAAAAAATTGGAACCATTTAAAGATGCAACTATTACAGTAGTAAAATCAAATTATGTTGAGAGTACTACAATTGAGGAAGGTGTGAAAGATACATTAAATGGTACAGGAAATAATGCAGAAAATGATACAGAAAAAGAGGAAAGCCCAATTATCACAGAAACAAAAACATCACAAGATAAGGATAAAACAATTGCAAATAGAAATCATGTACAAGCAGGTTCAATAAGTTCATATATTTGTATATGTATAATATGTGGATTAATAATATTAACATTATATTTTAAACATAGAAAAAAATAATTAAAAGAGAGGAATTATAATGATGAAAAAATTAACAAATAAATTTATCATAATAATTGCAACTATTATTATGATTTTTAGTATAAGTACTTATTTTAATAATGTAAATGCTACAAATGATGATATAACAGATAATCCAACTTTTTATGTAGAAGGTGGAGAAACACAAGCTGGATATAATATATATGTACCAGTATATATGGAAAGTGTAAAAGGTATATCAGCAGCAGATGTGAAGATTTTATATTATAAAGAATTAGAATTTGTAAAGTTTGAAGAAATACAAGGTGGAATGAAAAATGTAGTAGCATCAGTAAATAAAGATAATGGAGAAATTGTATTGGCTTTTTCAAATGATACAGATATAACAGGAATTGTTCCTATAGGAAATTTAATATTCAAAGTACCAGAAAATGCAGAACCATATACAAGTTATGATGTACTAGTAGGTGAAGTAAATAAAATAGTATCAAAAGAAGATGGAGAGTTAGTAGGATACTATGTAGGAAACTCTAGTATTAAAGTTATAAATCCACTTGAAGCAGAAGAAAATATACAAACAGAAAATAAAAATACAAATAAGAAAAAGATTATTATTATATGTGTTAGTGTAAGTATGTTTGTAATTATAATTATTAGTATTTTAGTATATTGTTTAAAAAATAAAAAAAGAAAATAAAGTAGGGGGAAAAATCATATGAAAAGGAAAAAAATATTACTTATTTTTATTTTAGTAAGTTTATTAATAAATATTATATTTGTTAGTAGCAGGACTTTAGCAGCTAATGGAAATTATGGTTCTGGAGGAGGCAACGGCTCTGGAGGCGGTTCTAGTTCTGGAGGAGGTTCTGGCTCTAAAGGAGGTTCTAGTTATAATGGAAATTATGGTCCTAAAGGAGGTTCTAGCTCTGGAGGAAGTTCTGGTTCTGGTGGAAGTCAACCTCAAAAGGTTAAAACAGATGGTGGAAAAACACAGAATCAAGGCAATGATTTAGGTAAAAGTGGAAACCAAAGTTATGGGCCAAATTCGCCAGCAATAAGTCCAGGAATGGCTGAAATATCATTAAAAAAATTTGAAGGAGCAAAAAATTTAAAAGTAATTGAATATAACAATGCAGTAGTAAGCGGAGATATAATAAAAGCCCAAAAATTAAAAGAAGAAATAAAAGAAATTGAAAAAAATAAACAAACTTTTATAGATGTTTCTTCAAAAACAGTATCTGAATTAGGAGGAGGAACTACAGAAAAAGTAGACTATGCATTTTCATTATGTAATAAATATGAAGAAATTTATAATGAAGGGTACAAAAGTGGAAAAATAGATGCTAATGGTAATTATAAAAATTTTGAAAATATTAAAAATAATGCGGTGTCATATGTAAATGAAAAATTAGGAGAAATAAGTGAAATAAAAATTTCAAATGAACTTCTTAAGGATGAAATAACTAAAGAATTATGTGATGAAATGCAATTGTGTATAGAAAATTACCAAAAACAAATAGGAAATAATGCAATAAAAACAATGGAAGATTTACAAAAATATCAAAAATCAATAGGTTCAATGCTAAATGAAATGTATAATTATGAATTAAGCTTAAAAAATGATCAATTAACAAAAATATTAGATGATATTTATAAAGTGACACAATCATATGAAGAAATGATTAAGCTTACAGATGAAATGAAACAAAAGCTTGAAGCAGAAGAAAATGATAAAAAACTTAAGATAGAAGCAGCACAGAAAGCAAATCAAGATAAAGCAAGTTATTTATATGAACAACAAAGGTTAAAAGAATTACAAGCACTATCTAAAGAAGCTCAAGATTTTCATGCACTAACAGAGGTTTTAAAAACAGGTGGTACATTAGAATATTGGGATGCATATCGTAAAGCAGTTCAAAATGACTATGTAGATGAAAAGGCTACTAAAGAAGAAGTAGATAATGCTAATACTAATTATAATAAAGCAGAAAAGGAATATAATGATGCAGTCGCTAGAGGAAATGCAGTAATAAATTCAAAAAAAGACACATCAAGTATAGTGCAGGTTACACAAAGTATAGTAGATGTAAAAGATGTTGCGGAAAAAATTTATACAGTAGATGAAGAAACATTAAAAAAATACATAACTGAGTTGTATCAAAATACATTACAAAGACAGGCAACAGAAGCTGAGCTTACAGATGCATATAATAGATATATACAAAATGGAAAAAATATGTTTAAAACAATACAACCAATAGTACTAAGTAATGAATCATATGAAAAAAATGGACGAAAAGCAATTTACACATATGATGTATGTACTAATGCGTATAAATATATAATTGGTAAAGAACCATCACAAAACACAGTATCAGCATTAAAGAGTGTATATGGAAAAACTGGTGATAGTAATATTATTATAAAGATAATATTAAATGCATCAGAATTCGAGAAAAAAATAAGTTCATATGCTCCTGCACAAATACGTAGTGGTAGTTCAGCACCGAATAATAAGGGAACAGTACAAAGAACATTAAATATAGATATAGATAAAGAAAAAGATAGAAAGCTAGGAGATGTAAATGCAGATGGAGTAATTGATGTTAGTGATGCTAATATAATTTTAGCATATGCTACAGATGTCTTAGCTGAAATTGATATGTCTGAATATAAAGTTGTAGAACAATATGGGGATTGTAATGGAGATGGTAAAATAACACCAATAGATAGTGCATGGATATTAAGATATTATTGTTTGCATGCAGTAAAATATATAGAAGAAAACTCAACTATGGAGGAATTAGTAAAAGTATTTGATGAGAAGTTTGTAGTAAGTGAAGATGGATTGACTATAGAACCTAAAGAATAATATGAAAAAGAGGTGAAATTCAAATGAAGAACAGAAAGCTAATATGTAATATTATTATAACTTTTTTATTGGTATTATTAATTATTCCAGTGTGCAAAATTATAACAATAGATTCAAATGCTGCTAATGATGGAAATTCAGAAAATACAAAGAACAATTTAGAAAAGGCAAAATTAAGTATTGCAACAAAAGAGCAATTAAAGAATATGGGAGATTTAGATGCAAATGGAAAAGTAGATTCATATGATGCATATCTAGTTTTGCAATATGTAAGCGAAGGATTATCAAGAGATGTAACTGATTACGATTATGCTATTAAATATTTAGATTCTAATAAAGATGGTAAAATAACTATTATAGATGCTAAATATATATTATGTTATACAGTATCAGGTAATGATGTAACTTCAAGTAAAACATTTGAGGAGTTTATGACTGATTTTGATAAAATATATATTATTACAGAAGATGGAGATTTAATTAAAAAGTAAAATGTATACTTGTAAATATGCAAAACTGTAGAAAATGGAAATATATAGATAAAACAATTATTAAAAAATATTGAATATAAATTAAAAACAAAAACGTTAGTTATAATACAACCCCCCTGCGAATACAATTAAACAAAAGTATTCACATGGGGGTTTCATTATGAAAAATTATTCAATAGAACAACGTGCTTGTGAACTTGCACATTATATAGTTGACTCAAAAGATACAGTTAGAGGTGCAGCTAAAAAATTCGGCATTTCTAAATCTACAGTACACACGGATGTAACACTCTGGAACGGTAGAAAAAGTGAGTATGTAGGTGCAGATAATTCTGTTTGGAAAATCCCTGAAAGCATTGAAATTAATGGCGTTTTCTTAAGTATAAAAAATCCTGTTGTTAAGTTGGGATTAGTTATAAAATAAATGTGCAAAAAGTGGCAAAAAATCCACTGAAAAACATACAAAAAGTGGCAAAAATTAGTGCCTACTTTTATAAGTAGGCACTAATTTATTATCTTGCAGTTTTATTTGGCTGAAAATAAAACATTAGGGCAAAGAAAATTAAATATTTAATAAAAAAGGCATTTGTAATTTAAAGATTGCAGATATTTTTTTTGCTATGCAAATGAAATTTCAGATTTAGCTTTTGTAAAATGGAATAGAGGAATGTTTCGATATGATAAAAATTCTAGTGATTTAGTTTTGAATAAAGGATTTAAATTTGCTTTTGATGCTCCAAAAAGAGTAAGTAATGTAGTAAATGTAAGTAGTATAAAAAATAAAAGAATATATGTATGAAATATGCTTTGGGTTTGGATAAGCGTATTTTTTTTGTAATATTTTTAAACTTTTAATAATAGTATTGAAAAGAAGGAAGGTGAGAGTTTTGAAAAAGGGTTTGAAGATTACGTTTATAAATCCTAATACTGAAGAACAAATTGTACAAGCATTCGCGGGAAGTCTTGCTTATAATTTAGTTGAGAATGATAATAAGATAATATTTGATTATAAAGATTCAAGTTCTTATCAAAATTCTCACGAGGTATTGGAAGATGATGAATTGAAATTATAAAATTAATTTTTTTAATAAATATTAATATGTATGTTTTTATATTAGTTTTGTAAATAATATAAAATAAAAATATATCAATGTAAAAGATATATAATATTTAAAAAAATTTATAATCAATGTAGAATAAATAAGATAAATATGATAAAATTATTAAAAAAACAGATAGAGGAGATTTCTAGGATGAATAAAGAAGATGTTTTAGGAATGATTCAAGAATTAAATGAAAAGCAAACAGAAACCATTTGTATTGAAACAAAAACAGCAAATGCTGGAAAACCAGATAAATATTATGATACTATTTCTAGTTTTTCAAATACAATTGGAGGAGTTATATTATTTGGTGTTGAAGAAAAAAAGCATAAGAATAAAACTACTTTTGAGGTAGTTGGAGTTTATGATGCAAATGATTTACAAAAAAATATAACTAATTTGTGTAGTACGGAATTTGAACCAGTTATAAGACCTGAAATAAATATAATAAATATAGAAGATAAAAATGTTGTTGCTGTTAGAGTTGATGCATTAAATCAAAGAAATAAGCCATGTTATTATAAACCAAAAGGATTGCATAATGGAGCGTATACAAGAATTGGTGATAGAGATGACCATATGACTGAATATGAAATATATAAGTGTATTTCATATAGAGAAAATGTAAAAGATGATTTGAAAGCTGTTACGAGAGCAACAATAAAAGATTTAGATGAAAATCTTTTAAATAAATTTATAGTGAATGCTAAAATAGACAAGCCTAAATTTGCGGAATTTAGTGATGAAGAAATATTATTGCAATATGGAGCTTTAACACAAGTGGAAGATAAAATATTTCCTACTGTTGCTGGTGTAATGGTTTTTGGTATATATCCACAAAGGTTCTTTCCACAATGGTTTGTTGCAGCAATTGTAATTCCTGGATTTGAGGTTGCTAATTTGGGAGAAGTTGGACAAAGATTTGATGATAATAAAAGAATTGAAGGCAATATAGCTGAAATGTATCAAGAAACAATAAGTTTTATAAGTAGGAATATGAAGGTTAAGGTTATTATTAGTGATAAAACAGGACTTAGAACAGATATAACACAATATCCGATGGATGCACTAAGAGAAGCTATAGCTAATATGATTATTCATAGAGATTATAGTGATTTAAAAACAGGCGTATATAGTATGGTTACTATATATAAGGACAGAATTGAATTTAGAAATGTTGGAAATTTGTATGGATCAAATACTTTAGAATTATTAAAAACAAGAAAAGCAATGGAAGTAAGAAATGAAACTATTGTAAAATTATTAGAAATATTAGGTGGTATAATTGAAAATAGACATACCGGAATTTCGACTATGGAAGATAAAATGAAAGAAGCTAAATTGCCAGAACCTATATTTGTTAATGAAAGAGAAGATTTTGTTGTTACATTTTATAATGGAGAATATCCAGAATTATATCCTGAAACATTAAATAATAATCAAAAAAATATTAATGCACAAGTTAATGCACAAGTTAATGCACAAGTTAATGCACAAGTTAATGCACAAGTTAATAAAAATGAAACAATACAAGAAGATATAATTAATTTTTGCAAAGAGCCAAAGAGTTTAAAAGAAATTGCAAATTTCTTTGGGTATAAAAATGTAAGAGGATTTAGAGAAAAATATATAAATATGCTTTTAGAAAATAAAAAATTAAAAAGAACAATACCAAGTAAACCTACAAGTAGTAGGCAACAATATATAAGTACAGATAATTAAAAGTTAATGTATTATATAGGACTACTCAAAATAATAGAAAATAAATCGGAGAAGTTTATGAAAGAAAAAAATAAAAATAATTCAAATAAAAATATTAAAATTAAGCAAGTTTTAGCTGTAATATTTTTTGTGTTAATTATTGCTATAGGGATTTATGTATATACAAACAATAAATATAATGAAAATAATATAAACACTCAACCAACAATTTCATCATATACATTAGATACTATTCCAGAATATTCAACAGAGCCATATGTAACAATAAATAATAATATACCAAATTTTAATGAGAAATATTTCACAACCGATTCATTTGAAATTTATAGTGATTTAGATGAGTATGGAAGATGTGGAGTTGCATTTGCAAACTCAAATAAAGAAGAAACAATGCCAAAGGAAAATGAAAGCAGAAAATCACTTGATAAAATAATACCAATATATGAAGGGGAAAATAAAGTTGCAAGTGGGATAACTATAGAAGCAAAATCTGTAGAAGATAAGGGGAAAGGCATATGCTTTTATGTTTATATTTATAATGTACAGCCTGGTGTAATTATAGATTATGCTACAGGAGAGAGTAAATTAGTAGAATAAAATTGTTTAAAGAAAATATAATGAAAAGTTTTATAAAAGTATTGTAAGTTAAAGAAAATTATGCTAGTATAAGAATATAAATTTTAATCAATTAATTTTTATTCTTAATTTTTATCAATATAATGATTCTAAAATTTTCCAAACAATATTTTATAGAAAGAGGTCTATTATAGATATGAACTTATTAAATGATTTTGACATAAAAAATTTAGGTAAAGATTTGCCTGAAGAAACTACTTTATTCGATTTTGTGAATAAATTTATCAGTGAATTAAAAGAATATTTTGAAAACAATGGAAATAAAAATGTTATAGATACAAATAAAGAAAACAAATATAGTAAGTATTGGGATTATCAGAATTTTATGGAAGATAATGTAGCAGCTAATATTGGAATATCTAGATGGAGTGCAGATATTAAATATCGTGATGAATTAAGTGATGCAATAGATAATAGTATTTTAGAATTAGCAGAGAAAGAAGGTACTTTATATAGAAAACAATTTATTGCAAATGGACCTACAGATAATCCAACTTATAGTATTGATAAATTTGAAAATGGAAAAATTGAACATTTAATTATGTTAGGAGATAAAGTTCCAAAAGGATTTGAAAATGAAGATATAATTTTTCAATATAAAGCAGATGGAAGTATAAAAGTAAGAACAGATTTAAAAGAAGAAGTAATAAATTTAGCAAGTAAAAAAACAGTTGATTTAAAAGAACAAGAGAATAAAAGAAACAGTGAATATAAAAAAGAAGGACATATATATGAGGCTTTTGAAGATGATGGTTATATCTTTTTAAATAATATTACAGAAGAACGAGAGTTTTCAATAGAAGACATAGATTTTGCGATTTATAATTATAAAGGTGACGGAAAATATCAAGTAATAAATGGAGAATATAAAAAAATTAATTAAAAAAGTTAAATTACTATTCCAAAACAATGGAGTAGTTTTTTTCTACTTTTATATTGAAAAAATAAAATCGATATGCTAAAATGTAACAGAACGAAAATGACGAAACAGAAAAAAGAAAGTAGTGATGTTATGAAAATTGCAGCATATGCAAGAGTATCAACTGAAAAGGAATCACAAGTAGAATCATTTGAAAAGCAAATAGAATTTTTTAATGAATTTACAAAAAAGAACGGATATGAATTGTACAAGTTATATGCAGATGAAGGAATATCAGGAAAACAAATAAAACACAGAAAACAATTTCAGCAAATGATGCAAGACGCTAAGCTTAAAAAATTTGATAAAGTAGTAGTAAAAGATGTAAGCCGTTTTGCTAGAAATACTGTGGATTTATTACAAAGTATAAGAGAATTAAAATCATATGGTATTGAAGTTGATTTCTTAAATAATGGAGAAATAATGGAAGGCGGTTCTGAATTTATATTAACAATTTTAGGAGCAATGGCACAACAAGAAAGTGCTAATATGTCTAAAAGGGTTAAATTTGGAAAAGATATTACTGCGCAAAAAGGAAGAGTACCAAACTTAGTATTTGGGTATGATAAAATTCCAGATGAAAGATATACTTTAAAAATAAATGAAGAAGAAGCAAAAATTGTAAAAGAAATATTTGAAAGTTATGTATATAAAGGTTTTGGTACAACTAAAATTGCATGGAATTTAAATGACAGAGGTATAAGAACAAAGAAAACTAAATCCAAATGGGTACAAACATCTATTGTGAGAATACTTAAAAATCCAATATATACAGGTAGAGTAACAAATAAAAAATCAGAAGTAATAGACTTTATAACAGGAACAAGAAAAGAACTGCCAGAAGAAGAATGGATAGTTGTTGAAACACCTGAAATGAGAATAATATCAGATGAATTATTTAATAGAGCACAAGCCCTTTTGGAACAAAGGTCTAGTGAATTTAAGTTAAATAATAAAAGAGAAAAAACAGAATATGTATTTAGCACACTTATATATTGCAAACATTGTGGTTATTCATTTAGAAGAATGAAAAGAAAGTATTCAGCAGATGGAAAAAAATATATAAGATGGGTATGTAGTGGAAGAAATTCTATGGGAGTAAATCATTGCCCTAATACAACTACAATAGATGAAGAAGAATTGTTAAATGCAATTAAAATATATTTAAAAAGTATAATATCAAATAAAAAGAACTTTATGAAATCTGTAGAAAAAGAATTTGAAAAAATTACAAAGTTAAGAGAAACAAATGAAAGAAGTGAAGAAAGTCTTTTACAAGAAATTGAAAAAGTAACAGTAAAAAAACAAAAATATATGGAAATGTTTCAAAATGAAGTAATTAATATTCAGGAATTGAAGAAATACACAAATCCTTTAAATGAAGATATTGCAAGATTGGAAAGAGAGTTAAAATTAATTACATCAGAAATAAAAGAAAAAGATGTACTTCAAAAAGAGTTAAGCAAAACAATTAATACTGTAGATGATATTTTAAATAATCAAACAATTACAAATGCAATGTTAAAAACAATTATTGATGTAATTGAAGTGGATTCAGATAGCAATATTGAAGTAAGACTTAAATTATTAAATGAAATAGGAACAAACGAACCAGTAGTAACAAGGTTCGAGGATATTTATAATAGTGAAAATAACGAAAACAATTCCAACAACACAAATAGCGAGAATAATAAAAACAATAATAACAACGTAAATAACGAAAAATCTACCGTTACAGAAAGTAACATCAGTACATAAAGACGTAAGTGAAAGATTACTTAAGATAAACCCAAGTTTAGCAGGAGAAGTTAGAGAAATTTTAGATGAAAATAAAGCAGAGAGACACATAAGAGGTGGTATGGCAACTAAAATGAAATATAGTCATTTAAAGTAAATATAATAAGAGTGTAAGTTTAAGTATTGTACTTAACTTACACTCTTTGTTTAATATTTATATAAATTATAAAAAACTATTCTTCCCAGTTATGGTAAACATTTGTAACATCGTCTAAATCATCTAACATATCTAAAAATCTTTGCATTTTTGCAGCTCCGTGTTCATCTAATGATGTGTATGTAGTTGGAACCATTTGAACTTCTGCTTCTAAGAATTCTAAGCCTTGTTCTTCTAATTTTTCACGAACGTTTGAAAAATCTTCTGGAGAAGTTGTTATCTCATATACTTCATCTTCAGCTGAAAAATCTTCTGCACCACTTTCTAATGCAAGCATCATTAAATCATCTTCAGATATTTTAACTGTTTCTTTATCTATAACAATTACTCCTTTTTTGTTAAACATATAAGATACACAACCTGAAGTTCCTAAGTTTCCTCCTGATTTATCAAATGCATGGCGAACATCTGCTGCTGTTCTGTTTTTATTATCTGTACTTCCTTCAACTATAACAGCCACACCATTTGGTCCATAACCCTCATAAGTTACTTCTTCGTAATTTGCGGTATTTCCTGCTCCAGAAGCTTTTTTTATTGCATTATTTATTGTATCATTTGGCATATTTGCTGCTTTGCATTTTGCTATTACATCTTTTAATTTAGAGTTACCAGATGGATCAGGTCCACCTTGTTTTACTGCCACTAATAATTCTCTTCCTAGTTTTGTAAATACTTTTCCTCTTGCGGCATCTGCTTTTCCTTTTTTGGCTGCTATATTATGCCATTTGCTATGTCCTGACATAGTTAATTCCTCCTTTTTATATGTGAAGCATTTTTGTAATTTAAATTTGTGTGCTTCACTGTTAAATTTATTTCAATATGAACATTTTACCATATTTATTAAATTTTGTGTAGTCTTTTTTTAAAATTTTAATTCTAAAGTAATATAATATGGCATATTATAATTATAGTAATGTAATAAAATAAATTGAAATTTGTTGCAGTTCAAAATTTTAAAATTCTAAAGTATGCAGTAAACTGTAACAAAAATTTAATAATAATAAAAATTGATAATATGTAGCAAATTATGGAAGGAGAAAAAATAGTTATGCAAAAAGAAGAATTATTAAAAAATACAATATTGAAAAATTTTCCATATGATTTAGTACAAGCTATTAAAAGTGTAAATTTAGAGAAAATAGAAGAAATACGAATTAGGGTTAATAAACCAGTTATTTTAAAAATGGGAGCAAATGAAGTTGTACTAAAACATTATATAAGTACAGATGAAATTTTGAACATATTACAGAGTTTTTGTAGTAATTCAATATATACATATCAAAATCAAATATGTGGAGGTTTTTTAACAATTCCGGGTGGGCATAGAGTAGGAATTAGTGGAAGTGTTGTAATAAAAGAAGGTAAAGTTACAAATATAAATAATATTTGTTCATTAAATATAAGAATATCAAAAGAAATAAAAGATGCATCAGTTCAATTATTAAAATATATAATAGATATATCAAAAAATACGGTATTTAATACACTTATAGTATCACCTCCAGGGGCAGGAAAAACTACTATATTAAGAGATATTGTTAATAAAATAAGTAACGGTATTCCAGAAATTAATTTTAAAGGTGTTAATGTATCTGTAATTGATGAAAGAGGAGAAATTGCTGCTATGCATAGAGGAATTCCACAAAATGATGTGGGAATTAGAACAGATGTGTTAGATAATGTGCCAAAAACTATAGGTATAAAAATGGCTGTAAGGTCACTTGCACCACAAGTTATTGTTGCAGATGAAATTGGAAATAAAGATGATAGTGAAGTTATTAATTATGCTATTTGCTCAGGGGTTAAGGGCATTTTTACTGCACATGGGGATAATATTCAAGATTTAAAATATAATCCTGAAATTAATAAAATTATTAATTTAGGAATTTTTGAAAAAATAATTTTTTTAGATTCAAAGGAAAAAGGAAAAATAAAAAATATAATAACTAATATTGCATAATATAAAGTGAAATTAAAGTTCTAAAAATTAAAAAGCAAGAATATATTATATAGAGGTGAAAACTATGTACATAGTTAAGTTAATATTGTTAATAATTGTGTTTTGTACAAGCACAATTATAGGATTTTTAATTTCAAAAAAATATACTAATAGATTGCAAATATTAAAAGATTTAAAAAATGCATTAAATATATTTGAAATAAAGGTTAATTTTTCTTGTGATACAATTTCAGAAACTTTTGAAGAAATATCTGAAAAAATTAAAGGAACAACAGGAAAAATTTTTTCAGATACAGTAAAAAATTTAAATAATATGATGCCATCAGAAGCTTGGGAAGATGCATTGCAAAGAAATTCAGAAAATTTAAAGCAAGAAGATATAAATAGTTTAAAACCATTAGGAAAATTGTTAGGAAGAACTGATATAGAAGGACAAATTAATCAAATAAAATTAGTTTCAGAGTTTGTAGAACAACAGATTGTAGATGCAGTAGATGAAAAAAATAAAAATGAAAAAATGTATAAAAAATTAGGTGCAATAGTTGGTTTGGTTATAGTTATTGTACTTATATAAAATGAGCTGTTAGCAATAAAAAGCTATGGCAGGAAAGGAATAATAAAGATTTATGAATATTGATTTATTATTTAAAATTGCAGGAGTTGGAATTTTAGTAGCGGTATTACACCAAGTTTTAGCAAAAGCAGGTAGAGAGGATCAGGCAATGATGACAACTTTAGCAGGACTTGTTATTGTATTAACAATGGTAATTAAGGAAATTAGTACTTTATTTAGTACTGTTAAAACTATGTTTAATTTATAATTGTATAGTGTTTTAAGTACAAAAGAAATGGGGGAAGAATAGAAAAATGGATATTATAAAGATTACTGGAATTGGATTAATTTCTTTAATAATAATTATTATAGTAAAACAGTACAAGCCTGAGTTTGCTATTTATGTTTCATTAATGGCAGGTGTTTTAATTTTTACTCTAGTGTTTAGTAAAATTTCAGATGTAATAAGTTTATTAAATAGTTTAGTTAATAAATCTTCAATTAATGGTAAATTTATTGCTTTATTAATAAAAATAACAGGAATTGCAATTTTAACGGAGTTTGCTGTAAGCATATGTAAAGATTCTGGCGAAAATGCTATTGCAAATAAAATTGATATAGGAGGAAAAGTAATGATTGTTACTGTGTCTATACCCATTATTTCTAGTTTATTAGAAACTGTTATAAAAGTATTACCATAATTAAAATTCTATAGTATTAAGTTAGTAAGATAGCAATAATTAAACAAAAGAAGGGTAAATATGGAAATGAAAAAATTTTTAGTTATTTTTAAAGTTCTTATTACCATTATGTTAATTACAAATATAAGTTTTGCAAATAATGAAAATTATAATGATACAAATGAAATAATAGATATGCAAAAGGAAACATTAAAGATATCAGATTTTATTAATGAAGCACAACAATATACAAAAGAATCTATGCCAGATATAGATATTAATAAATTATTAGCTAATGCAATAAAAGGAGATATAGATAATGTTAAATTAATAAAATTATTTTGTGGATTATTAGGAAAAGAAATTTTAAATTCAGTAACAGTTATAAGCAGTATAATAATTATTATTATAATTCATGGAATATTAAAAAGTATAACAGATGGATTAAATAATAAAAGTGTTGCACAAATTACATATTATATTCAATATATATTAATAGTTACATTAGTTATGACAAGTTTTGCGGGAATTATAACTATGGTGAAAGAGTCAATTCAAAACTTAGTAGGTTTTATGAATTCATTAATACCAATTTTAATTACATTAATAATTACAACTGGTAATATAGCATCTGCAAGTATGATTCAGCCAATTATATTATTTTTAATTACAATAATAGGAAATCTAATTGTTAATGTGATAATTCCAATAGTTCTAGTATCAACAGCATTAGGAATAATATCACAAATATCAGATAAAGTTCAAATAAATAAATTATCAAAATTTTTTAAATCTTCAGCAGTATGGGTATTAGGGGTAGTATTAACTTTGTTTGTAGGAGTTACTTCTTTAGAAGGTACATTAAGTAGTAGTATAGATGGAATTACTGCAAAAACAACTAAAACAGCTGTTTCGAGTTTTATTCCAGTAGTTGGTAAAATTTTAGGTGACGCAGTAGATACAGTTATGGGGTGCAGTGTTATTCTAAAAAATGCATTAGGTATTGTTGGAGTAATAATTATCATAGGAATATGCATAATTCCAATAATTAAATTAGTTACATTAATGACAGTTTATTATTTAGGAGCTGCACTTTGTGAACCTATTGCAGATGGCAAGATAATAAAATTATTAACACATATGGGAGACACATTTAAACTATTACTTGCAATATTATCAAGTGTTTCAGTAATGTTAATAATAGGTATTACATTGGTTATTAAAATATCTAATAGTGGGGTTATGTATAATTAACATATATTTTTTGTATATGGGGTGAAAAAATGAATTTTATAAGTATTTGGGCTCAAGGAATTATAATATCAGTAATAATAGTAACTATAATTGAAATGATTTTACCAGAAGGTAGTAATGGTAAATATATAAAAATGATAGCTGGTGTTTTTATTTTATTTACTATAATATCACCAATTATAAATAAAATAAGTAGCAATAAAAATATGGATTTAAATTTGGAATCATATATAGATACACCTACAGAAAGCACTACTGCAACAAGTGTAAATTTAAATAATGAGGATATTGTAAAAAGAATGTATGAAGAAAATTTAAAAATAGATATAAAAACAAAGGTAAATCAAAAAGGATATGTAATAGGTCAAATTAATTTAGAAATATTAGATAATGATGAATATACATTAAATAAAATTTATTTAAAAATTATTGAAAAAGACGAAGATAAAAATCAAAGCATTGATTCAAGTGTAACAACTATAGTAGAAAATATTGAAAATGTAAAAGTTAATATAGGTGGAAGCAAAAAAGACAGTAATGAATCAAGTGACAATAAATCTATTATTACTGAAACTGAAAAACGAAAATTAAAGGAGTACTTAAGTGGAGTATATGAAGTAAATGAAAAAAATATTTTAATTGAATAAATTGGAAGGAGGGATGTAAACTTGGGAGAATTTAAAGAAAAAATTTTGGCAAAAATTGAAAAAAAAAGTAGTAAAAAATCTATAGAAAATTTGGTTGCTTTTGTAATAATTTTAATAGCAACAGTAGTATTTATTAATTATATATGGAATGGAAATAAAAAAGAAAATAATAAAAATAATAAAAACAGTGAATTGGCAACATTAACACAAGAAACTTCTGTTACAAATGATAGTACAAATGAAAATAATTTAGAAAATCAAATTGAAAATATATTAAAAAAGTTAGAAGGTGTAGAAGATGTTAATGTTTTAATTACATATGAAGAAACAAATAAAGTAGTTCCAATGTATAATGAAAATAATCAGGAAAATGTTACACAAGAAGAAGACAATCAAGGTGGAGTTAGAACTATAAATGAAAATTCTATAAAAAAAGAAGTGGTATATGAAGAAAATAATGGGCAAAAAACTGTTGCTAAAAGTAGTATTGTAACTCCTACAATAAAAGGTGCAGTTATACTTGCTAAAGGTGCTAATAATAGTACTGTAAAAAGTAATATTATACAAGCAGTGGAAGCTGCAACAGGGCTTCCTACACATAAAATTCAGGTGTTTGAAATGAAATAGATATATGTGTAAAAAATATTTATAAGGGAGAAAAAGGTGTATATGAAAATTTTTAAAAAAAATCAAATTATTATTTCTGTTATAGCTTTAATGCTAATAACTGTTGGTTATATGAATTATACTTCAAATATAACAGGAACAGTAGAAACAGGAGCTTTATTAGATTCAGAAAAAATGGCTGGTATTGGAGATGCTAAGTTAGTTAATAGTAATAATGTTGTAAATGATAGTAATAATGATTCATCAACAACAACTAAAGCTAATGAACAAACTACAAATAGTAATATACAAAGTGATAATATAAAAGATAGTAATATAGTAAATAATGATAATGAAGAAGTTAATATGGAAGGTGATATAGGAAGTAGTACTTCAAATAAAAATAATGTGGATCAATCATCAAAAACAGCTCAAACAACTCAAGTTTCGGCTGGAACAGCTTCAACTTCAATAGAATATTTTGCAAGTTCTAAGTTAGAAAGAGATAAAATGTATTCACAAATGCTAGAGACATATCAAAAATTAGTTGAAAGTGCAAGTGTATCAAATGAGCAAAAAACAATATCTACACAAGAAATAGCAAATATTAATAATACAAAAAATTCTATTATGATTGCAGAAAATTTAATAAAAAATTTAGGATATGATAATGTTGTTATTTTTGTTAATGATAATAGTGTTAGTGTTATTATTAAAACTGAAAAATTAGAAGAAGCAGATGTGGCAAAAATTCAAAATATTGTTTGTAGAGAAATTGGAGTTGAAGTTGAAAAAGTACATATTAGTTTGAAATAAATTACAGAAAGTATAAGACATAAATATGTTTAAATATGAAGAAGTTAAAGTTAGCTTCTAAACCTATGTGTTCACTATATTTTAATGTTTTTAGCCTATTTCACAGTAAAAAGTGTTAAACTGTAACAATATTTGCAGTAGAATAATAAAAAAACTCTTGACAGTTGACAATAATAAATATAAAATAAGAGTGGGGTTACAAATATAATTTATAAATTAAATATATATTTAAACTGAACATTGAAAATTTAATAGAAAGAGGTGTTAGAGGTTATGGGAGACACTATAATCATAATTGCCGTTTTTCTTATCTCAGCAGCAATTTTTACATCTGTTGGATTTATATTAAGAAAAAAAATTGCTGAATCTAAAATGGAAAGTGCAGAAAATGAAGCCAAAAGAATTATTGAAGCAGCAACTAAAGATGCTGAAAATAGAAAAAAAGAAGAAATATTTAAAGCAAAAGAAGAAATAATGAGTGCTAGAAAAGATTTAGATCAAGAGATTAAAGAAAGAAGAGGCGAAGTTCAACAACAAGAGAAAAGGTTAATACAAAAGGAAGAAAATCTTGAAAATAGAATTAATCAATTAGAAAGAAAAGAACAAGATTTATTAAGAAAAGATTCAGAACTAGACAATAAAGCAATAGAGCTTGAAAATGTAATAAATTCTCAGAAAGAAGAATTACAAAAAATAGCAAGAATGTCTGTAGAAGAAGCTAAAAAGTTTCTACTATCTGAAGTTGAAAAAGAAATAGTTCAAGAAAAAGCTACTATGATAAAAAATTTAGAAGAAGAAACTAAGGAAAAAGCAGAAAAAAGTGCTAAAGAAATAATAGGTTATGCAATACAAAAATGTGCTGCTGACCATACTTCTGAAACTACTGTATCAATAGTTTCATTACCAAATGATGATATGAAAGGTAGAATAATTGGTAGAGAAGGGCGTAATATTAAAACTTTAGAAACTTTAACAGGAATAGATTTAATAATTGATGATACACCAGAAGCAGTAATAATTTCAGGTTTTGATCCATTAAGAAGAGAAGTTGCAAAACTAGCTTTAGAAAAACTAATTGATGATGGCAGAATCCACCCTGCTAAAATTGAAGAAATGGTTGAAAAAGCAAAAGAAGAAATTGCAACTATAATAAAAGAAGAAGGAGAAAGAGCAGTATTAGAAACTGGTGTAATAGGTCTTCATCCAGATTTAGTAAAATTAATTGGAAAATTAAGATATAGAACAAGTTATGGCCAAAATGTATTAAACCATAGTATAGAAGTATCTAATTTAGCAAGAATAATGGCAGATGAATTAGGTTTAGATACTAAAATTGCAAGACGTGCAGGTTTATTACATGATATAGGAAAAGCATTAGATCATGATATGGAAGGAACTCATGTTGAAATTGGTGTGGATATACTTAAAAAATATAAGGAAAATCCTGTTGTAATAAATGCAGTAGAAGCACATCATGGAGATGTAGAGCCTACAACTTTAGAAGCTGTACTAGTACAAGCAGCAGATGCTATTTCAGCCTCAAGGCCAGGTGCAAGAAGAGAAACTTTGGAAACATATATTAAACGTTTACAAAACTTAGAAGAAATTGCAGATTCTTTTGAAGGTGTAAGTAAATCATTTGCAATTCAAGCTGGTAGAGAAATACGAGTTATTGTTAAACCAGAAAAAATTTCAGATGATCAAATGATTTTAATGTCTAGAGATATTGCTAAAAAAATTGAAAATGAAATGGAATATCCAGGACAAATTAAAGTTAATATGATTAGAGAAACTAGAGTTATTGAATATGCAAAATAATTAATAAAATAAAAATATATCTAAAGTTTATAGTTATTTACAACTAAAAAGCAAAGCTAATTAAAGCTTTGCTTTTTTTATGGGTTGAAAAAAAAAAGTCTTCATGATATTATAATTAAGTAAAAAATAAAAAAGAAAAGGAGTGTTACATTTTGAAAATATTAGCAGTAGGAGACTTGGTAGGAGAAAGTGGAGTAAAAAAATTAAAAGAGGAGTTACCTAAAATAAGAAAAAAAGAAAATATAGATTTTGTAATAGTAAATGCAGAAAATTCAGCTGGGGGAATGGGTATAACAACCAAAATATTTAATGATTTATTAAATTTAAACATAGACTGTATAACAATGGGAAACCATACTTGGGGAAAAAAAGATATCTTTACTTTTATAAATCATCCAAAATTGTTAAGACCAGCAAATTATTCTAAAGGTGTTGTTGGAAAAGGTTATGGCATATATGAATGTAAAGGGAAAAAAATAGGTGTAATTAATTTAATAGGAAGAACAGATATGAATGTATTGTCTGAAAATCCATTTACAGTTGCAAATGATATAGTAAATTTAATATCTGATAAAACAGATATGATTTTTGTGGATTTTCATGCAGAAGCTACAGCAGAAAAAATAGCAATGGGTATATATTTAGATGGAAAAATTACTGCATTATATGGAACACATACACATGTACAAACAGCAGATGAACATATGTTAGAAAATGGAACTGCATATATAACAGACATTGGAATGACAGGTCCTAAAAATTCTGTTATAGGTATGGATCCAAATGCATCTATAAAAAGGTTTGTAACATCACTACCAGAAAGATATAAATTAGCAGAAGGAGATTGTATTTTTAATGGATGTATTTTTGAAATAAATGACGAAAGGTGTCGAGCAGAAAAGATTAATAGAATTAATGTCAGATAAATAGAATTTATTGTCGAAAACAGACGAACGATTTATCAAAAAAATGCTAGAAACTACTGGACTTTTGACCTCTCATGTATTATAAATATAACTGTAGTTTGAGAAAACAAAAAAATAAAAAACACAGGAGGCAAAAAATGGAAGTTTTAAAAATCTCATCAAAATCAAATCCAAATTCAGTAGCAGGAGCAATAGCTGGATTGGTAAAGGAAAATAATTATGCGGAAATGCAAGCAATAGGAGCAGGAGCTTTAAATCAAGCAGTTAAAGCAGTAGCAATAGCAAGAGGGTTTGTAGCACCATCTGGTGTAGATTTAGTTTGTGTACCAGCATTTGCAGAAGTTCAAGTAGAAGGTGAAGAAAGAACTGGTATAAAACTAATTATTGAATCTAGAAAATAAAAGACATTAAGTCTAAAAATTTAATATTGGGGGACATGTAAATAATTATTTATTACACATGTCTCTTTTGTTTTTTATAAAAATTAAACTGTAATATATTGAAAAACACGCAAAAATAATATATTATATTTCTATAAAATTTAAATGTAAGGAATGAAAAAACAATGAAATTTAAATATATAAAATATATTTTTATTACTTTTATAGTTATAATTGTCATATTTGCCATATACAAAATGAATGTAAAAAATACATCAAAACAAAATAATGATATTCAAACTTCAGACAATATAACATATCAAGATAATTTAAGACTTGGAATATCTAATTTTGATACAATTAATCCATTATTAACACAAAATAAAGAAATAATAAACATAAACCAATTAATTTATGAACCATTATTAACTTTAGATTCAGAATATAAATTAACACCATGTTTAGCTACAGAATATGCAAAAACATCTGCTACAACATATATTGTAAAAATTGACAATAACATTAAGTGGCCAAATGGAAATAATATAACTGCAAAAGATGTAAAATTTACTATAGATTTAATTAAAAAAAGTGAATCAAGCATTTATTATGAAAATGTTAAGAATATATTAAATGCGGAATGTATAGATGATTCCACAATCAAAATTAATTTATCTGAAGAAATATATTTTTTTGAATATAATTTAATTTTTCCTATAATGAGTCAAAATTATTATAGTAATGAAGATTTTTATTCATCTGATAAATACCCAATAGGTACAGGTTTATATAAAATTGCTTCAATATCAAATAGCCAAATTATATTAGAAAAAAATGAAAATTACAGAAATCAAAATGAGGTAAATAAAAATATAAAAAAAATAAGTATTAATATTTATGATGAAATGGGAGAAGTTTATAATAGCTTTAAACTTGGAAATATAGATATAATTAATACATCAAGTTTAGTATATGAAAATTATATAGGTACAATTGGATATTATGTAAAAGAATATAAAGGTAGAGAGTATGACTTTTTAAGTTGCAATTGTGATGACAATATATTAAAACAAAAAAGTGTAAGACAAGCTATAGGATATGCTATTGATAAAGAAAATATTACTTCTACAGTATATAATAATAAGTATTATACATCAGACAATATGTTGGATTATGGAAGTTATACATATAATAGTAATTCATCAAGTTCAGGATATAACCCTGAAAAAGCGAAGGAAATTCTTAGTGCAGATGGATGGACATATTCAAATAATAGGTGGAAAAAAAACGGATATAATTTATATATAACAATAAGCGTTAATTCAAATAATACTCGGCAGAGTTGAAGTAGCAAAAGCAATAAAATCCCAGCTTGAAAGTATAGGTATACAAGTTAATATAAATGAACTTTCAGAAACACAATATGAGTATTGTTTAAAAAACAAAAAATATCAAATTATATTAACAGGTATTTATAATAGTTACAGCCCAGAATTAGAATACTTTTATGGTAAAAATAATATTGCTAATTATAATAATGATAAAGTTATAGAAATTTTAAATGAAATTAAAAACATTACTAATCAAAAAATTATTAAAGAAAAATACAAAGATTTAATAACAATTACTAAAGAAGATAGTGTATATATTAGTTTATATAGAAATAGAAATTCTTTACTTATAAACCAAAAAATTGTTGGTAATTTTGAACCTAATAATTTTAATATTTATAGAAATTTTGGAACTTGGAATAGAGAATTGTAATAAAATTTACATATTATAAATTAATAAAAAAAGTATTGACAAATCATAAAATGTAATATATATTAATACAAGACAATACAAACAAATGTTTAAGAAGGAGAGATTATAATGGAAAATGCAGAAAAAAAGAAAGCTTTAGAAGTAGCTTTAGGACAAATTGAAAAACAATTTGGAAAAGGTTCAGTTATGAAATTAGGTGATTTTACAGCAATGAATATAGAAGCAATACCAACAGGAGCATTAAGCTTAGATGTTGCATTAGGAATAGGTGGAATTCCAAGAGGTAGAATTATAGAAGTTTTTGGTCCAGAATCTTCAGGCAAAACAACATTAACATTACATATGATTGCAGAAGCACAAAAATTAGGCGGAGAAGCAGCTTTTATAGATGCAGAACATGCATTAGATCCTATATATGCAAAACATTTAGGCGTTGATATAGATAATTTAATAGTTTCTCAACCAGATACAGGGGAACAAGCTTTAGAAATTGCAGAAGCATTAGTAAGAAGTGGAGCACTAGACATTATAGTAGTTGATTCAGTAGCTGCTTTAGTTCCTAAGGCAGAAATTGATGGAGATATGGGTGATTCTCATATAGGTTTACAAGCAAGGCTTATGTCGCAAGCTTTACGTAAATTAGCAGGAACTATAAATAAAACAAAAACTGTAATAGTATTTATAAATCAATTAAGAGAAAAAGTTGGAGTTATGTTTGGAAATCCTGAAACAACTCCAGGAGGAAGAGCTCTAAAATTTTATTCATCTGTAAGATTGGATATAAGAAAAATAGAAAATTTAAAACAAGATGGTGAAGTTATTGGAAATAGAGCTAGAGTAAAAGTTGTAAAAAACAAAGTTGCACCACCATTTAGAGAAGCAGAATTTGATATTGTATATGGTAAGGGAATATCAAAAGAAGGCAATTTAGTAGATTTAGCAGTTAACTTAGATATCATAGATAAAAGCGGTTCATGGTTTAGTTATAATGAAACAAGAATAGGTCAAGGAAGAGAAAATGTTAAAAAGTATTTAATGGAAAATCCAGACATAATGAAAGAAATTGAAGATAAAATTAGAGATAACTTTAATAAGGCATTTGAAAAAAGTCTTGGAGATGAAGTAAGTGAAGTAGAAGAAAATGAAGAGGAAGAATAAAAATGTATTCATTAGAAGAATTTGAAAAATATGATAAAATGAAATCTAAAGTTCTAAAATATGTTTTATATAAAAAAAGAACAGAACAAGAAGTAATACAAAAATTTTCTAAAGAAATTGAAAAAGATATTTTAGAAAATATAATAGAAGACTTAAAAGAAAATTTATATATAAACGATTACAATTATATTGAAAGAGCTGTAAGTGAATATATAAATCTAAAAAATTTATCTATAAAAGAAATAAAATATAAATTATATTCTAAAGGTATAAAAAATGACTTAATAGATGAATATATATCTAATAATATTGATTTTTTTGAAGAATATGAAGAAAAATCAGCATATAAAATAATAAAAAAGAAACAAAATATAATGGAAAAAGATGAAATAAAAAGATATTTACTAAAAAAAGGATATAAAGAAGATTCAATAAAAAAAGCATTACAAACCAAGTAAAAAATATGACTAATAAAAATTTTAAATATGTTTTACAGCAAGGAAAGGAATGTTAAATAATGCAAAACATGCTTACACTAGAAACAAACAAATATGAGATAAAAGTAGAAAATTTTGAAGGACCATTAGATTTATTATGTCATTTAATAGAAAAAAATAAATTAAATATTTTTGAAATAAAAATAAGTGATATAACAGACCAATATATAGACTACATAAACCAAATGGAAAAAATGAATTTAGAAATAACAAGTGAATTTATAATAATGGCATCAACATTATTATACTTAAAATCTAAAACACTTCTTCCAAAACAAGTTGAAGAAGAAGAGGAACTTACAGAAGAAGAACTATTACAAAGAATTATAGATTATAAAAAATACAAAGAAATAAGTAAAAAATTAAAAGAAAATTATGAAATTTTTTCTAAACGCATATTTAAATTACCAGATGTAATAGAACTTCCTAAACAGCAATTAGAACAAGACTATAATAAAAATCTAATTCCTGAAATATATGAACAAATAATAAATAAAAATAAAAACCGTATTAATAAAAATGCTAAAAATATTCAAAAAATAGCTATTACTGAAACATATACAGTTGGAAGTAAAGTAAAAGATATGTATAGAGAATTAATACGTAATAAAAAATTTGTATTTAATAAATTATTTTCAATAAAAAAACATAATAAAAATGAAGTTGTAACAGCATTTAGCGGTCTTTTAGAAATGTCAAGAAGAAATAAAGTATCAACACAACAAGAAGAATTATTTGGTGATATAACTGTAACTAAAAATAAAACAAATAACAATTTAGTATAATTGTATAAAGAAGCGGAAAAAATAGTAATATAAATATATTTTACATTAAGAGGAGCAATTTATGTTACTATTTTTTACTATGTTTGTAATAATGTTGGTTTTAACATTATTGTTATTAATATTTTCGGAAATTAAAATAATTATATCTAATTTTGAATTTACAAATATTAGTAATAATTTAAAACCAGTAATTGAAATGAAAGTTGGATTATATTTTTTAGGAAAAATAAGATTATTTACAAAAAAAATAAAAAATACAATCATAGAAGATAAATCTAAGAAAAAATTAATAAAAAAAGAAATTGCTAAAATAAAGAATAAAAAGATATTTCAAAATATAAAATACATCATAACAGAAATTCTAAAAAAAACCAATATAGAAAATACAAATTTAATTATATATTTAGATACAAAAGATGCTGTAGTTACATCATATATAGTAGCAATAATTTCTACAATAATTTCAAATATATTAAGTAGAAAAGCAAAAAAATTTGATTATAAAAAACATAGATTTAAAATTATCCCAATGTATAAAAATCAAAACTTAATTTTTATAAAATTAAATTGTATAATTAGCATTAAAGTAGTACATATTATTAATATGTATATGATTTACAATAAAAATGAAAAGGGGTGTAAAAATGAAAGACCATCCTATAGAAGGGTTAATGTTAACTGCTATGGAGAGCATTAGAAGTATGATAGATGTAAATACTATAATAGGTGAACCAATGGAAATATCAGAAAATATTACAATAATACCAGTATCAAAAGTTGGTTTTGGTTTAGCAACAGGTGGTAGTGAATTTAAAGATGAAACATTACAGGGGTATACTAGAAAACAGAATAATGATGAAGAAATACAATATAATTTGCCATTTGGAGGTGGCTCAGGAGCAGGAGCTAGTATTTCACCAATAGCATTCATTGTAGTTCAAAATAATACTGTTAGATTAATGCCTGTAGAACATTGTAATGGGTTAGATAAAATATTAGATTATGTTCCAGATTTATTTGATAAAATAAATAATTATTTCGATAAAAAGATTGAAAACAAAGAAAAACAAACTGAAAAAATAATAGAGCAAATGAAAAAAAATTGTGAAGAAGAATAATTGTAAATTTTAAAGGGAGTAATAAATATGTTAGAAAAATGTAATATATGTCCACATAATTGTAATGTAAATAGGGAAAAACGGAGAAATTGGAAGATGTAGAAGTAATAATAAAATTAAAATAGCTTTAGTATCCTTACACAAATATGAAGAACCATGTATAAGCGGAAAAAATGGTTCTGGAACCATTTTTTTCTCAAACTGTAATTTGCAATGCAAATATTGTCAAAACTATGAAATAAGTCATTTAGGAAAAGGTTGGGAAGTAACTATAAATCAACTTTCAGATATTTTTATACAACAACAAGAAAATGGAGCACATAATATTAATTTAGTAACTCCAACAATGTATGTATATCAAATAATAGAAGCAATAAAAATCGCAAAACATAAAGGACTAAATATACCTATAATTTATAATACAAATAGTTATGAAAATGTAAAAACAATAAAAAATTTAAATGGATATATAGATGTGTATTTACCAGATTTAAAATATTATTCAAATGAACTAGCAAAAAAATATTCTAATATTAATAATTATTTTGAAGTTGCTACAAAAGCTATACAAGAAATGTATAAACAAGTAGGTGAGCCCATTTTTGATGAAAATGGTATTATAAAAAGGGGAGTTATAATTAGACATTTGATATTACCAAATTATTTGCAGAATAGTAAAAATATTTTAAAATGGATAAAAAATAATTTGCCATCAAATGTCTATGTAAGTATTATGGCTCAATATTTTCCATGCTTTAAAGCATTAGAAGATGATAAAATATGTAGAAAATTATCAAAAAGCGAATATAAAAAAATTGAAGAATACATATATTTATTAGGGTTAGAAAATGGGTATTTGCAAGATTTAGAAGAAAATGAACAACAATATGTTCCTAAGTTTGTTACAGTTTAGTATTTTTAAAGTTATCCAGATAAAAGCAGGTAAATTTTAAACATATATACAAATATATGGAAAAACAGAGTAAAATATGTTATAATAAGAAATAATGTAAAAAATAGAGTAAGAAAGTGAGAAAAAATATGAAAAAGCCAGAATTACTAGCCCCAGCAGGGTCTTTTGAAAAAGCAAAAACAGCATTTATATATGGAGCAGATGCAGTATATGCAGGAACATCTTCATTATCATTAAGAACAAGGGCAGAAATGAAAGATGATGACTTAGTAAAAACAATAAAATATGCACATTCAATAGGAAAAAAAGTATATACAGCAATAAATATTTTTGCTTGGGATACAAATTATGAAGAAATAAAAAAGCAATTGAAAATCTTAGAAGAATTAAAAGTAGATGCAATTATAGTTGCAGATGGTGGAGTTGTAGAAATAATAAAAAAAGAAGCTCCAAATATACCTATTCACATAAGCACACAAGCAAATATTGTTAGTGGACATACAGCAAATTTTTGGTACAAAAATGGTGCCAAAAGAGTTATTTTAGGAAGGGAATTACATAAAAATCAAATAAAAGAAATAATAAATACAACACCACAAGAATTGGAAACAGAAATATTTATTCATGGTGCTATTTGTTTTGGATATTCTGGAAGATGTTTTCTAAGTGACTTTTTAGCAGGAAGAAGTGCTAATTTAGGAGATTGTGCACAAAGCTGTAGATGGGCATATAATGTTTATGTTGAAGAACATAATAAACCAGGTAATTTAATGCCTATTGAACATGATGAAAAAGGAACTTATATTTTTTCGTCAAAAGATTTATGCTTAATAAAAGAAATACCAGAAATAATTCAAATGGGTGTTGATAGTTTAAAAATAGAAGGAAGGTTAAAAACCCAATATTATTTAGCATCAGTTGTTAATGCATATAGAAATGCAATAGATGCATATATAGAAAATCCTCAACATTATGATTATAGTAAATATTTAAAAGAACTTGAAAAAACTAAAACTAGGGGATTAACTACTTTTTATTTTAATGATAGAGATAATAAAGATTTTCAAGAATATGAAGGAAAACAATATAACCCTAATTATGAATTTGGAGGAATAATTGTTAAATATAATAATGAAAAATCAATTATTGAAATAAAAAATAAATTGAAAATTGGAGATGAAATGGAAATTATTGTTCCAAATAATATAGAAACTGTAAATTTTAAAATCGAAAAATTATGGGATTTTGATACAGACGAAGAGATAGATTATATTAATCCTGGAAGAGCTGGTCAATGTGTAAAAATGAAATTACCAATTGAATGTAAAGATGGCTGGATTATCAGAAGAAAAAAATAAATGTACTTATATCAAATGTTAAAAGAGCAAGAATTAAAATAGATATTTAATTCTTGCTTTTAGATATGGTGACAGTCATGTTGTTAAGAAAAGCCTATATAGAAGAATATTTATGTATTTAATTACTCTATAATAAAAAGTGTTAAATTGTAACTTGTGTCGAAATTTGTCGAGCGATTTTTCTTGACTCAAATTAATAAAAATGTTATTATTGGTATATCAAATATCTATATAGATTTTTATCAAATTATAAAATTTCTTAAATAGTTTTAAATTTCGGTAGATTAAAAACTGAAATTCAAAAATTTTAATTCTTAAAAAATTCAAAAAAACAAAAATTAAATATATAGGGAGGTGAAAATTGAAAAAAATAATTTTCATTGTAATAATTATTGCAATTTTAATATGTAGTGTATGTTACATAGAATTTAATGTATATAAATTATGCAATAATAAAAGAGAATCAGAAAAAACGTTGAAAATAGCGTATAATCTGTTGGAAGATAATAAAAAAATAGAAAACAGTCAAAATTTAGAAAAAACATCAGAAAATAACAATATTCAGGTGATTAATAATTTTGAAAATGACATACAAGAAAATATTATATTACAAAATGAAATTATAGGAATTTTAAAAATACCAAAATTAAATATAGAAGCTCCGATTAAAGAAGGAACAACACAAGAAGTAATGAAAACATCAGTAGGTCATTTTATAGAAAGTGATTATTGGAATGGAAATGTATCACTAGCATCACATAATGGAGGTACAAATGCTCATTATTTTAAAAATATAAATATATTGAGTAAAGATGATGAAATAATATATATTACTAAATTAGGTAAAAAAACATACAAAATCCAAAACATATGTAAAATAAAAAGTACAGATTGGTCTATGGTAAACAAAATAGAAAATATTAACAAAAATGTAGAAAATACAATAACACTTATAACATGTATAAATGGTCAACAAAATTATAGATTGTGTGTTAGAGGAGTAGAAGTAAAAGAAAGTTAATTTTAGAAAGGATGTAAAATTTATGAAAAAAAGTAAAATATTAAAAACAATATTTGCAATAATAATAGTATTTTTACAATTATTATTATGTATAAAAAATGTAAATGCAACAAATATAGATGAAACAAAAAAATTAGAAAGAGGAAAAAAGGGATATTATTGTGTACAAAAATGGGATGGAAGTAAATGGATATATTTAACTTATAATCAAACATTTTATACAGATGTTGATGGTCAAAAATATATAGCATATTGTTTATCTCCTGGGTTACCAGGAGTAGGATATGTATCAGGAGAAAAAGAAACATATCAAGTTAAAGTAAAAGAGTTATTAAATAATGATAAAATATGGAGAATTATGAAAAATGGATATCCTTATAAAACACTAAATGAATTAGGTGTAGAAACAGAAGATGATGCATATTTTGCTACAATGCAAGCTATAAATTGTGTATTAAGAGGATATACATTAGAACAAACTAAAAATTTATATTCACCTGGAAAATTTTCTATCAATGGAGAGAATTTAGAAGATATACAAAGAAGAGGAACAAAAACATTAAATGCAATGTATAATTTAATCAATATAGGACTTAATGGAACAGAAAAAAGAGGTGATTTATTAAATATTTCCATAGTAAAGGTATCAGAATTTTCAAAAGATAAAGAAAATTATTATTCTCAAGTATTTAAAATTGAATCTTCATCAGAAATCTCGGAATATAAAATAGTTAATTTTGAAAAATTTCCAGAAGGTTCATTTGTCACAGATTTAAATGGTAACAAAAAAGCTGATTTTAAAAAAGGAGAAAATTTTAAAATAATGATTCCGCAAGATAAAATTTATTCTGACATTAATGCTAGAATTTCAATAAAAGCAAAGCAAAAAAATTATCCAATATATTATTCAAGTTCTTTATTAAATGGGTATCAAGATTATGCATTATGTAGTAATCTATATTCAGAAGTATATGCTAATACAGACATATATATAAATTCAAATAAATCTAAATTAATTATAAATAAATTTGATTCTGAAACAAAAAATCCAATTGAAGGTGTAAAATTTGAAATAACAAATAGTAAAGGTAAAACAAATAGTTATATAACAGATAAAAATGGACAAATAATATTAGCTAACCAATATCAAGGAAATTTAAAAATAAAGGAAACAGAAGCTAAAGATGGGTATAGAATCAACAATACACAATTTGATGTTAAATTAGGATTTAATGAAATAAAACAGATAGATATACCAAATGAACTACAAAAAGGAAATATTAAAATTATTAAAGTAGACAAAGACAATGAAAATGTAAAATTAGAAGGCATAAAATTTCAAATTATAAATAATAAAGGAAAAATTGAAAAAGAAGGAATTACCGATAAAAATGGAGAGATAATATTTAATGATTTAGTAGTAGGAAAATATACTATAAAAGAGGTAGAAACAAAAGAAAAATATAAACTTATTAATGATGAAATAGTTGTAGAATTAAAAGATAAAGAAACAAAAGAAATTGTAATAAAAAACGAACTACAAAAGGGAAATATTAAAATTATTAAAGTAGACAAAAATGATGAAAATATAAAATTAGAAGGTGTAAAATTTAAACTAATTAATGAAAACAATCAAATAATAAAAACAGATATAACAAATAAAAACGGGGAAATAATATGGAAAGATTTGATTGTAGGAAAATATACTATAGTAGAAGAAAATACTATAGAAGGATATATTAACAATAATGAAAAAATAAAAATTATAGTAGAAGAAGATAAGACAAATGTAATTACCGTAAAAAATGAAAAACAACCAAAAGAGGAAAAAATACCAGAAGAAAAAGATACACCAAAAGTTGAGAAACCTCAAAAAGAAAATAAACAAAAAGAAATAGTTGTAGAAAAAGAATTGCCTAAAACTGGAAGTAACACGATAATAATTAAACAATATATAGGATTAAATTTATTAATGTTGGGTATATATTGTATAGTATATATAATAAAAAAATATTTAATAAAAAGGGTCATGCACAAAAAACAAAAATAAACATATATTTATTATAGATTGAATTGGAGGTAAATATATGTTAACTCTTTACATATCAGGTTTTTTAGCATTTTTAAAAAGTGCTATATTTGTTGTAGGCTATATATCTAATAATAACATTTTTCCAGAGCCTCTTACTGCAGAAGAGGAAAAAATATATTTAGAAAAATACGAAAATGGAGATGAAGAAGCAAGAAACATTTTAATAGAAAGAAATTTAAGACTAGTTGCACATGTATGTAAAAAATATGGAACGTCAAATATAGAACAAGATGATTTAATATCTATTGGAACTATAGGTTTAATAAAAGGTATAAAAAGTTTTGATTCAGGTAAAGGTGTACGTCTTGCAACATATGTATCAAGATGTATAGAAAATGAAGTACTTATGCACCTTAGAAGTATAAAAAAATTAAATGCTGAAGTATATTTAGAAGATACAATAGGAAAAGATAAAGATGATAATACAGTTTCATTACAAGAAGTAATTGAAAATGATGAAAAAAGTATTGAAGAAATAGTAGATTTAAAATTTAAAATAAAGAAACTATATCAGAAAATGAAAGAAGTTTTAAAAGAACGAGAAAAATTAATATTAGAAATGAGATTTGGATTAGATGGTAAAAAACCAAAAACTCAAAATCAAATTGCTAGTATATTGGGTATTTCTCGCTCTTATGTATCCAGAATTGAAACAAAAGCTATAAATAAGTTATCTGAAGAAATAAAAGAATAAAAACATTTACTATAATATAGTCTAACTAGTCGGTTTTATATAAGTAAAAATTAATATATAAAACAAAAGAAAAAGCGGTAAATTAAGGAATATATATATTAGAAAAAATTTATCACTCCAAAATATTGATTTTTAATGACTGATTTTATATAATGTAACAGAATAAAGACTGGGGGGATTTAAGAAAAATGAAATTCAATAATGAATTATATAATATCCATAAAATTAATGATTTTAGAGAAATGATAAATTATACAGTAGAAAAATATCCAGAAAATATAGCATATAAATATAAAAAAAATTTTAAAAAGGAAAATGAGGCTGTTATAGAAAAAACTTATGCACAAATTGACAAAGAAATAAAAGGTTTTTCAACAGCATTATTAAATTTAGGATTAGAAAATAAAAAAGTTGTAATTATTTCAAATAATAGATATGAATGGTGTGTTAGTTATCTAGCAGTAACAACAGGAAATATGATAGCTGTACCACTTGATAAAGCATTACCAGAAGGAGAAATTGAAAATTTAGTTGAAATAAGTAAAGCAGATGTTGCGATATATGAAGACAAATATTCAAAAGTATTTGAAAAAATAAAGGAAGCAAAAGATTCAACAATAAAAACATTTATAAATATGGATTTAGAAAAAGAAAGTCATGGAGTATTATCATTTTCTGAATTAACCCAAAAGGGAAATTCGTTAATCGAAAATGGCGAAAATATATATGAAAAAATAAAAATAGATAATGAAAAAATGAGTGTTTTATTATTTACTTCAGGTACTACATCAAAACCAAAAGGTGTAATGTTATCACAAAAAAATATTTGCTCAAATATTATGGCAATGGCAAAAATGGCAAAAATGTATCCAGAAGACACAATATTATCATTTTTACCATTACATCATACTTTTGAATGTACAATAACATTTTTATATGGTTTTTATAGTGGAGTGACAGTTGCCTTTTGTGATGGGTTAAAATATATAGCAAAAAATTTAGAAGAATATAAAGTTAGTATTATAGTTGCTGTGCCACTTGTATTAGAAGCAATGTATAAAAAAATTCAAAATGGAATAGAAAAATCTGGAAAAGCTAAATTAGTGAACAAAATGATTAAATTTTCAAATTATCTATATAAAAATATGCATATAGATATAAGAAGAAAATTATTTAAATCTATATTAAACCAATTAGGAGGTAAAGTGCGTATATTGTTCTTTGGTGCAGCTGCAATGAATAAAGAAACAATAGATGGATATAATGCTTTTGGAATTGAATGCGTACAAGGGTATGGTTTAACAGAAACATCACCACTAATAGCTGCAGAAACTGATGAACAAAAAAGACCTGGAAGTGTTGGTAGAAATCCTTTTAATGTGGAAATAAAAATTGTTGATGAAAATGGTGAAACCATTGGAATTGCTAAAAATCAAGAAATAAAAATGATGGAAAGTCAAGTTAGAACATCTGAAATTGAAAGTACAAATGAAACCGAAAATAATGAAAAAGATAATCGTAAAAAATATAAAATTGGAGAAATAGTGGCAAAAGGTCCTAATGTTATGCTTGGATATTATCAAAACGAAGAAATAACAAATCAAGTATTAAAAGATGGATGGTTTTATACAGGAGATTTAGGATATTTTGATGAAGACGGATTTTTATATATTACTGGTAGAAAGAAAGAAGTTATAGTATTAAAAAATGGTGAAAATGTTTATCCAACAGATATTGAATTTTTAGTAAATAAAATGTCATATGTACAGGAAAGTGTATTATTTCCGCGTGAAAATTCAAAAAATGAAATTTCACTTGGAATAAAAATAGTATATGATGAAGTTATTCTTAAAGAAAAATTTGGAGAAAAAACTAAGAAAGAATATGAAAAATTAATTTGGGAAGACATTAAAGAAATTAATAAAAAATTGCCAGTATTTAAAAGAATAAAGGAATTGATTATAACTACTGAACCACTTGAAAAAACTACAACTCAGAAGATTAAAAGATTTAGAGAAATTGATAAAATTTTAAATACTAAGACTGCTTAATTCTTGTTAACATAAAAACATTGACAAAAATAAAAAAAAAGATTAAAATAATAAACAGAGTAAATTAAATAGTCGCGTATAGCAATTTCGAAAGAAAGCGTACGAGGAAAGTCCGGGCTCCATAGAGCGATGATGCTGGATAACGTCCAGTGAGGGAAACCTTAAGGAAAGTGCAACAGAAAATAACCGCTTATTGTAAATAAGTAAGGATGAAAAGGCGAGGTAAGAGCTCACCACTAGTATGGTGACATACTGGGTTTGTGTAAACCCCATCTGGAGCAACACCCTATAGATAGAAGGCTAAGACTGCTCGTCATCTTCTACATTGAGGTGGCTTGAGACATATAGTAATATATGTACTAGATAAATGACTATTCAAGACAGAACCCGGCTTATAGATTTACTTTATAAAAAATTTAATATATAATATATTTATATAAAAGGCCAAAAAATATAATAGTTAGTATTTTTGGGCTTTTTATAAATTAAGAGATAATAAAAAAAATCTTATTTTATATTGACAAAATTATAAATAGATATATAATAAAAATATCAAAAACATGAAATCCTTATAAAATTATTATTTAGAAAGGAGTATGCACATATGAATTACACAGAAAAATTCCCATTAGGAGCAGGATTTTTGTTCCCAAATGGAGAGTATTATTCGACATATGGAGGCGGTCATGAAAAATTAGCATACAGAATATTAAAGGAAAAATTAGGCAATAACTTTGAACTTGAACCTTGTGGCTCAGAAACAATGTTACAGGAAAAATATTCTGCAATGTTAATACGTTATGGCTGGGGTCAAAAATTTTTGTACCTTCCTAAGGTTAGTCCTCCAACATTTGAAGGAAAGGCATTTTTTAGAAGAGCAGTAAGTTTTTATGCTCAAGAAGGATTTCAGGTATTAAACTTATACAAAATATCTTTGGAAGATATAGACTTTGCTATTGTAAAAGAGTTTTCAAGTGAATGCTTTTTGCATGAAGACATAAAAATTAAAAATTATTTTTCCGCTCAGTGTTCAAATTATACGAATACAATTATCTGTAATTCTATAGGAAAGTATATTTATAATCCTGAAAGAATAGGAGATTAGTAATAAAAAACTGAAATTTTGTAAAAATTTTATAATTTTGCAAATTTCAGTTTTTTATTTTATAAATAAGATAAAAAAATTTTCATTTAATATTCTTTTAATGTTCAAAATATAAATTAAAATAAATCAAGGAGGGGAAATCTTTGAGAAAAAATCTATTTATAATAATTTATATAATTTGCCTAACAATATTTTCTATATACATGGTACTTGATACACTAGTAATACAAAAAATATATAATGGAAATAAAATAATAGCTAAATATGAAATGTTGAATACACAACCAGTATGTACAGGAAATGTTATTACAACACATAACTTATATTAAGATGATAATATAAAAATTGAAATAAAAGAATATATAAAAAACAATACAACAATTTATGTTGCAGATATTCAAATTTCAAATATTGCATATTTAAAAACTGTTTTTGCAAAAGAAACATATGGAAAAAATATAACAGATAAAACTACAAATATAGCCAAAAATATAAATGCAATCTTTGTTATAAATGGTGATTATTATGGTGTTCAGGAAAATGGATATGTATTAAGAAATGGTGTTATATATAGAGAAAATGCAGTAAAAAATAAGCAAGATTTAGTTATATATAAAGATGGAACTTTTGAAATAATAGACGAAAAAAATTCTATAACAGATTTGCTAGAGAAAGGTGCATACAATATATTATCTTTTGGACCTGGTTTAGTAAATAATGGAGAAATTATTGTATCAACAAATACAGAAGTTGCAAAAGCAATGGTAAATAATACAAGATGTCAATGATTTTTGAAAATGTTCCAAAAATCATTGACAATGTTGCTGTTATATATGACAAATATTCAGATGAAAATGGAAATAGAAAAAAATAAATAAAATTTTTAAACATATTTTTTTATTTTTATAGTGAACTTTTGACTTTTTGTATTTTGAGAAATTTCACCAACTATAAATTTACCAATTCCTCTAATTGTAATTACATTATCAGTAAAGATATTTTTTGTAGATTTACTCTCATTTTTATAATTAACAAAAACTTTTTCAGATTTTAACAAATCTAATGCTTTGCTTCTTGAAGTTTTGGCAAGTTCAGCAACTATACTATCTAATCTTAGTGATGAAACAGTTATTTTTAGATTATTAAATTTTTGTTCAATTTGTGCAATATCATTTAAATTTATAAGTTGTATATTACAATTTTTAAATCTATGTAATTGTTGTAAATTAGTTAATAAAAACATAGAAATATCTTTGTTAACTACTATATCGGCACCATTTTCAAATACAATAATATCACCTATTTTTTCACGTTTTACGCCAAGCTTAATACAGCCTCCTAAATAGATTTTATGTTCATAATTTTCTATACAGTTGGAAATTCTTATACAATCAAATATAGTATTATAATTGAATTCATTATTTTTAAAAACATTTTCAAGTTTATTTGGATAGATAATAATTGAAAATCTAGTATTACCATATATTTCATAATTTTTATATCCAATTAGATTTAATATATTTTTTATAAGTGCCAATTCTATAGGTGATAAAAAGTTTGTTATTTGAATTTTATTTCGTTTTTCAGCTAATTCAATTTTATCAAATAACTTTGAAATTAAAAGTCTTTCATATTCATTTTTATATTTCTCTAAAATTTTTTGCTTATTCATTGTTATATTATCTCCTAATTTTTTTAAATAAATTATATTGTAAAATTGCATAAATATCAATATTTAAAACAGACATAATAGTTGACTTTTTAAAGTTAGCTATTTTATAGATGTAACAACTGGAGAAGTAATAGGAATAGGTAGCATTTTTTTATCTTCAAACATATAATACAACAAATATGATTGGAGGTTTATTTTTATGGATTATGAAATAATGATGAATGGTAATGTAAAACTAGGACAATATGCCCCAGATTTTGAAGCTGAAACTACAATGGGAAGAATAAAATTAGCAGATTACAAAGGAAAATGGGTAGTATTTTTCTCACATCCCGGTGATTTTACTCCCGTATGCACATACAATTTGGAAAAATATCAGAAACGCTTGATATTGCTTAACATTTCTTTAATCGATAACTTATCACCACTAAAACTATTCGCTAAAAAAACACTGGACTTTTTGGTAAAAAAATTGTTTTATTTAATATTTTGAATTATACTTATTAAGTATAAGGGGGATTGTATTAGTATGAAAATTGGAAAGGGAATATTTCATAATCCAGATAAAGACATAAAAATAGTTGGATCAAAAGTAATTCAAATAGAATTTGAAGATTTTAATAATGGCGATATTACTCTTAAGCGACGAAATAATGGATTCTTGGAATAAAAGAAGTAAAACTTCTGATATTATGAGTCAAAAGCAAAGTGATGTAACACTTGGTTATGAAAGAGTATATGATACTGAAACCAATGAAATATATAAAGCATATAATGGATTTACTGATGATTATGATGGTGAAAGATATAAATCTATAACAGATGATATGTACACAGAAAAAACAAGCGGATATATAGAAAAATAATAAAAAATATTAAAAATAAAGAACTACTTCAGTTCAAAAAATGAGTAGTTCTTTATTAAATTTATTTACTTTATTCAACAATAGGTGGAATAAAATTCTCAATTGCATTTCGTAGTTTGGAATGATGAATTACAAAATGAATAGAAGGACTATTGGCTTTTGAAATCATAACCCAATTTTTCTCGCAAATTAAAACCTGTATGTTTTTGAATGTATGGTTATTGTTTATACTTAACTTATAATTTTTATTATTTCTTTCATATTTTTTAGACAAATCCAAATGTTCTAAATATTCTTCGTATGTATAATAAATTTTTTTATCATAAAAACTATCTGCAAGAAAAAGCGAAAGAGGTGATTTTTCAAATTCTTCTTTTGAAAATTTAGATATTTCATCTTCAAGTAAATTGTTTTCTGTTGCATCTATTGCCATATTTTTGAATACCTTCACAGATTCTTGTATTTTTTTAATATCTTCATTTGAAATGTTGTTATGTTCTAAAATTCTTAAAAGTAAATCATCAGAAATAGTATGAATTGGTAAAGAAGATAAAATTCTTCTACGATTAGCTTTTATTTTTACACTTGAAGATAAAAATGCAAAATAAGCATTTTTAGAATCTTCTTTATATATTTCCATTAGGGGTGTAGCCTTTTTTAATAAACAATTTGCTTTTGTCTTATAATATGAAACATCATTCTTTTTAGTGGTTAATGTATACATACCTTCATTGTGATAACCATTGATGCATTCTCCATATAAAGCAACAGTTCCAGAAACATAAGTAAAGTGGCAATATATATTATTTTGTAATCCTTTTAAAAAATATGGAGAAACCTGCCCAGCCATATAAATTGGTAGCCAACTTTCTAAACCTAACATCATCTCGTTAAATGGTCTATCAACATTATGAATAATATTTAAGTGTAAGCCTTTTTTTAACATTATAGCAATAGCATACATCCATTTTTTCCCAAACTCGACATCTTGTGCCATATCTTCCATAGGCATATCACTACACATAAAAACAGGTTCATTATTCTTTGAAAGAACAGTTGCTTTAAAAAAGTCTAATTCTCCTTTTTTCATTTCTTCTATACCATAATATGTTTTAGAAATTGCTTTGTAAAAAGGAATAGCAGGTACTTTCATTTCGTCAAAATGTATAGCTTTTATATATTCATTTAAGTCGAATTTATCTAAATGATTTAAAAAATCATCTATATAATTATGATCTGGAACTAGATTAGTAGAAAACCATTCGAACAATTTATTATAATAGCTAGAATTATCTTTTAAATCTTTCAAATGGCAACCAATAAGAATAGCTACAGTTTTTTTATCATCTTCTGATTTGTATTTTTTTACAACAAAATTACAAACACTTTCAATAAAAATTTTAGGTTTTGATGGATTTGTACTTCCAGTACGAATTTTAGAAAGCAAAGAAGAATCACAAGAACTAGAACGAGCCAATTCAGCCATATTAATATTTAAAGTCGAAATAAGTTCATTAAAATTTTTACTTAATTGTTCAAAATCGATAGAAACATCATTTAAAGTGCTAGAAAGGTTGCTGTAAATTTCATCTCTTGTTATATTCAATCTTTTAGAATTAGAAAGTTTATATAAACCATCTACTAATTGTTCTAATTGTTTACCCCTTATATTAGGTCTTCTATCTCCTCTACGATAACGACTAATAACAGAAGTAGATAGACCTGAAGCATTTATAAGTTCTTTAGACGAACATCCAATATGTTTTATATATGTGTTTAATTGCTCACAAAAAGTCATAAGAAAACCTCCATATTTATAATACAATTTTTATTATAATATATCATAAAAATATAAAAAACACAATCGCCAAAAAAACAACTGAAACTTTGGCGAAAAGAGTGCAATAAAAATATATATGTGATAGAATAAATAAAAAATATGTTAAAAGGGGGTGAAAAGAATAACAAATCCGAAAACAGGTGATAATGTTATAATATACATTGTATTGTTTGCAATTGCTATATTAGGAATTATTACATTAATAATAGTTAATGTTAAAAAAAGTAAAAGTTCAAGAAAACATTAAGGAGGAAAAGTAAAATGAAGATCAAAAAAAGTTTAATATTTTTAGCAATTATTTTAGCTAGTATATGTCTGTTTGTTTTTTCAAACAGAGTAAATGCAGCAACAATTAGTGATGATGGAAAATGTACATTAATATTGACTAGCACAGCAGAAAATGCCAGTATTGATGGTAAAGACCAGAAAATTATAAAATTCAATGTTGCAGAAGGAGAAACTACAGTTAAATTATCTGAATTAACAAAAAATGTTGTAATTTTTAATGGTAGAACAGAATTCTCACACTGGGAAAAAGCAGGTGGTGAAAAAGTTAGTGATGATATAGCAATAACTGATTTTAGCTGGAGTGGAAAGTTAGCAGAAGGCGAAACATATACGAATGGATTAACTCTTTATGCAAGATTTTCTGAGAAGCCATTACAAGGAACAGGTACATATTATTTAACACTTGATCCATTTGCAGGTAAAGTAAATGGACAAAGCATTATAAAATTAACAAGTAAAAGCACTGAATTTAAAACAGTTGATTTAACAAAATATATACCTGTAAGAGAAGGATACACATTTAAAGGATGGGAGTTAGATGGAAAAATTGTAACTTCTATTGATTCTAGTTATTTTGCTAAACGTGATTGTATAGAAATAACTGCTACATATACTCAAGATACTTTTAAAGGTGATGGAATTGTACTAAAACTAAATGCTAATGGTGGTAAAATAGATGGCAAAGAATCTAATAGTTATGACTACATAGGAGGAAACAATTCAGGAACAACAATGTCATTATTACCATACATTCCAGTAAGAGAAGGATATACATTTAACGGTTGGAATACAAAAAAAGATGGTAGCGGAGAAAACTATAATTATGTTTACTGGAGATTCTGGGATATAAATGAAGAAACAGATAAAGAGTTTGAAAAAGATACTTTAATAAAAGAAGAAAGTGGTTATGAGAGATATAAAAATGTAACATTATATGCTTCTTGGACTAAAACTTCAGGCAAACCTGAACAACCAGTTAAAGAAACAGTTAAAGAAACAGTAAAAGAAACAGTAAAAGACATTCAAAGTACAGGAGAAACAAAAGCAAAAATTGAATTTGCAAAAGAAGTTAGCAAAGACTACAAATTAGATATAAA